>NZ_FOYM01000017.1 GCF_900115975.1 Desulfoscipio geothermicus DSM 3669
CTATTTTACCAGATTGAGGGGTGTTTTTGTTGTTAGATTTCAGATTTACCAAGGGTTTGAGGGCATTTTTCTAGTGCGAAAGTTGAATTATTAATATTTTATATAAAATCTGATATTGATTAATATCTGGGTAACCTACTGACAACGAGCTTTAAACTTGGTGTCCTTAAAATAGGTAACAGGCCCAGTATGTCAAGAATTGGCATACTGGGCTTTTGTTTTTTATTAAAACATTCCGAAGCATTAAATAAATAAAAAGGAGGGGTAATAAGTGCAAGCAGCGGTGAAAGTGCTTACACCACAAGAAGAGAGAATAATCAAGGGACAACTTACCGAGGAATTGACCACGGAAGAGGGGAGAAACCAAAGAAAAAGGGTAAACAAATTGCTGGCCAACTTCAGGTCCAGGCCTCCTCGCGTAAATATTGAGAGAGCCCTTCTGTTCACCGAATCCTTTAAAGAAACGGAAAGTATGCCGATGGTGCTCAGATGGGCCAAGGCTATGGAAAATATACTTAATAAAATTAAATTCGTCGAGGACAAGGCAATGGTCGTCAACCACATGGGTTTTGTTTCGCCCTGTTATGCACTGATGCATTCGTACAACTGCTATATATATGGCCGTATTAAGGAAATGTATCCTTTTTACCTGGGTAATGTAACTGAAAAAAAACTGGACCAAATATGGACAGAACCTATTTACATTAACTTTCGGCTGGCCGTTAATAATTTCCATTTTCCATCCTGTACCGATTGCAAGTTCCTGGACGGCTGCTCTTATGTGGATAACAATGACGGTGATTGCTGGGGCAACAGCCCGTCCTGCGCCGAGTGTCTCTGGTCCAGACAGTTGGTTCTCTGCCCGTAAAAGTTATTTAAAAGCTAACAGATATTTAATAAAAAAGCTGTTGACATGAAAGGTGATAGATAATTATTATATAAGCAAGTTATTATGTGTTATTTTTTTGACACAATATATAAATTCATTTTTATATGAATATTATTTGAGAGGGGGGGCTATGAGGTTGGCTAAATGCTGTGACCCCAGCGCACCGAGAGTATATAATATTAAATTGGATACCGGCACGGTGGGCATACTGGGGTTGGACCTTATTATGGCCGAGGTGAGCTTGATGGAGCTGCTTTCTGAAGAGAAAGCTAAGAACGAACTGCTGCAAAGGGCCGCTGCCGGCAATTATATACCCGGTTCAGCCAGAGAAAAGTATGCCGAGGCTTTGTACAGGGAATATATACACAAATTAAAGGAAAAAGATGGACCAGGTTGTCAATTTATTAAAGGGTAAGGCAGAAACAGCCTTCTCCAATGTAATACAATACCTGAACCGGCAGTACACCGATTATTGCGGCAAAGCGGGGCTGGTATTCAAGCCCCTGGAATGGGAGCCCAGGGTTATAACTTACGAGGAACTTTACAACGAGGTAAGGGAACGCCTGGGCGGCCAGTTGGACGTGCGCATCAAGTCACTGGTGGATGACTTGCTGTCCCGTGGGACCGATACCAGGGTCGTGTGCCTGCGGGTGGTGGAAGAGGTAAGAAAACTCAGCCTGGATACCCGGCCCGTGGTGGTGCTCTTTTTCGCGCCGCCCTATTGTCCGCATAACACGGTAAAGGGCGAAACCGCCGCGGAAAGGGAGCTGCTGGAAATAATCAGGGAAGTAGCCGGTGTGGTTACGTCCGCAACGGGAGAAACGCCGGAGAATATGCATGTTGTCGCCGGGTTGTTGGGCGCAAAATACGGTCGCAGCTTAAGCTTTGACGACCTGGTTGGGATGGCGGAACAGTTAATAGCGGACGAAACGGAGTTTAACAGGCGGGCGGGAATACCGTCAACCGCCAACGACCTGCCTGATTTTTTCCGGCACGAGAAAATCGGGCCGGGCAACTTGTGTTTCGACGTTCCCCGGGAAAGGTTGGAGAGATTGTTCAACAAGGAATTTTAGGTGTTGGCCGAGTATTTTACATTAAGATGTGAATATTTAGCGACGGATGGAGAAAACCGGCATGGATAAAGATACGGTAAAAAAAATAAAAAGCGTTGTCGGATCTGAGTATGTCCTGGAATCCCCCGAGGAGAGAATATGCTACTCCTATGACGGTACCGCCCGGCGCGGCATCCCGGCATTGGTTGTTTTGCCCGGTAACGCCCGGGAGGTTGCCGAGATTGTCAGGCTGGCCAATGAAAAGGGTTTTCCCATCTTTCCCCGGGGGGCGGGAACAGGCCTCAGCGGAGGTTCGGTGCCTGCGGAGCAGGGTTTGGCGATGGTGCTTTCCCGGATGAACAGGATCCTGGAGATAAGCCGGGATGACCTGCTGGCCGTGGTGGAACCGGGGGTTGTCACCGGCCGCCTGCACCGGGCGGTGGAAAAGGAAGGCCTGTTTTACCCGCCGGACCCTTCCAGCCTGCAGACATGTACCATCGGGGGAAACGTGGCCGAAAACGCCGGCGGTCCCAGGGCGTTCAAATACGGTGTCACCAGGGACTACGTGCTGGGGTTGGAAGTGGTTACCCCCACCGGCGAGATTATTAATACCGGGGGCAGGACGGTGAAAAACGTCACCGGGTACGACCTTACCGGGTTGTTGACCGGCAGCGAGGGTACCCTGGGCATCATCACCAGGATAACTCTTCGCCTGGTGCCGAAGCCCCGGGCCGTACAAACGGCGTTGGCCGTGTATAACAGGGTGGAGGATGCGGCCAGCACCGTTACTGCCATGATCCGGCGCGGCATTATCCCGGCAACGTTGGAACTGATGGACCGGATCACCATCCGGTGCGTGGAAAATTACCTCAGGCTGGGCCTGCCGATGGACGCCGGCGCCATATTGCTTATCGAGGTGGACGGCTTGCCGGCACAGGTGGCGGAAGAGATGAAACTGGTCGAGGACGCATGCCGGCAAAACAGCTGCCGGGCACTGCAGACAGCCACCGATGCCGCCGAGCGGGAGCGGTTGTGGAAGGCCAGGAGGGCCGTATCCACGGCCATTGTGCAGATTAAGCCCACCAAGATTTCTGAAGACGCCACCGTGCCCAGGAGCAAAATCCCCGAGATGGTGGAAAGGCTGAAATCAATCGGCGAGAAGTACGGCCTGCACCTACCCGTGTTCGGCCACGCCGGGGACGGCAATCTGCACCCCAACATCCTGGTGGACAAAAGGGATCCGGTTGAAATGGAGAAGGCTGAAAAGGCGGTGCAGGAAATTTTCCGGGCGGCGCTGGACCTGGGCGGCACCCTGTCCGGTGAACACGGGGTCGGTTTGCTTAAGAAACCTTATCTGGAGTGGGAAGCCGGGGCCGGGGGCATTGAGTACATGAAGGCTATTAAAAAAGCTGTGGACCCAAGAAACGTGCTAAACCCGGGTAAAATCTTTCAGGTGTGATTATGAAACTGAATGAAACACAGGAACAAATGATAAATCGATGCAGCCGTTGCGGCTCCTGCCAGGCCCACTGCCCGCTTTACCTGGCCACGGGGGTTGAGCCGCTGGTGGCCAGGGGCAAGGTAGAACTGTTGGAGCATCTTATCGAGGGTCGTTTGGAATGGAATGACAAGCTGGCCGAGGTCTTTTCCACCTGCCTGCTCTGCGGCAACTGCGGCGACAATTGTCCCAACCAGGTGCGGGTGGACCACCTTGTCCGCGAGGCCCGCCGGGATCTTGTCGCGGCCAGGGGATTGCCCGTGATAAAGCGGACGGTGTTCCAGCAATTGCTGAAAAATGACGGCCGGCTTAGCGCAGCGGCAAGGTTGGTCTGTTTTTACCAGCGGTCCGGCATACAGAGGCTGGTTAGAGCCGGCAAGGTACTGAATCTGTTGCCCGGCGGCCTGACGGTAAAGGAATCCCTGCTGCCCCGCCTCGCTGCCGGGGAGTTTCGCAAGCTGGTACCCCGGGTTAACCGGGGGAAAAAAAGCACGCTCAGGGTGGCTTACTTTACAGGGTGTATGACCAATTACGTTTTTCACCGGACCGGCCGCAGCGTCTTAAACTTACTGACCGGCAACGGGGTGGAAGTGACCATCCCGGAGCAGGGATGCTGCGGTTTGCCCGCCCTGGCCGCCGGCGATTACGATACCGCGGGGGAACTGGCCCGGCGCAACATCGCCGGCTTTACGCAGAGTGAACCGGACTACATTGTTGTTGACTGCGCCAGCTGCCTGGGGACATTGCTTGAGTACCCAAGGCTTTTCGACGATGGCGGTACATTCGCCCGGGCGGAAGAAAAGGTTATGGATATCTCGCGGTTCCTGGTGGAGGTACTGGATATTAAACTGCCCCCGGCGACCAAGGATGCGGGTATCGTTACCTACCACGACCCCTGCCACCTGAAAAGGACACCCGGCGGCAAGGAGTACCCACGCGCGCTGTTAAAGATGGTGTCCGGACCTCGGTTTGTGGAACTGCCGGCGGATGCCGGGCGATGCTGCGGATCGGCGGGTTCATTCAACCTTGAGCACTATCGCCTTTCCCGGGAGGTTGTGAAGCCCAAAATTAGGGCGCTGGAAGTAATGCAGCCTGATATTATCGCCACAGGATGCCCAGCTTGCATGCTGCACCTGGAGCACGCTATAAAAGATGCATCGCTCCCCGCCAGGGTTGTACACACGGTGGAGTTATTGAATATTTTAACGTAAAGTCTTGCCTTTTTCCTTGGAATGTATTAAAATGCAATATAAATACAAGTAAATATTATCCCAACGGCGGGAAAATATGCTGGGCGCAGGGGCCTTTTGAACAGTAGACGTCAAAAGGCTTTTTTTATTTCCATGTATTTTAATATATTAAGTAAATTATTATTTCTTTACAATATAATGCATAACGATGATATCCAAGAAAAAAGTGTCCGGCATGGGATACCTTTTGAAGTGTTAATACTCTTTTCAGAAAGGTTTTTTTATTAATCGGTGATTCAATATATTAAATTATCTATTAGATTTTTAAAAATATAGAATTTCTTAAGTCTGGATAAAGAGGTATGTTATGCAAGTAATAGATATTCATTCCGACATTATTACTCATATCGTCTCTTTTAGAGAAAAAGGTGAGAATCAAGTTCTGGATAGATATCATTATAAGCGATTAAAGGCTGCAGGAATTACCTGCTTAATCATGGTTTTATGGGTTGAAGGAGAAAAACAAAACAGTGCATTTGAAAGATTTATTCAGTTGTTAGGTGCATTTCAGGCAGATCTTCAAGAGAGCAGCCGGTTCCGTTTGATAAAAGATATAAACGATTTAACAGACCGGCAGGACGGGAAGATATCCATCATTTTAGGATTGGAAGGGTTGCGATTTATGGAACAATGGCCGGTAGCCGGCCTGGACGAGGAAGAACGTATTAATCAAATAATTGCTTTTTTAAACTCTTTATATATTAGACATGCCATTCTGTGTTGGAATGAAATTAACAAGATTTCTTCCGGTACAGGAGCAAAACAGGCTTCGCCTTTAGGACTAAGTTCCTTTGGTAAAAAAGTAATAAAAAGGCTGGAAAAAGAAAAATACATTATTGATTTATCACATCTCGATCAGACTTCTTTTTGGGATGTTATACAAGAAACATCGAAACCCGTCATCTGTAGTCATTCTAATGCCAGGGCACTTTGTGACCATCCAAGAAATCTTACTGATGAACAGATAAAAATAATAGGAGCACGTGGTGGATTAATAGGTATAAATGCCATTCCGGAATTTGTTGACCCGGCTAACCCCAGTTTAGAAAGGTTTATAGATCATATAGATTACATAGCAAATCTTATCGGCATTGAGCATGTTGCTTTCGGATTTGATTTTGTTGATTATTTGGAAACGTTTAAGCATGATCTGGAGGACAGAAAAACAGTTGGACTTGAGTCAGCTATTTGTGTTCCCAAGTTGCTAAAACATCTTCAAAAAAGGGGGTATTTAAAGGAAGAGATAGAGACAATGGCAAGCGGAAATTTTCTAAGATTGGTAAAACAAATATGGTCATAAGCATTCCTGGTTAGTAAACAATTCATTGAGATAGGAGGTAGATTTATGTACAAAAAGTTTATATTTCTAATATTCTCCATGTTTTTGGTTTTAAGCCTTGTTGCTTGTGGTAACAATAATTCTGCAACAGAAAAAGCCGGGGAAATGCAGTTGAAAAATGACTCGGAAACATTAATTGTCGCCATAAGTGCAGATATGGGAACGTTAGATCCCGGGGTTTCCATGGATAACTTGGCATGGAAAATTACGTACCCAACCTATGAAAGATTGGTAGAGTACGATGGTTCTTCCACAAAAGTGATACCCGGGTTGGCTAAAGAGTGGGAAGTTAGTGAAGATGGTTTGACCTGGACATTTTACCTGGAAGAAGGTCATAAATTTGCTGATGGATCAGAAGTGAACGCTGATGCAGTAAAATTTACCTTTGATCGCATATCAGCCCTTGAAAAGGGGCCATCCGAAACTTACGGAGTAATCGAAGAAGTTAAGGTAATAGATCCCTATACAGTAAAATTTACCTTAAAGAATCCTTTTCCTCCCTTTATTTCAACATTGGCAGCCAACTATGGAGGAATTGTAAATCCCAAGGTTATGGAAAAAGAAGAAAACGGTGATAAGGCTCAAAACTATTTATCCAGCCATACAGCGGGCAGCGGACCTTATCAATTGGCGGAGTGGAAGAAAGGGCAATATATTAAACTAACCGTAAACCCACATGTAACAGTGCAACCTTCTTTCAAAAATATATACTTTAAGTTAGTTGCAGATGTTTCAGGAGCAAGATTGCAACTGGAGAAAGGTGAAATTGATATTGCAGAGGGTATTCCGGTAGATCAAATAGTTGAGCTAAAAGGAAAAGAAAACATTACCATTATTCAGGAGCCAAGCTTATTTGTGGATTATATTTATGTTAATTCCACCAAAGGTAATGCTGCCCTTAAAAATCCAAAGGTACGCCAAGCATTAAGTTATGCTGTTGATTATTCGGCGATGACCGATCAGGTTATGCAAGGATTTGCCACCCAGATGAAAGGACCGGTACCTAAAGGATTATGGGGACACGATGAATCCCTGCATCAATATAACTACGATCCGGCCAAAGCCAAGAGTCTGTTGCAAGAAGCAGGAGTAAACAATTTGGAATTAACCCTTCTTTATGCTGACAGATTTCCAAACTGGGAGCAGGAAGCGATAATTGCCCAGGCAAATTTAGCTGAAGTTGGCGTGGATGTAAAATTAAACAAGGTTGCTTATGCAACGATGAGAGAAATGTTGGATAAGGGTGAATTTGATTTGGCCATGGGGGTCTGGAGTCCGGACTTCGGCGATCCGTACATGTTTATGAACTATTGGTTTGATTCTGAAAACCATGGTCTTGCTGGTAACCGGGCTTTTTATGTAAATAGTGAAGTGGATCGGTTGATTCGTCAGGCAGCGAGCATCAATGACCAGGCAGAGCGTGAAAAGCTTTATAAAGAAGCACAGAAAATAGTGGTAGAGGAAGCGCCATATATTTACCTTTACCAGAAAGACTTCATTTTACCAATGAGTAGTAAAATAAAAGGGTTTGTATACAACCCGATGTTAGAAGGGATTTATAACTTGGCAGAAATGTCCAAGTAAAAAAAGGATGGTATAACATTGAAGCGGATTATTGTTAAAAGACTTTCCCTATTGGTTTTGGTTCTGTTTGGGGTCACGCTGATTACGTTCGTGATGTCTCACGTTATTCCCGGTGATCCGGCCAGGATGATGGTGGGACAAAGGGCCTCCGAAGAGACCCTGCAGAAAGTACGGGAAGACTTGGGCCTGGACCAGCCGGTCTGGGCCCAGTACCTCCTTTACATAAGGGGGCTTTTATCCGGAGATTTGGGAACGTCAATTCGAACACAGCAACCCGTCATTTCTGATTTGGCTGCATTTTTTCCTGCAACGTTGGAACTGGCTTTATATGCCTTTATAATTGCTCTTCTTATAGGAATTCCTTTAGGGGTTATCAGCGCAGTGAAACAAAATACCATCTTGGATCATATAGGAAGAGTGTTTTCCATCGGAGGGGTTTCGATTCCTGTATTTTGGAGTGGAATTGTTGCCATTATCATCTTTTATGCTCAGCTGGGCTGGCTACCTGCGTCCGGTCGCCTGTCCATCGGGTTAGAAATAAACAGAACAATTACAGGTCTTTATACAATAGATAGTTTGCTTACGGGAAATTGGAAAATCTTTAAAGATAGTCTATGGCATCTCATTTTACCGGCAATTACTTTATCTTATGTACAACTGGCTACGATTACAAGACAAGTGCGGGCCAGCATGCTTGAGGTGCTGAATCAGGAATATATCCGGACAGCCCGGGCCAACGGGATTGAGGAATGGTATCTCATTATTTTTTATGGGTTGCGGAATGCTCTGAAACCAACGGTAACTGTTGTAGGTCTGTCATTTGGATCACTTTTGGGTGGGGCTGTTGTAACGGAAACTATATTTGCATGGCCCGGAATGGGGAAATACGTGGTAGATTCCATTGCTTTTCTTGACTTCCCATCTATTATGGGATTTACGCTAATTATTGCAATTGGATATGTCATAATTAATCTGATCGTAGACCTTCTTTACATGGTATTGGATCCACAGGTTAGGGAATAGGGGGGGACAAATAATGGAGATGCAAGTTGAAAAACCAGTTTTTGAACCTGTTTCCGTCCAAAGAAAATCATTGTTATGGTATAAACTTCAGAAAAACCCCATGACGCTGGTGGGAATTTTACTGGTTACAGCCCTTACCGTTATTGCGATTTTTGCTCCTTGTATAGCCCCCAGTGACCCTGTAAAAATAAATATTTTGGACCGGTTGGAAGCCCCGTCTGTTAAACATCCGTTTGGTACTGATGAAGTAGGACGCGATATTTTAACGAGGGTTATTTATGGAGCAAGATTATCTCTGGGAGTGGGAATTACTGCAGTCGTTATTGCAGGGCTCATTGGTTCCTCCATCGGTGCTGTTTCCGGCTATTGGGGTGGTACAGTGGATCAGATTATTATGAGAATTATGGATATCATTTTGTCTTTCCCAACCCTGGTACTTGCTATGACTTTAGCGGCAACTCTTGGACCAAACCTGATTAACGCAATGCTGGCAATCGCTGTGGTAAAAATTCCCGTTTACGTGCGGCTGGCCCGCAGTGAAGCATTGTCCGTTCGAGAACGGTTGTACGTTAAAGCGGCGAAAACGTTTGGTTTGCCTGATTGGTATATTATTATCAGGCATATTATTCCGAATACTATTACGCCGGTAATTATTCAGACTACCCTTGACTTGGGGGATGTAATCTTGCTTGTAGCTACTTTGGGTTTCTTAGGTCTCGGGGCACAACCACCGCAACCAGAGTGGGGTACGATGATAAGCACAGGTTTTAAGCATATGATCGATCAATGGTGGTATCCTACTTTCCCGGGCTTGGCGATTTTTTTGGCCGTTGTAGGGTTTAATCTTCTCGGAGACGGGTTAAGAGATATTCTGGATCCAAAATCGGCAAGATAGGGGTAGGGGAACATGTTACTGGATATTAAGCAATTATCGGTATCTTTTCAAACTTTTCAAGGATCAGTTCACGTATTGGACCGGGTGTCCCTATCGGTCGACAGGGGAGAAATTTTGGCCATAGTAGGAGAGTCGGGGTCCGGAAAATCAGTAACCGCGTTATCAATATTAGGGCTTCTGGATAAGAATGCAAAAATTGAACAGGGTAACATTGTGTTTGATGGTACGGATTTAACAAAGCTATCAACCAAAGAGATTCAAAAATATAGGGGCAAACGAATAGGTATGGTCTTTCAGGAACCTATGACAGCTTTACATCCAACCATGAGAATTGGGGATCAGTTGACTAACGTCATCAAGCGTCACCACAAGTTAACGAAAAAAGAATCTCATCCAATTATGTTGGAGATGTTAAAGGATGTACATTTTGAAGAACCGGAACTCATTGCCCAAAAATACCCACATGAATTATCAGGGGGAATGAGGCAAAGAATTGTTATTGCTTTGGCCATGTCGGCCCCTCCTGAATTATTAATTGCAGATGAGCCGACCACTGCTCTTGATGTAACCATTCAGGCAGAAATATTAACTTTAATGAAGGAGTTAACACAAAAATACAATATAGCGGTTATTTTAATTACTCACGACCTTGGGGTTGTTAGAGAAGTAAGCGATAATGTATGTGTAATGTATGCGGGTAAAATTTTAGAAAAAGGTACAACGAAAGAAATATTGGATAACCCAAAACATCCATACACGAACTTGTTATTGCGCGCATTACCTGATCAGGTTAATCCGGGAGAAAGACTACAAGAGATAGAAGGGGAAGTACCTGATTTAAAACAACACCTGCCCGGATGTATTTTTAGTTCGCGCTGTCCGCTCAGTAAAGATGAGTGCTTTATAAAAGCACCACCCCAACTGTCATTGTCTGAAACACAAATGGTTCACTGCTGGGAGGTGAGCCGTTAGTGGAGACTTTATTGCAAATTCAAAATATCAGTAAAGTATTTGGTAATTTTCAGGCTGTGAATAATGTTTCTTTTAAATTAAAAAAAGGAGAAACTTTTGGACTTGTGGGAGAGTCGGGGTCCGGGAAAACAACGATTGCTAATATGATTATTGGTATTCATGCTCCGGCGGATGGGAAAATTAAGTTTCAAAACCAATCATTATGGGAAAGGGGTAAATACAACCGTAAAGAGCATGGCAAAATGCAAATTGTGTTTCAGGATCCCCAATCCTCTCTTGACCCAAGAATGACAGTCAGAAAAATTATAACTGAGCCTCTGTTTATCCTGCCATCAAGTATAAAGAAGTATAAAAGCAAGGAAGAAAATCTGGTGAATTTGATGAAAAGGGTAGGTTTGCAGGAAGAACATTTAGATCGTAATCCCCATGAATTTTCCGGGGGCCAGAGGCAAAGGATCGCAATTGCCAGAGCTTTGATTACCGACCCGGAATTTATATTGTTAGATGAGCCTACTTCTGCCCTTGATGTTTCGGTACAAGCTCAAGTATTGAACCTGTTAAAAGACCTGCAACAAGAGAAGGGATTAACATATCTTTTTATATCCCATAACATGTCTGTTATCCGATATATGTGTAATCGGGTGGGAGTTTTATATAAAGGCAATATAGTAGAAATTGGAACAACAAAAGATATATTTGAATCTCCCAAACATCCATATACAAAAAAATTACTCTCTTCGATTCCGGGGATGCAAAAAAATTAGCAGACTATCGTTGTAAAGTTAAAAAACCATATCTTAAACCATCAGGTGATGATCATCAGACGGCCTGTCATTATCTGGGGGTAATGTGTCAATGAGGTTAAAGGGTGAAAAATTAAGAGAGTTGCGAAAAAGAATGGGATTAACCATTCAAAATTTTGCCAATTTATCGGGGGTAAGCGCCAGTTTAATATCTCAGATTGAAAGGGGGCTTGTCGATCCGACTTTAGGAACTTTCTGGAAGTTGTGTCAGGGTCTTAATGTACCGATCCACACCTTTTTTGAATCAGAATACTCTAAAGTAGTAGTGCGTTCCAATGAGCGAAAGATTATTCAGTTACCAAATTCTAAAATAAAGTATCAACTACTTTCACCAAACCTTCAAGGTGACATTGAGTTTCTTTTAGTGGAAATAGAGCCGGGTGAAAAAGTGGACAATGATTTAATCTCTCATGAAGGTGAAGAGTGTGGATTTGTTATTGCTGGGGAATTGTGTGTTCATTTAGCTGGTGAAACCTATCATCTAAAAGAAGGAGATAGTATTTGCTTTAAAAGCTCGATTCCCCATCGATTTGAAAACTGTGGTTCTATGTTATCACGTTCCATATGGGCCATCACCCCCCCTACGTTTTAAAACATGGCTGCATTAATAAAGATCAAAAAAAATATCAAACTAACTAAATAACACCGTGCGGTGACTGAGGCGCATGGCCTTCTTTATACCTCCGCTGGAACAGGCATTACAAAATACTTAATATAGAATATTTTAACCGGTATTCATATCATACAACTGCAGTATAGTTATGAAGGAGGTTTAATTATGGCGAATAATACCCCGGTATGGTCGGAAATTAACCTTGCTGCAATAGCGCACAATATCAGGCAACTAAAGAATATCACCAGGCCGGATGCCGAATTGATGGCGGTGGTAAAAGCCAACGCTTACGGGCACGGCGCCGGGCAAGTGGCTCGGGTGGCGATGGAAAACGGGGCCACCCGCCTGGGCGTAGCCCGGGTGAGCGAGGGAGAGGCACTGCGCCGGGCGGGTATTGACGCCCCGTTGCTAATTCTGGGTTACACCGTACCGGAGGATTACCCATCCCTGCTGGCCAACGACCTGGCTCAAACGGTTTACAGCCTTGCGGCAGCCCGGGAACTTTCCGCAACAGCTGCCCGGGCCGGTAAAAAGGCTGTGGTACATATCAAGGTGGATACCGGCATGGGTCGCCTCGGTTTTTGTATAGATAAGGAGGCAGTAAAGGAGGCCGTACGGGAGATTACCGCAATAGCCAAATTGCCCCACCTTGAGGTGGAAGGTATCTATACCCACTTTGCCGCTGCGGACAGCCGGGATAAGAGTTATACTATAAAGCAGTGGCGGAAATTCAATGAACTTCTCGAGGCCCTTTCGCGGGAAGGCCTGGCATTTTTATACAGGCACGCCGCCAACAGTGCAGCCCTGATTGACCTGCCCGAAACCCACCTGGATCTGGTTCGGGCCGGAATCGCCATCTACGGGGTGTACCCATCGAACGAGGTACTGACGGAACGCGTATCCCTGAAACCAGCTATGGCAGTAAAAGCCAGAGTGGCGCATGTCAAACGAGTGCCGGCCGGTACTGGGATCAGCTACGGGGTTACCCATATAACGCCCAAGGATACATTGGTGGCCACCATCCCGGCGGGTTACGCCGACGGTTACAGCCGGTTGCTTTCCTCTCGGGGAGAGGTGCTGCTGCGCGGCAGACGGGCGCCGG
This sequence comes from Desulfoscipio geothermicus DSM 3669, assembly GCF_900115975.1. GTDB lineage: Bacteria > Bacillota > Desulfotomaculia > Desulfotomaculales > Desulfallaceae > Desulfoscipio > Desulfoscipio geothermicus. Next base: position 13,021 of record NZ_FOYM01000017.1, read on the forward strand.
TGATTGGAAGGGTCTGTATGGATCAGTTTATGGTAGATGTGGGGCATCTCTCCGACGTTGAACCGGGGGAAGAGGTGGTTCTAATGGGTCGGCAGGGCGATGATATGGTAAGCGCTGACGAAATTGCAGGTAAAATCGGTACCATTGCCTACGAGGTGCTCTGCATGGTTAGCGCCCGGGTGCCCCGCTATTATGTATCGGGGTAATAAATTGTTATTGTAGCCTATTTTAAAAATTAACCCGGTTATCTTCAAGGTTACCAGGGAATATTTCAGCAAACATTAGTTTGGCACCGGAACAGACTTAACTCATAAAATAGACCCTAATTTTAAGGAGGTTTTTTCAATGATTATCGGGGTGCCCAAGGAGATTAAGAATAATGAAAACCGTGTAGCTATTACGCCTGCCGGTGTTGAAGCCATGGTAAGGACCGGGCATAATGTGGTGATTGAAACAAATGCCGGTGTGGGCAGCGGTATTTCTGATGAACAATACGTGGCGGCCGGAGCGCAAATATTGCCGGGGCCAAAGGAAGTATTCGATGCTGCGGACATGATTATGAAGGTTAAAGAGCCACTCCCACCTGAATATGAATTGTTTAAGGAATGTCAGTTATTATTTACCTATTTGCACCTGGCCCCCGAACCGGAGCTGACACGGGCCCTTTTAAACAAAAAAGTCATTGGTATTGCCTACGAGACTATCCAGCTGGAAGACGGTTCTTTGCCCCTTCTGACCCCGATGAGTGAAGTGGCCGGCAGGATGTCCATTCAAATTGCCGCTCAAGTCCTGGAAAAACCGCACGGTGGGAAAGGTATTCTCATGGGTGGGGTGCCCGGTGTACTGCCGGCCAAGGTAACCATTGTGGGTGGCGGTGTAGTGGGTACCAACGCCGCTAAGATCGCTGTCGGCATGGGTGCAGAGGTAACAATTCTGGATAATAATCCTAATCGTCTGCGTTATCTCAATGATATCTTCGGAGCCCGCTTAAAGACCCTCATGTCCAACAGTTATAACGTTAAAGACGCCGTTTCTCAAGCTGACGTGGTCATCGGTGCCGTATTGATACCGGGAGCAAAAGCCCCCAAGATAGTCACCGAGGAAATGGTAAAGGCCATGAGCCCCGGTTCGGTTATCGTAGACGTAGCCATTGACCAGGGTGGTTGCGTAGAAACGGTAAACCGGGTTACAACCCACGCCGAACCTACTTTTGTTAAGCATGGTGTGGTGCATTATAGTGTGGCCAACATGCCCGGTGCCGTGGCCAGGACTTCTACCTTTGCCCTGACCAACGTAACCCTGCCCTATGCCATTGCCCTGGCTAATAAAGGTTATATGACGGCTATTCGGGAGGACAAGGCCCTGGCCCGTGGAGTTAACGTAATAGACGGCAAAGTTACCTATAAAGCTGTCGCTGAAGCCCTAAACCTGGAATATACTCCGCTGGAGAAAATTACAGGTAATCCTTTTTTACATTAAACCGGAAAACACCTATTATCAAAAGCCTCTCATGATGAGGGGTTTTTTCATTTTGTTCGGTAATAATCTGTAAGCGGTTCACCGACGAAGCCTACCGGGTTGCCGGTGCCGCAATGGTTTCCAGAGAGGATGCATTTGCCGGTGCTGAAATGATTATCAAAGTAAAAGAACCTTTACTCATATCATACAACTGCAGTATAGTTTTGAAGGAGGTTTAATTATGGCGAATAATATCCCGGTATGGTCGGAAATTAACCTTGCTGCAATAGCGCACAATATCAGGCAACTAAAGATATCACCAGGCCGGATGCCGAATTGATGGCGGTGGTAAAAGCCAACGCTTACGGGCACGGCGCCGGGCAAGTGGCTCGGGTGGCGATGGAAAACGGGGCCCCCGCTATTATGTATCGGGGTAATATATTTATAAGCTAATCATTTTTGCTTTTTCGCATATATCTGTGACTGCCGTAATGCTGATTAATTGGCATAACCCTTTTCGCTGTTTGTCACGGTTTCCTTGATCAGAAACATTTAAGTACCCGGCGACATGTAGATGCCGGGTACTTAAATATAGTCGTTTAAACGGAGGTAAATATCCACCACTTCGTTAATTCTCATCCGCACCAGACCGCTTGATGACGGAGCTGCACAAATAATTTAGCCCAGGTAGGACTCAACTTGCGCTTCGAGCGACTGCATTTCCTCTTCAGTGAGTTCCCGTCCCAGAAAGGCCTGCAATGCTTTGATTGAAGCCCCCAGCGCAATCCTGCGCACATCGGTTTCCTCTTTTTTTGGCTCATTTACAGTCCGGCGTGTTTCGTACCTGGATGAAGGCAGGCCGGCAGGTGAGGGGCTTGAACTCTCTATGTCAGTATGTATCAGGTCAAAAGGGACATCCGGTAAGGCCGAATCATCTTCGATTTGTGCAGCACGTTCACCCCGGGCGGGCCACTGATCACCGCCGGAGTAAACTGCGGGCTCTGTCTCTGTGACAGGCGCCGGTTCATCCGCAACATGGACGGGCTCATGATTAGCTTTATCCAGGGCTTGTTTTTTCAGCCGCTTTTCCCTGGCTTTTTCTTTTTTCCTCAAGTAGCCGGAGAAAGCGCCCGCTATCTCCTCCTCCAACTGCAGCATCTCGAGCTTATGCTGTTCAACAAACACCAGGTTGCGCGATACTTTACCCTCGGCCATTTCAATTAACTCCATCTGGTTGGCCATCAGGGCTTGCAGCGAAGGGGATACCTTAATGGGCACCCTGGCCAGGTCCCTGTCTACCTCGTGCCCGGACGGAGTGATGATTTTTTCCGGTTTACTCTTTTTCTTAACCAATTGAAACACTCCCCATTTATTTGTAAAATCACATATCACAATGTGAACACAAACTTGTCCAGATTTTACCCGGTATAAATAACTAATTTTTTGGCACAGCTAATGACGGAGGTGAAAAACTACTGAAAGAAAACAAGCACGGTTTGAATAGCATAGATATACCCCTGTACCGGAACGTTGAACCGGGATTTATCCCCTTTTATGAAGTGGCCGCCGACCTGGTGGAAATGAAGAATATAAAGCCTGACCGGAAAAACGACTGACCGGCTTTTACGGGAACTGAACCATGTCCGCCCGGTAGGGGGTAATGCAGCGCCTGAAGAGGCGTCAAACCGGACTTAAATCCTTAATTAACTTGCATAATACTTTATCACAACGTGATGAAAATCCTGCTTGAAAAACTGAGGTGAACCAACCATGACACATAAAAAGATAACGATGCACTTCGCACCCAAAACCAGATGGATAAGTTAAAGTGGGAGAATATCACTTTTGCCTCAATTAGGAAAACAATCAATGACCCAATATTCGAAGCAAGATTGAACACTTTAGATGAGGCTTTTACTAGATCGAGGCCGACAAATAAATAAAAGGCTATTACCCGGCGACGGTAATGCGGGTAGCCGATACCAACAACTCAAAATTCCCGGAACGATCCGGGAATTGTTTTTAAAAAACTTCATTTAGATTTACTGACAAACCGGTTAAAAGGGGTGAAACCAGCCGCCGGCGCTCGGAGCGGGCATACAGGAGGGGGAGTTTTTCTTCACCTTCTTCCAGGGAGTACACTTCCACAACCTGTGCCCCCGTATTAACCAGCCACAGTTCCTTAACCCCGTGCCGAGTGTAAAGCTTCTTTTTAATGGTTCGATCCCTTTCCGCCGTAGAGGGAGAGAGGATTTCCACCACCAGGTCCGGAGCGCCCTGGATATTGATGTCAGTAACGATGTGAGAACGCTCCCTGGAAATGAACATGATATCAGGCTGTACCACATCCTGGGGAGATAATACCACATCCAGCGGGGCATAGAGAACTTCCCCGCAATCTTTTTCTATTACAAACTGGCGCAAAATGGCCTCCAGGTTGGCGGCCACTCTTTGGTGAATGACACTGGGCGACGGAACCATGAAGAACTCCCCCCCGATCAGCTCGTAACGCCGGTCTTCCGGCATCAGGCAGTAGTCCTCGTAAGTGAATTTAATATGCGGGTTGACCACGGTCATTTTAATTCACCCCTGACGATATTATACCGTCTTTTTTTTCCAAGTGTCAAATAGGCAGTCCAAAAATTTATAGTCTTTCACCGCAACCCGTGCAACTGGAGCAGCCGGAGCAACCAACCTGTAGAACCGTTTTAAGACCCGGCCTGAACAGGTATTTTTCCCCGTTCTTCCCGGTCAATTCAATTTCGTCGGTGGAAGTCATCAGAGATATCAAGGTTCCTGCTGCGGAAAAGCAAAGGGAATTGGCATCCCCGTTTAAACCTGGGGCCTGGCAATTATAAGCATATAACGTACCCAACGGAGTTTGCACCGGAGTGGGCCGGGCCGGTTCCAGGGTCTTGAACTGTCCCCCGGGGTAAAAAGAAAGCCCGGTACGCACCTCTATGGGACCCAGGGGAGAATCTCTTTTTTTCAGTCGGGCGTAATCAAGGCTGATATCCTGTTTAAGAATATTTAGAATATAGGCAGCCCAAGGCTTGTTGCATGCAGTGGGGCTTAAGGCGGTGGCCATCCTGCTCACCCTCCTGCACCTGGGCATCAAGGGCATCCGTTTGGGCCCGAGCCTGCCGGCCTTTATAACTCCAAACGTGCTGGATGTTCTGGTGAAAAACTTCGATATCAAACCCATTACCACCCCGGACTGGGCATCGTCGCCCTGGTGGTGGCACCGGATTAGTTCGGTAACATCAATACACTTCATTAATTGAGGCTTGTCTTTTTAAAATCTGCATAAGCCATTTCAAAAGGACCGCCATGGCAAAATATATTGGAAAAGAATAATAATAATTCCACTCCAATAACTGATAATAGCCCAACCACTTTAACAGCGGCTCCGAAGCAAAGGCAAATAGGCCGGATATAAAAATATTAGAAAAAATAAATAATCTCCAGGAGCTGAAATACTGATAAACAAGCATATATACTACCGGTATTACTGAAATGTCATATGCGATAAATACATCCAGCAGTGGGACGAACTGATAATGATATTCCCACAAATCGAACTCCACACCTATTGCGTCAAACAACGTTGATAACGTCATAACCATAAGTCCGTAGGTGATAATTTCAAATATTCTGCGGCGATCCACAACTTTCCACCAGGCTAACCATGGTATAACAACCAGGGCTACCAAAATCCACCATTGCCAGGTGAATAGTATGTCGTTCAACCAGGTTTCTCTAAGAGCTACATCGGCATTTTTTTGTAGTTCATGTTCTTTTACAAAAGAAGAGGGGAGTTGTTTCATAATTATGCCGTTTTTTTATCCTCCAAAGTTATTTTTTTGAAGAGCATGGATTCAAGCCTGATAAAAGATTTAGTTTTGGCCAGTGAAAATATAATTAACGCAGTCCAGATAAAAACAAAGGATGAAAGATGAACGCCGGTAAACGGTTCATGATAGATAAAAACGCCTAAAATCAGCATCAGAGTCGGGGCAATATACTGTAAAAATCCAATCACCGATAACGGAAGACGCTTTGCGCCGCCGGCAAACAAGAGCAGCGGAACTGCTGTGATAACACCGGCCCCTATTAAAAGCGACGAGGTTATTGGAGAATCTAAACCAAAGGCTCCATTCCCGTTATTATGTACATATCTTAAAAATATTAATGCAAACGGGGAAATGAACAGGGTTTCCAGTGTAAGTCCGGTTATGGCCCCGGCGTTGACCACTTTTTTAATTAGGCCATATAAACCAAAGCTTATGGCTAATATTAATGCCACCCAGGGAACAGATCCAAAACGCAATGTCATGTTTAACACACCGATCGTGGCCAGGAAAAAGGATACTATTTGCCAGAGTGAGAGTTTTTCTTTTAATACAATAATTCCCAGCAGCACACTTATCAGCGGATTAATGTAATACCCCAGGCTTGATTCAATAACATGATTATTATTTACCGCCCAGATGTAAGTAAACCAGTTTACACTGACCAGCGCGGCAGCCATCATAATACCCAGGAGCTTTTTCGGTTGAACAATGATTTCAAATAGCTCACTGATAAACGCCCTTAGCTTTGCTGTTACAAGTAAAACAAATACCATAAAGAAAAAAGACCATACAATGCGGTGCGCCAGGATTTCCTGGGACGGAACATTGTGGACAAACTTCCAGTAGACCGGTAAAATCCCCCAAAGCACGTATGCGCCTACGGCAGATACAATTCCTGTAACCTGTTCATTTGTTTGTTCAAGCTTCATAGCCATTGCCCCGATCGTGAAAATTAACGAACAAAATAATTGTAGGCCCAATCATTATAAAATGCAATAGCAGCAGGGCGGTATAAAACAATGGAGAAACCCGGCTCTGTATGTGCGCCGGGTTTTCAATTAAATCACGTGTGTGGAAGAACTGTTAAAACCGGCCCATAAATTGTCACCTACAGTGATTGCCGTTTCTTTGACAAACCGGGTGGTGGCAAAACATACCAGAGGGATCCCGATGTCAATGGTTATTTTGGATAGCGCGCCCTGGTTGCTGATATTTAATACTTTCCCGTTAAACTGGTAGTGATAGCACAAATCAAAAGGTTCCTTGGATAAGGCAATATCTTCGGGGGGGACAGCCACCTTTACTTTTCCTTGCTTGCCGGTATTTACAAATATGTCTACGTCCGGGGCTAAAGAAACCTTGTCGTCGTTTACTTGCCCTTCAAAAATATTTTCTATTCCCACAAAGCTGGCTACGAAATCGTTCTGTGGTTTGTAAAAAATTTCCTGCGGCGTTCCCACCTGAATAATTTGACCCTGGTGCATGACTCCAATTTTATCTGCCAGGTACATTGCTTCATTAAAGTCATGGGTTACGTGCAAGGTGGTTGTTTTCAGGGTTTGATGAATTTTTTTCAGTTCCTCCTGGAAATTTTCCTTGGAACGGGGGTCCAGGGCGCTCAAAGGTTCGTCCAGTAAAAGTATTTCCGGAGAAATGATCAAAGCTCTGGCCAGCGCCGTTCTCTGCTGCTCGCCTCCGCTTAGGGTGGAAGGGTGCCGGTTCAGCAAGTGACCGATACCTAGCATGGCAACCAATTCATCTAATTTACTTTTGATTATCTTTTTCGGGAGTTTGCGTATTTGGGCGCCAAAAATGATATTTTCTTTTACCGTTAGATGTGGAAAAAGCGCGTAGTCCTGATAAACAAAGCCTACTTTTCGTTGTTCCGGGGCAAGGGTCGCCAGGTTGCGTTCTTTAAACCGGATGGTGCCCTTATCCGGTCGATACATTCCCGCGATCGTTTCCAGAATTACTGTTTTCCCGGTACCGGTGGGGCCGAGTATGATAAAATATTCTCCTTCCTGTACTTCCAGGTTGATATCTAACAGCTGAAATTCTCCCAATTTTACGGTGACATGTTCCAATCTGAGCAACTTTCAATATCCCCCTTAACTACCCAACCGTGAGTGCTCCAGCTGGTTTCCCCCCAAATATTGAAATATAAATAGAGAAATTACTGAGATCAGTATGAGGATTGTTGCCGCCGCCATGGCCAGTTCGAGATCACCGGTGGACATGTTTAAAAACAATGAAACAGGGAGGGTTTCCGTTTTTAAACGGGTGGCGCCCGCCAGCATAAGGGCTGCGCCGAATTCCCCCAGCGCCCTGGCCCACGTGATCACCACCCCGGCTAAAATACCGTTCTTGGCCAGGGGGAGTGTAACCTGGCAAATGGCTTGGATTCGGTTGCAACCCAGGGTTCGGGCGACAAATTCAATGCGCGGATCGATATTTTCAATTACCGCCTTGAGTACCCGCAGCATATAAGGCACATTGACAAAAAATTGAGCCAGGATAATCCCTTGAACGGTAAACACAAAATTTAGACCGGCATTGATCAAAAAACGTCCGAAATCGGAGTTCCCGAACAGAATCAGCAATGCCACGCCGGATACTATTGGCGGCAAAGCCATGGGGACTTCCAATATTGTATTGACCAGTTTTTTGCCCGGAAATGGCAAACGAACCATACCGTAGGCGACAGGGACGGAAAAAACTATGCACATTAAAGTAGAGATTATCGAGGTGTAAAAGCTCAGCTTTATGGCAAACCGGATCTCTTCAATCAACAGACTCGTTAAAAGATTCGGCAATCCCCTGGTCAATACCATGGAAATAGCCAGGATGATAAATCCGGTCAGTATTGCAATACATAAAGCGATAAAGGCGTTAAATAATATATTGATACTATTTTTGTTTTTCACTATAGTTACACGCCCTTTTCAACTGACTATTCCACCGGCTTAAAACCATGTTTCTGAAAAATCTCTTTTCCTGCAGCGGAAGCCGTAAAATCAACGAATTGCCTGGCCAACTCCATTTGTTGAGAGTTTTTAATTACGCAAACAGGGATAGTTTTAATCATATTTTTTTCTTTGGGAATTTCAATAACCTCTATTTCTTCAGCCGCCAGGGCATTGTCTTCCCAGATTATGGACGCGTCTGCCTGTTTCATGCTCAGGTAAACCACCAGTTCATTAACGGTCGCGGCTTTTGCTACCGTGTTACGGGCCACGGATTCTTTCAGATTGTTTTCTTCCAGCAGTTTTTGAGCCAGTTTGCCGATGGCCGCAGATTTTTCATCAGCTAAAACCACCCGGACATCTTTTTTGCCCAGGTCTGCCAGACTTTTTATATTGGCGGGGTTACCCCGGGGCACGCCGATTACGGGTATATGATAGGCCACATCTTTTTTTTCATCAACCAAACCTTTTTCTTTAGCTAAATCGTAGTAATATAAAGACCCGGGCACATACACATCTCCCTTGCCGCTGAGCTCAATTTGGCTAAGGTTTTGCGCCGATCCTGCATAGGAATAATGTACTTTGACGCCGAATTTTTCTGTGAATAGTTTACCAATTTCGTCCATGGGCTTGCGCAGGCCGGCGCCGCTGTACACCTGCAGGGATCTAGTTTCCGTTTTGACTGCTTTATTGTCATCCTGGCTTGATGTGCTGCTGCCGCAGCCGGTCAGGGCAATAATCATCATCACTGCAATAATAAATATTGAGAGCCGTTTAACCAGCATGGAAATAATACTCCTTTCTAATTAATGTCCGCAGTGGCAGTATTTCTGGCAGCCTGTAAAATACGCTATTCCAGCAACGGTCACCCCGTAAAAAACCACGGGCTTTTCTTTAAGGATGGATTTGTAAGTATTGTTTACCAGGGTGCTGCCGGTAGCAAAAACGATATTACTCCAATTTAGCACTTCCTCCGTGTTATCGACGTGCTCGACCAGCACGCCGTACTTGTACCGGCCGACGTTTTCGGGGTCTAAATCGGTGACCCTGATGGGAAAATGCCGGGCCAGGTTATCTACCATGGCGGGCTGCAAGCCGATGAAAGCGATGCGGGGGCAGGTGGATATCTTTTCAACGTATTTCACCAGGTTACGTGCGCATTCTTCGGGTTCTTCGTTTTTGCAGTGAACGGTGCGGTCAATCCACTTCAAGTGCTTCAACACGGCGTTGATAGTGGCAATAAATATGGCGCGCTCAAAATTGTCGGACAGGCCAAGTTCCAGCACTTCCCGGACAGTGCCGCTGAACTTGCCCGGCATGTCGGTAAAGGCCTGGCCCACACCGTCCAGGAAACGGGCTTCGATCATTACTTCCCGGCCTTTTACCAGGGGAAAATCCTGCCGTTCGGGATTGCCGATGGATTCTTCGGGCGACAGGGTGCGCGCTGATACAATATGTACCTCCCGCTCCAGAAGTCCGTATTCTTCCGATATTTGTCGCAGTTTTTCCTGTAATCTGTCGTAGGTCAGTTCATCAAGCCGGATACTACGGAAATGCTTGTCATTACCGTTCATCAAATTAATACCTCCTTTGTAAATTAATTATTTTTTAAAGTAAAATAAAAAAAACCGGAGAACAAGACTCCGGTTGGTAAAGCACATCAAAAACTGCCCTGCATAAGCAAAAGTAGGCTCCTTTCCAACCGGGAGGCGCACCGGTTTCCCCGTACACCCTGTCGTTCACGGACCATATCTCTAAAGACTTAGGCCCCATGAATCGGAGCATGAAATTAAATTGTAATTTGAAAAAGCCGGCTCTGCGCAAAAAAAAGCAGTAACCGGCCATAAATCAACCGTACCACCTCCTTTCCGCATCGGGAGGCACAGGCGTTTCCCCCTGCACCCTACCGGTCCAAAAACCATAGCCAATATATCTTGAGCGCCTTAGGTTAAAGGACTCGGAGGAAATATTATTATTTGTCGGCAATTTTTTATATAATTCGCCATTAAGTCTTAAGTTCCTGCACATCAACCCCTTTCGATTTTCATTTGCCGTATTTGTTAGGTCCGCATGCAAATGAAATTGAAGACGCGTACAAATTACAAAGGATAGCGGTTTGCTTGGCAGGTCCTGAAGCATTCAAAACATTCTGGAATATAAGGGGCTCACATTTTGTGACATAACGAAGTACGGGTGACATGCTTAACCCTGGTTCTGCCGTGCTTGAGTTTCATATTTCCATACTTGTCACTGATGATGGCATAACCACTTGCCAATACTTTGGGGTCGTTTTTGATTTCGCCCAATATGGCGTTGATTATTTTTTGCCTTACTTTCCGCTCATTTGTTTTGGCCGGGTAAAAAAAAGAAACGGCTGCATATCCGTAAGCATTTCTTTGTTCAACCCTGACCAGCAGTCCGGCATCAGTTAATCTGTCGTAAACCAAGTAAGGATCAAATAGTCTACAATCCAACCCGCCAAATTTTTCACATATATCGTTGAGTATTATTTCCCTTTCGTTATGTATGCCGGTAACCACTCCCGGCCTGAACAAAACAACAAAATTACCCAACTGGCTTTTTTTCACGTCTGCCCCTCCTTGAAAGCAAAAAGCCCTTCATTGCGAAAAAGCAATGAAGGGCATAGTTAACAATGCCTGCCATTCTCTTCTTTCCGCAATGGGAGGCGCACCAGTTTCCCGGTACACCCTACCGGTCCGGCCGCCATGACGTAACCGCCTGCAGGCCTGCCGGACTCGAAGAGTTAGTTTTTCTATAATATACTTTATAAAGAGTACTTTCCGCAATAGTGTTGAACAAATTTACCAGTAAACGGCGAGCCTGTTCATTTGCCGCGGTCTATGCCGGTTCCCCCGCCAGCAGGGCGACGGGGAAGCTTTTAAATACATAGATAAGCGGTATCTTGCCGTCACCGGTGCTAACCGTTTCACCGGTAAGCACATTCCTCCAGGCGCGCGGGGCTTCGTCCGGCAGCGCCAGGGCTTGGTCCCCCCACAGCTCCACCGGTAAAAGGAGCCGTTCCTTGGGCGGTTCATTCAGCAGCGTATCGTCCATTTCCGGCCAATGGCTTTGCAAATGCAGCCGCGCCGGCATGCGGGGCACCGCTACCAGCGCCCAGGTATGGCCGTGCCGCCTGGCAAAGGCGCACACGTGCTCGTATTGCAGGCTGCCGGTCTGCATGGGCAGGTATTCACCGGAAGCGAACAACCGGTGGTGCTCCCGGCGGTAATGCAGTGCCATATAGGTAAGGAACTGCTTTAGCCGTCCGTCTTTCCAGGATTTAAGCAAATCATCCACCAGACCGGGCAGGTCGCCGGCTTCCCGCCGCTGCAGTTCGGCCAGCTGTGCGGCCAGGCTCTTATAATCCACCGGGCGCCGGTTGTCCGGGTCCACCAGGCTGAAATTCCAGCTTTCCATGCCCTGGTAAATGTCGGGTACCCCCGGGGAGGTGATTTTCAGCAGCACCTGTGCCAGCGAACTGATGGCCCCGTAATAGGCGATAATATCCCGGAAGCGTTTGAAATCTTGCAGGAACTCGTTGTTTTGCCCGGGTTCCAGTATGGACAATGCAAAGTTTACCAGAGCATCTTCGTAACCGGTATCCGGTTCAAGCCACCTGGTGTACACCTTGGCCTCCCGGGAGGCTTTAATCAGGAATTCCTTCAGGCGTTCTTTGAAAGAAGACTCTTCATCTTCCGCCAGGGGCCAGGCCCCGACCAGGGTCTGGTAGATGAGCAGTTCCACGTTGTCGTCGGGTACGGGCTGGTCGTCCACCACCTGCTTTTTGTCCCGGTTCCAGCGGCGCCATTTCTCCAGGTGGTTCACCCAGATGGCGGGTATTTCCGACAGTAAGTTGATGCGCGCCCGCACGTCTTCGCTGCGCTTGGTGTCGTGGGTGGATGTAGCGTTCAGGGTGTGGGGCCGGCGCTCCTGCCTGGCCCGGTTGCGCCGGTGAAACTCGTCCACGGCTATCCCCGTGCTGTGGGGCTCGCCGCCCACTTCGTTCAGGGAAATCAACCGGTTGTAAACGTACATGGCGGTGTCTTCCAGCCCCTTGGCCATGATTGGGCCGGTGAACTGCTGCCAGCGCATTACAAAGTCCAGCCAATTGCGCCGCCGGTCTTCCGGCAGCCAGTCCCCGAAATCCAGCAGCAGCACCCGGCGCAGGAAGCCGGCGGCCGGACCGATGGCGCGGTGCCGCTTGACTGCCTCGGCTACGGCCTGTTCAACATAAGCCCGGTCCCGGTCGCTGACTGTGTAGTCGCGGGTGTAGGTCCGGTAAACCGGGAAGCAGGCGGTCACTTCCACCAGCGCCTGTTCCAGTTGGTTGGGGGTGAGGTCGCGGCCGTGCCGGTCCTGTTTGGCCAGTTCCACCAGCTGCCGCGCCAGACTGCGCATCTCGCCGCCGAACAGTTCCGCCATCACCCGGCGCTTCCGGGCGTACTCCACTTTGGTAAAATTGGGCTCGGACCCGCGCAGGCGGGCGTAAACCCGGTCCAGGACAGCGATGCCGGGACTGTTGACGAACAGCTCGTTCAACGTGCGTAAAAAGTCGTAACCGGTGGTGCCGTAAACCGGCCACTCCGTGGGGAGTTCTTCGTCGCCGCTGAGTATTTTCTCCACTACTACATAAAAGCCGGGGTTACCCCCCGCGCCGTTCAGTTGTTCCTGCAACCGGCGCAGGTAGGTCAGGGGGTCGTGCAACCCGTCCACGTGGTCAATGCGCATCCCGGTGACCTGCCCGGCCCGGGCCAATTTCAGCACCAGGGAGTGGGTGGCCGTAAACACTTCTTCATCTTCCATACGCAGCGATACCATGTCGGTGATGTTGAAAAACCGCCGGTAATTAATTTCCTGGTTGGCCACCCGCCAGAAGGCGATACGGTAAGCCTGCCGGGCCAGCAGCCGGTCCAGCAGGTTAAAACTTTGCGGATCTCCCCGGACCCCGTTAAAAATACGCAGATTTTCATTTATGAACGCTTTAATCTCCGGGTAATTGTTATACAGGTCCCGGAGCCTGTCCTTAGCCTCGCGGAAAGCGGCCGCAAAGTCGTTATCCGTGCGGGGGGGGAGGTGCTCCAGCAGATCCAGCAACTGCGCCAGCTGTACCCGGCCCGGGTGGTCAGGACCGAGGTTGGCCGCCAGTTCCTCCGCCCGGTGCTGCAGGATTTCACCATATGTACCGGGGTGGAGCGGGAATTGCTTGTCATTGTATCTGAGCTGGAAGCCGTCAGCAGTGAGAATAAGGGCCAACTCTCCCTTTTCCAGCGCTTCGCCGTAAAAGGAGCTCAGCACGGGCAGCAGCACCTTGCCGGCCAGCCCGGGTTTGCCGGACCGCCAGTTTATATCAAAAAACGATGCGTAGGGCGAATCGGGGCCGAACTGGAGGACGTCCAGCCACCACGGGTTTTCGGTGCCGGCGGCCATGTGGTTGGGCACGATATCCAGTACCAGTCCCATGTCATGCCGCCGCAGGGCTCGGGCCAGGCCGGTGAACATATCCTCGCCGCCCAGCGCGGGGTTCAACTGGGTGGGATCGGTTACGTCGTAACCATGCTCGCTTTCCTGCCTGGCTTTAAGCAGGGGAGAGGCATAAATATCGGTAATGCCCAGGGCATGTAAATAAGGCACCAGGTCCCGGGCGTCGGCAAACCCGAACCGGTGGTTGAACTGAAGCCGGTAGGTGGCTGCGGGAATGCGTTGAGCCGGCATTTTTAGTTCCCCCTTTGCACGCGTAGTTTTTCACCCAGGGAATCAAAGCGGTCGACCCACGCCCGGGCACCCCCGTCTCCCTGCCGCACCTTTTCCCGCAGGCCCGGGTAAACGGCCTGGGCCAGCCGGTAATAGATGTTCTGGGCTTTCCACAGGTCCACTCTGAAAGGCAGCGAGCGGACCAGGTCAATCAATGTGTCAAACTTTTCCAGAATGCTCAGTTCGGTGGGATTGTTAAGGAACCGGACCGCCACCCGCTCCAGGGTTCTTTCCAGGACATACTTAAGGACCGCCTCGTCTAGGTTTACGGCGAAGGTTTTGGCCTCTTGCAGGTAAATTTTAATCTGCTCTATGTCCAGCGCATCGTTCATAAAAGACTGGCGCAACCTGGTATTCAGGTAAAAATCGGCGGCGCATTGCAGGGCGTGGGGCATGGGCATGCCCAGGTCCTTTAAAAACCGCATCAATGAAGCGTTGTGTTCATAAATGGTGCGGTAATCGGCTTCCAGTTGGGCCATGGTGGAATCGAGAATAATGCTTAGTATTTTGCGCTGCTGGTCCCGAAATAGATGTTTGAGCGAGTAAATGACACCCTCTTTGAAGTACAGGTCCAGCAGGCGGATCAGGTCCGGGAGGTCGGCCCGGTTGAAGGCTTCGGATACCCCCTGCACCATTTGCTGGTAAGCCGTCTCGTCGCTGAAGTAGCGGACGCCGCCGCTCACGTTGTGGTGGCCGAAATAAACCACCCCGTAGCTTACGTGCGCCGATTCCCGGGTGATTTGCGAAACGACCTGCGCCTGGCCCACCGCCATTTTCATTTCCCCCGCCATCAGCACCTGTTTGTCCAGCCTTTCCACCGTGTAACAGTAGACTTGGGACTTTTTTCCGAAATGATTGAACAGGGAACTGATGGCATAGTGGGCTCCCACCTTGGGCAAATCCACCATGGCCGGGGTGACAAATCCTTCATAAATATAGGCGCCGTCCCGGTATTTGGGCACATTGCTTTTGGCATGTGCGAGGATATCCAGGAAAGCGGGTTCCAACCGCTTACCAAACAGCTCCTGCCCCAGCTGGATCACCCGCCCGGCGTACTGGAGCACCTGGACGGTTTCAATGCCCGAAATGTCATCAAAAAACCACCCGCAGCTGGTGTACATCAGCATGGCGTGCCGCTGCATTTCCAGCAGTTTCAGGACGGTAACCCGGTCCGCGGGCTCCAGCCGGCGGATGGCATGACTTGCCAGGAACCGGTCCACATTATCCGGGGAACGGTTGAGTATTACGTTAATATATTCGTTTCGCGCCGCCCAGGGGTCTTTGAGGTATTTGCCCGCGTGTTTTTCGTATAACGGGTCCAGGGTATCCCGTAACAGGTCCAGGGACTGCCGCAGCGGGGCCCGCCAGGCCTGGTTCCAATCCGGGTGCATGCCCGTGTGGCAGCCGCAGTCGCCCCGCCACCGGTCTACCCCGTGGGCGCAGCTCCAGGCGGTGTTTTCATGAATTTCCACCTCGTGTGTGGGCGGGTGCATGGCCAGGTACTCGCTGTAATTGGTGAGCCGGGCCAGTTTATGGGATTCAATGTAATCGATGGCGTAAGCCAGCGCCATTTCTCCGTGACGGTGATGGTGGCCGTAAGTTTCGCCGTCGGTGGCGATGTGCACCAACTGCGGCCGGTCGCGGGTGTCGGAAAAGCCCTCCATTAACCGGTGGGCAAATCTTTCCCCGTTGGCAAGCAGGTGCTCAAAGGCCACTGCCTGGGAAATGGGACCGTCGTAAAAAAAGATGCAGATTGTCCGGCCCGAACGGGGCAGGCGCAATTGATAAGCCATGGTGGGGTCGATGCCCCGGGGGCCTGTTTCCTCCCAGTCGCCGCCGCCTATTTTGCGCACCCGCCGGGCCTGGTACTGGGTGAGGATGGTGAAGCGGATGCCCTGCTCGGCCATAATCTCCAGGCTTTCCAGGTCCACGGCGGTTTCCGGCAGCCACATGCCCTCCGGCTTGCGCCCGAAGCGGTGCTCAAAATCCTTGATGCCCCAGAACACCTGGGTGTATTTGTCCCGGCTGCCGGCCAGGGGCATGATCATGTGATTATAGGCCTGGGCCAGGGCCGAACCGTGGCCGGAAAACCTCTGCCGGCTTTCCCGGTCGGCTGCCAGCACGGCCCGGTACACCTCCGGGTCGTTGTCCGCCATCCAATCCAGCAGGGTGGGGCCGAAATTAAAACTTATCTTGGTGTAATTGTTGACTATTTTTTTAATATACCCTTTATCGTTCAGGATGCGCGCGGCGGTATTGGGCGCGTAGCACTCCGCACTGATGCGTTCGTTCCAATCGTGGTAGGGGTGGGCTGAATCCTGCAGCTCAATATCTTCCAGCCACGGGTTTTCCCGGGGCGGCTGGTAAAAATGGCCGTGTATGCATAGATAACGTTCCACCGGTTATTCCTCCTTTTCTCGCCGGAACAAAACGCAGGTCCGGGGGGGTAAAGTAATTTGCACTTCACCTGCGGATTTAATCGAGGCGGGGGCGATGCCGCCGCCGCCCAGCCAGCGTTCTTCCGCAGTATCCAGCAGTTTGTGCCAGCGACCCGCCGGTACGGGCAGGGTAACGCCGGTGTCCTTTTCACTGAAGGAAAAGGCTATGCATACCTCGTCGTCGCCGCTTCGGCGGCGAATGAACAGCACCCGCCCGCCCCCGCAAGGGATCGCTTCCAGGTCATCTTTGCTCAAATTGGCCAGAGCCAGTACCTCCCGGCGCAACCGGATCAATTGCCGGTAAAGCCGGTAGAGGACGCGGTGGTGCCCCTGCCGGCGCAGGTCGTGGTTCAGGCGGGAACGCCGGAAGGTGGCTTCGTCCTGCGGGTCGGGCACCTCTTCTTCCCAGTCAAAGGCGGCAAACTCTTCCCGCCGCCCCTTGCGTACCGCTTCGGCCAGCTCCGGGTCGGTATGGCTGGTGAAATACTGAAAAGGCGCTGTTTCTCCATATTCCTCGCCCATAAACAGCATCGGTATGAAGGGGGAGAGGAATACCGCGCAGGCCGCCAGCTTCAGCCCGGCAAAGGATGTCAGGGTGCTCAGTCGCTCGCCGAAGGCGCGGTTGCCCACCTGATCGTGATTTTGGGCGAATACTACAAACCGGTTGCCGGGGCAGAGCACGGGCGAATTGCCGTGCCGGCGCCGCCGGTGGCGGGAATATTGACCCGTGTAAACGTAGCCCGCGCGGAAAGCCCGGGCCAGGTGTTCCAGGCGGCCGAAGTCTTTATAATAACCGCGCTGCTCACCCGTCAGCAGGGTATGCAGGGAGTGGTGAAAGTCGTCGGCCCATTGGGCGTCCATGCCGTAGCCGCCCATTACCGGCGGGAGGATCACCCGGGCGTCATTCAGGTCGCTTTCGGCGATCACATGCACCCGGCGTCCCAGCAGTTCGCCCTGCCGGTGCACCGCCGCCGCCAGTTCCTGCAGAAATGGTTGGGCCGAGAAATCTTTAATGGCGTGGACGGCGTCCAGCCGGAACCCGTCCATGTGAAATTCCGTCAGCCAGTAGAGGGTGTTTTCGATGAAAAAACGCCGCACCTCGTCGCTGGCCGGGCCGTCAAAATTGAGCAGCGCCCCCCAGGGGCCTTTATACCGGTCGGTGAAATACGGGGCGAAATCCGGCAGGTAGTTGCCTTCGGGCCCCAGGTGGTTGTAGACCACGTCCAGAATTACCGCCAGCCCTTTTTGGTGGCAGGCGTCCACCAACTGTTGCAGCCCCCGGGGGCCGCCGTAGGAGTTCTGTACTGCGTAGGGGTAAACTCCGTCGTAGCCCCAGTTGCGGCTGCCCGGGAACTGGGCCACCGGCATAATCTCGATGGCGGTGACGCCCAATTCGCGCAGTTCATCCAGGTGGGGGATGACGGCTGCAAAAGTCCCTTCGGGGGTGAAGGTGCCCACGTGCAGTTCGTACAGGATCAAATCGTCCTGAGCCGTGCTGCACCAGCAAGCGTCCGTCCAGTTGAAGTCGTGGTTATAAACCACCTGGGAAGGGCCGTGCACTCCTTCGGGCTGATAGCGCGAGGCGGGGTCCGGGCGCTTTTTCTCGCCGTCCAGCACGTAAAAATAACGGCTGCCCGGTTCCACGCCTTCCACCACGCCGTGGTGATAACCCCGCTTTCCCCGGGCCAGCGTCTGTTGCAGCTCCCGTGGAGCCACAATATGTACATCCACCCGGTCGGCCAGGGGGGCCCAGACCATAAACCGGCAGCGCCCCTCACCCAGATATGCAGCGCCCAGACTTACCTCGTTCATGACATACCTCCTTAAGGGGGTCAGACTTTAACTTATTTAAACTAACTGTATTATTCAAATATTTAAATATGTCTCAGTTTATCCA
Source organism: Desulfoscipio geothermicus DSM 3669 (assembly GCF_900115975.1). Taxonomy (GTDB): domain Bacteria; phylum Bacillota; class Desulfotomaculia; order Desulfotomaculales; family Desulfallaceae; genus Desulfoscipio; species Desulfoscipio geothermicus. Next base: position 31,403 of record NZ_FOYM01000017.1, read on the forward strand.
CTGACCGGAGCGTATGCAGTACCTCCGGCATCCGGCTGAAAACCTCAAAATCCACTGCCGCTTTGCGCCGCCAGTTGTGTTCGTTTTTCGTACCGGGCATATTCTGCGGTTTTTCCTCCAGCCACAAATCCTCCAGGTTGATCATTACAATACGCGCCCGGCCGGCGGCCAGCTGTTTCAGGCAGCCCCGGAGAACGGTTCCCGTGTTGCCCGCCGGGGCTTTCAGCCGGCCTTTTTTGTGCAGGGCTGACAGTATGCCGGTGCGCCGGGCGGTGTCTTCATTTTGCCATTGTGCCTTGAAGGGGGGCATGTCGTGCGTGTTCAGGGCGGCCAGGGACCTGGCCGGAACGGGGTTGAATCCCCGGCGGGGGACTCGTTTCAGCTCGAAGGGCAGTATATACATCCGGTATATTTTATGCCGGGCCATGGCCGTCCGGACTTCGCCCGGCACAGTGCCCAGGTCCTCGCCCACCAGCAGTGTTTTATGCCGGTGGGACTCCAGGGTTAAAATGGCGTAAAACTCTTCGGCATGATACCGCACGTAAACCCCTTCGCGGGCCGTCAAACCCTTGGGAATCCAGAACAGCCGGTGCAGGCCCATTACGTGGTCCAGTCGCAGGATCCCGGCGTGCCGGAGGTGGTGCCGCAGATACGCGATAAAGTACCGGTAATGCTGTTCCCGTATGCGCTCCGGATGCATGGGGGCGAACTCCCAGTCCTGCCCCGCGGTGTTTAACGGGTCCGGCGGCGCGCCGGAACTGGCATCCATGGCAAAGGCGGCGCGCTCGCGCCATACGTCGTACCCGGCGCTGTGCACCCCCAGCGGCAGGTCCAGGTACAGACCGGCGCCACGTTTTCGGGCCAGCGTTGCCAGGGCCTGAAACTGTTCGGCGGCCAGCCATTGAGCGTACAGGTGGTAGCGCGCGGCCCCGGGGTCGTAGTCCCCTTCCCGGAGTTCGCCGTCCCGCATCCGGTCCGGCCATTCTTGCCAGCCGGCGCGCCGCTGCTCAACCACCGCCCGGAAGCGGGCGTAATCCGGGGCCGCCGGGTTTTCCGCCGCCCAGCGCTCCAGTTCGGTCCGGCGTCCGGGGGCAGCCTCGTAGCAGCAGCGGGCCAGCATTTCCAGTATGCGGCGTTTTACAGCCATCCCCCGGCGGTAATCCACCACGGGCGCGCCCCGCAGGGCTGCGATCTCCGCCTGAAACGCCGGGGAGTTCAACAATTCCCGCGCCTCCGGGCACTGCTGCAGTTCCGGGATGTGGTCCACGGCCAGGTAGAATTCGTTCCAGAATAACCGGCTGGCGGGCGCGTAGGGGCTGGGGTCGAAGGGTTCATCCAAAAAGGCGGCCAGCAGCGGCAGGGTGCCTACCATATCGCCCCCCAGCCCTTGCACCCAACGAAGCAGCAGTTCCAGGTCGGCTATATCGCCGGCCGCCCAACTGCGCCCGGAACGCAGGGCGTAAAGCGGCAGGAAGACCCCCCAGTTCCGGCCGGTTGCCTCCGCCGGGGGCAGGTAAGCCTGTTGCGGCGCGACGATGAGCAGTGTATGATATACAGCGCCCTGTATAGTCAACATGCAGCGGTGGTAGCCCCGGGGCAGGCCGGCGGGCAGGTCAAGCTGTTTGGCCACGTAATCCACGCCCTCCACCGCCGCTGCGCGCACCGCGGGCAGGCGGTCCGGGCACCGGGTCCACTGCCGCGTTTCTCCGTCCTCCAGTTCCAGACGGCAGTCAACCGGAGTTTGCGCCTGGTTTGCGGGCACCCGCAGTTCCACATGAGCGGGCCGACCTTCCCGCACTACGGTCACCGGTTCGCAGCAGCGCCGCCATAATTCCTGCCGGCGTTCCCGCAGTGCGCCGGGCACGTCGTCCATGTTTTCCACCGGCGCCCCCAGGGCCCGGAGCGCGGCCAGCAGCTGGTGCGGCGCGGCCTCCCGGCGCTTTCCCGCGGCATCCCGGTAGCTGGTTTGTATGCCGTACAGCCCGGCCAGCCGGTGCAGCAGCCGGACTTGCGTTTCATGCATGATAAAACCCCCCGGAATAAATTCCCGCAGCCTCCCGGCGCGTGAATGCGCAAGCGCAGCGGTGACCGCAAAAAAAACAAAAGTCGTATGTCAGATTACTGGATATTGTGCGCAATTTTATCGTCTTTAAACAAAACCATCTATAATAGTATTATACTGTCGTCAGGATCCAAACCTGTAAAAAAAAACAATAACCCGTTAATTTTTGCGGCGCTTTTTGCATAAGCTATACATGTTCATTCAATCAGGACGGGCAATGGATTCGAAAGGAGAAACGTTATGTCAGGGGAATACATGATAACCGGCGTAGCCGATTACGAGCCGTACGTCGGTGCGCAAACCATTGAGCGCCTCATAAAAAAGGCCAAAGCGCTGCAGGATCTGCACGTGGTGCATGTAAATTCCACTTATTACGGGGGCGGCGTGGCGGAACTTTTATCTTCGATGACCCTTTTACTTAACAATCTCGGTATTAAAACGGGCTGGCGCATCATCTTCGGTCCCCCGGACTTTTTTCGCATTACCAAGGGTATGCATAACGCCATCCAGGGAGGAGACATCAACTTATCGGACTACGGTAAAAAATTATATGAGATTATAGTATATGAAAATTCAATTCGCATGAGATTGGACCATGACATAGTTGTGATACACGACCCCCAACCTCTGCCGCTGATCAATCACTACCGAAAAAAAGGTCCTTGGATTTGGCGCTGCCATGTGGACCTGTCGAACCCGAACCGGGAACTCTGGGACTACCTGAAAACCTTTATCGAAAAATATGACGCCGTGATTGTCAGCATCAAGGAATACGCCCAGCAGCTAAAAACGCCGCAGTTGTTTTTTATGCCGGCCATTGACCCTTTCGCCACCAAAAACCGGGACCTGGGTGAAGAAATACTTAACGAAAGGCTTAAGCGGTACGATATACCCACCGACCTGCCACTGGTGGTGCAAATATCCCGTTTTGACCGCTGGAAGGACCCGGAGGGAGTAATCAAGGCGTTTAATATAGCCCGCAGGGAAGTGGACTGCACCCTGGTGCTGCTGGGTAATGTGGCCACGGACGACCCGGAAGGCCAGGAGGTTTTTGAATCGATGTTGGAGTACCAGGATGAGCGCATCATTATCCGGTCCGTTGAGGATGCGGCCCTGGTAAACGCCCTTCAGCGGCGCGCCGCGGTGGTGCTGCAAAAATCCATCCGCGAGGGTTTCGGTCTGACGGTCACCGAGGCCATGTGGAAGGGAACGCCGGTGATCGGCGGTAAAGTAGGCGGCATACCCTCGCAAATTCAGGACGGCGTGAACGGTTTTTTGGTAACATCTATTGAGGAAGCGGCGGATCGTATTGTCCGGCTGCTCAAAGATGAGGATTTGCGGCAGCGGATGGGCAGGGAGGCGCGGGAGACGGTGCGCAAAAACTTTTTGCTGATCCGGTTGGTGGAACAGTACCTGGATTTGTTTAGCTCCTTTGAACCTTCTTACCGCTTGAAGAACGGGGTAGGTTACCGGCAGGGATAGAAAAAGCGTGTATTTCGTTTTTTAAAACGATGGGCTGGACATTTTGTTCATTAAATGTTAGTATATTCTTAAATTAAATAAGCTGTTCAGGTTCCCCCGCCTTGCGGGGGGGGGTGAAAAGGGAACCGGGTGCAAATCCCGGGCGGTCCGGCCACTGTGAGTGGGGAGCGGTTCCCGAAATGCCACTGTCTGCGGACGGGAAGGCGGGAAACACGCTGTGAACCACAAGTCAGGAGACCTGCCTGGACGAAAGCATGCAGCCTTCCGCGCAAAGGCCAGGTGCTGTTTGAGGGATAGCGATAGACCCCGTGCCGCAATAAAGCGGCACCATCAGGGAATAAACGCGGGCGGGGACCTCCGGCCTTTTGAAAAAACTATTCCATTAGTCAAAAAGCCCGGCTTTTCAAGAAAAGCCGGGCTTTAAATTTTAAAACCCAATACTCCTTTCACGTTTTGACCGCCCGTCGTCCTTTGGGGTGCCGGGCGGTTTTTTTTACGGTTCTAACCCGTGGCTCGCGAGTAATTTTACAAACTGGCAAAAATATAGCATGTAAATATTATGTTATAAATATTATTTACAAAAAGAGGTGCTGGCAAAGGCCGCTAAAAGGGGGGTAAACCGGGGGTGTTGTCACCGAGCCTGGAAGATTACCTGGAAGAAATTTACCGTTTTTCGTTGCATAACGATGTGGTGCGGGTCAGTGATATAGCGGCTTGCCTGGATGTAACCATGCCTTCAGTTAATAGCGCCATCCGTAAACTGAGCAATGAAAACTACTTGATTTATAAAAGATACAAAGAACTGGTGTTGACGAACAAGGGGCGCCGGGTGGGTAAATTCCTGGTGGAAAGAAACAGTATACTGCAAAAATTTTTGCAGGTAATTAATTCCGCATGCGACGTTAAAGCGGAAGCCGAGGCCATGGAACACTACTTGTCCCTGCCCACCATCAGGTCCATAGAGAGCCTGTTGGATTTTATGGAAAGCAATCGGGATTGTTACAAAAAATTTTTAGAGCACTGCCGGCACCGGCAGGAAAAGGGGCTGGGACTGGTGAACGGGTACAAGGATTAAAGTGAGGGTGCGCTGGTTGATACCGCATCCTCACTTTTATTTTACCGGTATGAATTATAGACAAGCCCGGCGTCAACGCCGGCAGAGGGCTTGTTGCTGAATATTACCAGACGCATGCTGTAACACATGCCGCCGGAGTGTCATATTATTTATTGATTGTTAGTTGCATTTAACATTTTTATCAGTTTGGTTAAGAGGAGGAGCATCTATGGCTGGTAAAACGACTTTAAATAACTTGCCCAGCGGTTCCTTTGCCCTGGTAACCGAAGTTTTGGCCGAGGGTTTGATCCGCCGGAGGCTGCTGGACCTGGGCCTGGTGCCCGGCACCAGGGTGGAGGTTGTGCGCCGCAGTCCGGCGGGCGATCCCACAGCCTTCAATATTCGCGGCGCAATAATTGCCCTGCGTAAGGAAGTGGCCGGCCAAGTTCTGGTCAGTCCCCTGGGGGATGAAGCCGCCGGATAGGAGCCCCGGTCATCCGGGACAATATATTCATTGCAGAGGAGGGTTCAGGGGTGGGCCTGACATATCAGTCAACCGGGAAACTGGCAACCCGGGAGATCTTCAACGTGCCAGCATCTATCAGGCAGCCGGTGGTTGCCCTGGCAGGTAACCCCAATACCGGAAAAAGCACGGTTTTCAACGCTTTGACGGGCCTGCGCCAGCATACGGGCAACTGGCCCGGCAAAACGGTGTTGCAGGCCAAGGGGAGCTATATCCATGACGGCCGCAAGTATACCCTGGTGGACTTGCCGGGGACCTATTCGCTGCTGGCCAATTCCGTGGAAGAGGAAGTGGCCAGGGACTTTATTTGTTTTGCCAGGCCGGATGCCACGGTGACGGTGGTGGATGCCACGTGCCTGGAACGAAATTTAAATCTGGTGCTGCAAGTTATGGAAATTACTGATAAGGTGATTGTCTGTGTTAACCTGATCGACGAAGCACGGCGCAAGAATATCCGGATAGATTCGGACAAATTAAGTGAAAGGCTGGGGGTGCCGGTGGTGACCACGGCGGCGCGCAGCGGTGAAGGGCTGTCGCGTCTGCTGGATGTTATCAGTGACGTGGTGTTTGGCCGGGTGCAGCCAAAACCCAGGCTTGTGCGATATACGCCGGAGGTGGAAGAAGCCATAGCCCGGTTGGAACCCGGGATCAGGGCCCTGGTGGGCGGGGAGATCAACGCCCGCTGGGTGGCCTTGCGCCTGCTGGACGGAGACATCAAGCTGGGGCATTCTCTGGAAATATTTTGTAATAGACGCGAGCCGGTCCGGGCAGCGCGGGAGGTCTTGGTATGAGTACCCGGACCATTTTGGGGGACCTGATGGAAGAGGCCAAGAACATTGTAGGTCCGCGTCAGGATCAGGTGCGGGACAGCGTGGTGAAAAGTATTTTCCAGGCCGCCGAAAATATTGCCGGTGAGGTGGTTAGTTGTTCTTCGCCGGGCCGGGCCAACTGGGATCGGAAAATTGACAATATCATCACCTCGCCCGTCTGGGGATTTCCTTCAATGTTCGGATTGCTGGCGGTGGTTTTCTGGGTGACCTTGTCCGGCGCCAATGTACCGTCAGCTATCCTGGCCGAAGGGCTGTTTTGGATTGAGGACCGGCTGACGGACTTGTTTGCGGCCTTGCACGCCCCCGCCTGGCTGCACGGTTTTTTAGTTCTGGGGGTATACCGGAGCCTGGCCTGGGTGGTGTCGGTAATGCTTCCTCCCATGGCCATTTTCTTCCCCCTGTTTACTTTGTTGGAAGATTCGGGCTATCTACCCCGGGTGGCCTTTAACCTGGACCGTTTTTTCAAAAAAGCCGGCGCCCACGGCAAGCAGGCCCTGACCATGAGCATGGGTTTCGGGTGTAACGCCGCGGGGGTCGTGGCCTGCCGCATTATCGAGTCGCCCCGGGAGCGGCTGATCGCTACGCTGACCAACAATTTTGTGCCCTGCAACGGCAGGTTTCCCACCTTGATCGCTCTGGCCACCATCTTTGTGGGTGGTTCCGTGGCGGTGTTTCCGGGCAGCGCGATGGCCACCCTGGCTGTGGCCGGGTTGGTGGTGTTCGGCATTGCCGTAACTTTGCTGGTATCCTGGGTGCTGTCCCGCACCCTGCTGCGGGGTGAGCCTTCGTCATTCACCCTGGAAATGCCGCCTTACAGAAAGCCGCAGGTAGGCCGGGTTATCGTGCGCTCGGTGCTTGACCGGACCATGTTTGTGCTGGCCCGGGCGGCGGTGGTTGCCGCCCCGGCCGGCGGTTTCATCTGGCTGCTGGCCAACGCCCGCATTGGCGGTACCAGTGCTCTGGCCATCATAGCCGGCTGGTTGGACCCCCTGGCCGGGTGTATGGGGCTGGATGGCTTTATCCTACTGGCCTTTATCCTGGGCCTGCCGGCCAATGAGATTGTCTTGCCCATTCTGATCATGGGTTATGTCTGTGGCGGAGCCATGACTGAACTGAACAGCCTGGCCGACCTGCGCCAACTGCTGGTGGACCGGCACGGTTGGACCTGGCTGACGGCCCTGTGCACCATGCTTTTTTCCCTCTGCCACTGGCCCTGCGGCACAACTCTGTTGACCATTTATAAGGAGCAGCGGAACTGGCGCTGGACGGTTGCCGCCGCCCTGATACCGACCGCAGTGGGTGTTGTGGTATGCATGGTCGTGAATAACCTGGTACGAACACTGGATTGGGTTTAAAACTACTCAATATTTAATAAAAATTTCGTTGAAGCCCGGTATAACATGAAAAAAAGGGGACTGGCTCCTTTTTCGTATTTTGAAAAAGGTGCCTATCCCCTTTGTGTTTTATTTTATTTCTAGCATAACGTTTTACTGTACAGTTTGCAGGTTTCCGGTTATAATAGAGGTGAGGTGGTAGCATTGGGGAGTTGAGGAAGTACAAAATAGGTCAAATAGCCAAAAAAGCGGGGGTGAGCAAAAGAACCATAGATTATTACACCAATCTGGGCTTATTAAAGCCCATCCGGTCGGAAAACAATTACCGGTACTATACCGAAGAATCCCTCGTACGCCTGCATATCATTGAAGGCATGAAGGCGAACCGGTTTACCCTGGAAGAGATCAGGGAACAATTGGAGCGTTTGGATGACCTTGCTCAAACGGAAGCAGCCGGCAGCATTACAGACAACGCAATTAACATTGATGTCTTGCGCAATCAGCTAAAACAGTTGGAAAAACAACTTTTGCAACTACAGCCTGCGGTTGTCGGCCTGGACGCCCAAAAGGCCGCCGCGCTGAGAAACAGAATCATGGTGCAAAGTATGGCATTAGTACAGTCATTAATGCTATATATCAATGAAATAACTTGCAACCTGTAAATTTACCACCGGTGCCAATTTTAGACCTGCTTCTTTGGATATGATACAAAATATATGATAAATGGGGAGGTTGGAGAAAAATGAACACATTAAAAGCCTGGTTATTAATGGGCGTGCTGTCCATCCTGCTGGTGCTGATAGGTAACGCCATGTTTGGCGAATCCGGCGCCATGCTGTTTTTCCTGATTGCCATGGGGATGAACTTTTTCAGCTACTTTTACAGCGATAAAATTGCCATTAAAATGACCCGCTCTTACCCCGTTTCCGAAGCCGAGGCACCGGAACTTTACGCCATTGTCAGGCGGTTGTCCCAGCGGGCCGGCATTCCCATGCCCAAACTTTACGTTACTCCTTCCGAACAGCCCAACGCCTTTGCCACCGGGCGCAGCCCGGCCCATTCGGCAGTGGCCGTTACCGAGGGGATCATGCGCATTTTGAACCGTTCCGAGGTGGAAGGCGTGCTGGCGCACGAACTGGCGCACATTAAAAACCGGGACGTCCTGGTGGGTACCATTGCAGCCGCTTTGGCCGGCGCCATCACCATGATGGCCAACGCTTTCCAGTGGGCGGCCATATTCGGTATGGGCGGCAATGATGAAGATGAAGGGGGTGCCGGCCTGGTGGGCGGTCTGGTGATGGCCTTTCTGGCGCCCATCGCGGCCATGATCGTGCAAATGGCCATCTCTCGCTCCCGGGAATACGGCGCGGACGCTACCGGTGCCCGGATTGCCGGCTCGCCGGACGGTCTGGCCAACGCATTGCTTAAGCTGGAGTCAGCGGCCCACCGCATTCCCATGCAGACCAACCCGGCCACCTCACACCTGTTCATCGTGAACCCGCTGTCGGGAGCCTCCGTGGCCAGGCTGTTCAGCACCCACCCGCCCATCCAGGAACGGGTGGAGCGGCTGAGAAGTATGCGGGTGTAAAGCTTATAAAAGCAGGTAGTTTGCTTTAGGCAAACTACCTGCTTTTTGGTGTCAGCTATAGCCGCCCCACCCAGTTTCCTGTTATGATATATTCCATGGAAGGGAATGGTTTTCCTTCTTCCGGTGTGATCAATATCACGCTATGCCATGTCGGGTTTTATGGCGGGTTGGAGTGGGCGTAATATAATATAGTGAAAAAGATGAACAGGTGAGTCTATATGTGTAATCAATCTTTGTTGTTTACCGGCCGGCAGGTACAGCCGGCGGAATTTTTTGCGCAACTGGCCCGTTTTGTGGCCGTGCTGCGCAGCCTGGGTCTGAAGACCGGCACTTCGGAACTGGCCGACGCCGCCCGGGCGCTGGCCGCGGTGGACGTGCTGGACCGGGAGCAGTTTCGCCTGGCCCTGCGGGCTACCCTGGTTAAAACGCAGCGGGAAGCCCGGGTATTTGACCTGGCCTTTGACAGGTTTTTTGTGCCGTACGAGGTAAAGGAACAACTTCGCCGGCAGGAGGCCCGGGAAGTGGAGCAGCGGGAGCAGCTAATGGAAGACTCGGCGGCCGAGATCAGGGAGGGAGTTTCCCGCAGCGGCGGGGAATGGGCCGGCGGGGCCACGGAACAGTTAAATCTGACCGACGAGCAACTGGAGACTTATTCCCGCCTGCCGGAGGAGGAAAGAAACAGGATTCGCAATTTATTGGAACATTACCGGGGTAACCCGGTGAACGACCCGTCCAGCCTGATTGCCCAGGTGGTGCAGGCATCTTTGGATTACTGGCGGTACCACCTGAACCGGCAGCAGGAGGATACGGGGATTATCCGGCAGGAAGAAGAAGTGACTTATTACGGCGACGAGGCGGTGGATGAGGTGGTGCGCGCGGTATCCCGGGACTTGACCGGTGAGCCCGAGGAATCTTTGCTGGAGAGGGATATGCGCGCCATCGGCGAACAGGATATGCCCCGGGTTACCGTACTGATGCGCAAAATGGCCCGCCGGCTGGCCACCGGTTTATCCCGGCGCTATCGCGGCAGCCGCAAGAAGCGGGCCATCGACATTCGGCGCACCGTGCGGGGCAGCGTGCAGTTCGGCGGCACGCCCGTTTACCTGCGCTACCGCAGCAAACGGGTGCAAAAGCCGCGGCTGGTGCTGATATGCGACGTTTCCGCTTCCATGGCGCTGTACGCCCGGTTGATAATCCAGTTTGTGTACGGCCTGACAGATGTGGTGCGGGACATTGAAACCTTTATCTTCGCTGAAGACCTGGAGCGCATCACGCCCCAATTGCGCAGGCGACTGGGGTTTGCCGGCACCATGGCCGCCGTCATGACCGAGAGCGAGCAATGGGGCAAGACCACCAATCTGGCGGAGGCGCTGCGGACATTTACAGCGGGTTACGCTAACTTGCTAACCAGGCAAACCTTTGTGATTATCGTCAGCGACACCAGGACCCAGCACCCTGAAGATACCGCGCGCCAGCTGGAAGAAATGAAAAGGAACGTCAGGGACGTGCTCTGGCTGAATACGCTGCCCCGCAGTTTGTGGCGGGAAGTCCGCACGGTGGATTTATTCCGCAAAAAGGTGCGCCTTTTGGAAAGCAACACCCTGGCTCAGCTGGAGCGGGCCATGCATGCTTTGTAATTTGTTTTATGTCATTAATGTCAACAGGGCCCGGCAGTTTTATTTCCCGCCGGAATTTGCCCGTGTTTATTTCCGAATTGACCAGGTTGTAGTCGGGTAAAATATCACCCGGTCTGGATATGACCCCCTGGACATGCAATTTCATCCCTGTTGCTTTTACATCAATTTCGCCGGGGTGGGTAATGCTCGGCATATCGATAACTATTATGTATTTATCAAAACCCTCGTAAATATCCGCTGGCAGCCTAATGCCCTTGCCCTGGTTCGGTTCAAAAAGATCAATCAGAAAATTTTCGTCAAGCAGTTTTTGTTCAAAGGCTTTATCGATCAGCTCATCATCCATGGGAACCATTTTTTTTAAAAAATCGCGTATATTCATAATAATTTCACCGGATCCCCAATAAAAAACTTTATAATAATCTATTCCACAGCGGGGTTTTTGGTTAATGTTTTGATTTTAATTAGTATAGAAAATCTAATGATCAGTTTACGGCATAGACTAATACTAAAAAGAAAGGGGATGAACCATGGCTGTAAGTGTAATTACCGGGGGTATTCAGGTAAACTCCATTCGCAACAATTCCAAATTGAATCAGGGTAAGAACGTATCCAACGGTTGGAGTATTACCACCAAAACAAATTTGTGTGTCGGGGAAGTAGGCGGCAACCTGAATTTAATCCCTTCAGGAGTTAATATTCTCAAGGATTGTGATTTGCTTGACGGTCCAACCAACAATACTATCGGTCCCTCTCCCACCGGTGGTTCCGTTGTTGAGGTTATTTAACAATATCTTTATTCGATGCACCCCGCCGTTACCATTGGTAGTTGTGGGGTGTATTTTTTCGTCCATTAATTGCACGTCCTTTACCTGTTAATTAGTATAGGTTTGCGTAAAAGTTATATTTCTCACTAAAAATCACTAATTGGGCAGGCCGGGCATATTATACATAAATCAAGGGGAAGGGGATAAAACCTTATGACCGGGATGTCATTACAAATTAACATACATACGATACGCATCGCCGAAGTTAATACCGGCTCAGCAGTGGCCATCGGGAACAATTATTTTATAGGCTGGCAAACGTATAACAAAATGAATAATGGTTTCGACCGGCTTAACGGAGACCGTAATGTCATGGCTGATGCGTCCTTTGAGGTTAATGACCCGGATTGCCAGGACATGATCTGCAACGAAAGGCAGAATGCTCCTTCTTCCCGGGCATTGTTCGATTAGGAGGGTAATTAATAGGAGGGTTATATACTATGGAAATTAAAATTTACCCTGGTAAAATTGACTTGTCACATATCCAGTATAATTCAGGAGTATTTTACGGCGATAACAATATGCAGGATTGGAAAACCAATAACAAATACAATGCCGCAATTGGCCGGGTCAACGGTGACAGGAATCTAATTGCAAGCCGCTTGAATTATTTGCATGATCCCGACATTATTGACCTTCTGATAAGAAAGACGGAATCATAATTTTGGCTTACCGGGGCTGTTGACAGACGGATATACAGTAATTTTCGGCGGGTTACTAATATACAAAAAGGAGTTGCTAATATGTTTAAAAAAATTCACGAAAGCAATTTTCCAGGCATAACCTACCAGCCGTATATCTATTTATTTGCCGCCTTCCTGGGGCACCGCTATGAATGTAAATACATAATTAATATCGGCGGCGGGAATGGCGCGAGTCTTGCCGGTTTTCACCCAAATTTTCAATTTATCGGCATAGGTTCCGGTTTCGATTTTCATTTAAATAAAATGCTTTTCCCCTTTGTTAAATGGCTGGAACACGACCTTGAAAACCCGGGAAGCATAAGTCTGCCCCAAGAGTTATTAAGCAATTCCGTTATTATTTGTACAGATGTTATCCAGCATTTAAATAACCCCCATCATTTACTTGCAACAATTAAAAAATGGATGGATTATGCCCCGGTATGCTTGTTATCCGCCCCTGCAGCAGATTTGGCGCGGGATATAACCAGCAGGGGATCGCTTGCGCATTCATCGCCGGCGCCCAAATGGAATCTTAAGGAATTTGAACAATTTCTATTATCTTTTGGCTTTAATATAACCCATACGGGGCTTGCACTCGACGGTACCAGCCGCGAAAAAAACATCATTCTTTCAATAATTGAAAAAAATAATCTACAATGCAACTGCCCCGATAGTTTTAAGGTAGTAGCCATAATGGCGGCGTATAATGAAGAAGATATTATCTATCATTCAATTAAACGTTTAATTGACCAGGAAATCTATGTGTATGTAATCGAAAACTGGTCAACGGATGCTACTTATGAAATTATCAAGCAATTTGAAGGAAATGACTTTTTCCTGGGAAGCGAAAGATATCCCCCGGGAGGTCGCGAAAGCTATTTCCACCTGAAAGGGTTACTTAAGCGGACGGAAGAACTGGCAAAGAAAATAAACGCAGACTGGTTCATTCACCATGATGTGGACGAAATTAGAGAATCACCGTGGCCGGGCGTGAATCTAAAAGAAGGAATCTACCGGGCCGACCGCATGGGGTTTAACGCCATTGATCATACCGTGATCACATTCTGCCCCGTGGACAATGGCTTTGCACCAGGTTCTGATTTTGAGCGTTACTTCAAGTATTTTGAATTCAGCAAGCATCCCGGTGATTTCATCAGAATAAATGCTTGGAAAAATACCGGTAAACCCGTATTGTTATCTTTCTCAGGCGGGCACGAAATTGCTTTTGCTGGAAGACGGGTATTTCCTTACAAGTTCCTGATGAAGCATTACCCCATACGATCTCAGAGCCACGGCGAGAAAAAGGTTTTTGCCGACAGAAAGCCCCGGTGGCATCCCGAAGAGAGGGCTGCCGGCTGGCATACGCATTATGATAACATTGCCCCGGAATCTTCATTTCTTCGGAGGCGGGAGGAGCTGAGATATTTTAACCGGGCGGCTTTTCACAAGGAGTTCTTGTTGGATCGCCTGTCCGGCATAGGAATATTCGGGCTTTTTTAACCGGGAATAATAATTTCAGACACAGTCCGGGTGCAATTTAAGCGCACAAAAAAAACTCGTCGCTTTGGCTTTATTGTAGACCAGGCGGCGAGTTATTTTATTCTTATAATCTGCCTTCCTTTTCCATTTTTTTAAATGCTTTATCAATAAATGTATCAACACCCGCAAAAAAGTACTCTTCATACTCCTTTATTTCTTGGTCACTCCAGTCCCACCATCTTATTCTAAGCAAAGCCTTGATTTGTTCTTCCGAAAACCTGTACTTGATAATTCTGGCCGGGTTTCCGGCAACTATGGCGTACGGGGGGACATCTTTGGTAACCACCGAGCAGGACCCGACAATGGCGCCGTCGCCTATTTTCACCCCCGATAATACCGTGGCGTTATACAATATCAAAACATCGTTGCCAATGATGGTCGGGCCTTTGGAGAAACCGTCCTTATGAACTTCCCCGGTAAAAAAATAAAATGTCTTTAAAGGATAGTTAGCCACATTATTTGAGTAGTGCTCACCGCCACCAAATATTTTAACCCCCAGCGCGAGACCGGAAAAATTCCCGATCTGAATAAGCTCACGGATATCATAGGGCAAAAAATTAACGGGTTGCGCAATCGTATTTCTACCTATAATTATTGGCATTGTCCCACCCCTTTTTTGTTTATCAGTTTTTAACCAGTATATGTTAAATAATTAATCACGTTACACGATCATGGTAAAATCTCATAATTATATAAAATTCTTTACCCGGTAACCAAAAAACACTTGGGAGAATAGGTTATAAGTGTAAAAATAAACCGAGGTGATATAATGGCCAAACAGCTTCTGCTAAACAGGGGGTTTGAAAACGGGCTGTTAAATTTTTACATCCAGGGCACCGTATCGGCATATAGAGATATTGCCTACTGCGGCACAACATCGGCGCTGTTGCTGTCTGATCCAACCTCAATTGCTGAGTTATCGCAAGTAGTTATGTTTTTAACCCCCGGCACTCCGGTAAAGTTTTCATTTCTTACCAGGAAATTTTACAACGAGGATATCCAGGGCGTATCCAACGTAAGGGCTGAAGTAAATTTCTTCAGTGCGCTGGGCATAGCCATACCACCGGGCATAGTCATCGCGATCAGGGGCCGCGATATATCTAAAACAAGATGGAATTACTATGAAGAATATGGTGAAGTGCCTTTAGGTACTGTGGCCGCCCAGATGGTAATCCGCCTGGAACTGCCTACAAGCGGGACCAGCGGCTTGCTGGTTGACAACCTGTCACTGGTTGCCTAAGCGGTTGCACCACCCGCATTCCCCGGCGGGTCAATGCCTAAAACCGGAGGCTGCAAAGAATAACAAAAAACCTTAATTTACATATATTGCCATAAAATAAACGAAAGGAGGGCTTTCCAATGTTTTTGTTCCCGCCATTTTTATTTTTCCGGGTTGGCATTTCCCTTTTTTCCCTCATTTTCCCCTTCCTCTGGGTGTTTTTGCCCATAATTTAAATGAAACGGAACGGGGTAGGAGCTACTTTCTGCCCCGTTTTCATGTTCCAAAACAATTAAAAAAAGTCCCGAAATTAACGGCAATAAGAACCCCCTGCGGGTACAGGGGGCTCTTAATTTTACCGGTGTTTCAGCTCCCAGTTATAGGGGATATGGTTATCCAGGGGGTCCAGGCGCTCGATTTCCTCCGGGTCGTGGGGAATGGTGGCGCAATTGGCCACGATGGCCTTTTGGGTGCCCACGCCCTTGAACCCGTTCCACACCATGGGCGGAATTTTAACCAGACAGTAGTTATCCTCGCCAATGAATATTTCCTGGATTTCCCCGCGGGTAGGAGAATTTACCCGCTCGTCATACAGCACCAGCTTGATCATTCCTGCAACCACGGCGTAATTAAGGGTCATCCGCCGGTGGATATGCCACCCCTTGATCACGCCGGGGTAAACCACAGAAAAGTAGATTTCCCCGAACCGTTCAAATTCCGGGTCGGTCTCTTTCAACATGTGCATGATTTTGCCCCGCTCATCGGGAATTTGCCTGAGCGGTTTAATCACAACCCCGTCAATCACCGGCTTCAACCCCTTTAATGAAATTGTCCAAGGTATCGAGGATGTACTCGATTTCCCGTTCACCAAGCCCCGGGTACAGGCCGATCCAGAATGCATTGTTCATAATTATGTCGGTGTTTTTCAAATCCCCCGCCACCCGGTGCTCCACCCCCCGGAAGGCGGGCTGCCGGGTCATGTTCCCGGCAAACAGCAGCCTGGTTCTGATACGGCGTTCTTCCAGGTAATTGATTAACTGTTGCCTGGTGAAGGGCGCACCCGGCCGCAGGGTAAGCAAAAAGCCGAACCAGCTGGGGTCCGCATGTTTCGTCGCCCGCGGGAGGATAAACCGGTCGCTGTGCTTTTGTAAGCCTTCGGATAGCAACTGGAAGTTCCGCCCGCGGGCCTGAATAAAACCGGGCAACTTGGCCAGCTGGGCCAGCCCCACGGCGGCCTGCAGATCCGTAAGCTTGAGGTTGTAGCCCAGGTGCGAATAGGTATATTTATGATCATAACCACGGGGCAGGTCCCCCAGTTGCTGCTGGAACCGCCGCTTGCAGGTATTGTCATGGCCCGGCGGGCACCAGCAGTCCCTGCCCCAATCGCGGAGAGATTCCACGATGCGCTTTAACAACGGGTCGCTGGTAATGACCGCCCCTCCCTCTCCCGTGGTAATGTGGTGGGCGGGGTAAAAGCTGACGGTGGCCAGGTCACCGAAGGTGCCGGTATATTTACCCCTGTATTTTGAACCCAGGGCGTCGCAGTTGTCCTCAATCAACCAGAGATTATATTTGCGGGCGATTTCCGTCACGGCATCCAGGTTAAACGGATTGCCCAGGGTATGGGCCAGGAAAATGGCCCTGGTCCTGGCGCCGACGGCGGCCTCCAACTGCCCGGTGTTGACATTGTATGTTTCCAGGTCCACATCCACAAAAACAGGCACCAGGCGGTTTTGCACAATGGGCGTAACGGTGGTGGGAAAACCGGCGGCCACGGTGATTACTTCATCGCCGGGTTTGAGCCGGCGCTCGCCCAGTTTAGGCGAAGTAAGGGCGGAAACGGCCAGCAGGTTGGCCGAAGACCCGGAATTGGTCAACAGGCAGTAACGCGCCCCGAGATAACCGGCCAGTTTTTGCTCGAGACTCGACGCGTACCTGCCGGCGGTCAGCCAAAAATCCAGCGCGGCGTCGATTAAATTAACCATTTCCTTCTCGTCATAGACCTTGCCGGAGCAAGATATCCAGGTTTGGCTCGGCTTAAAAGGCGCCGGCCGGTGGAACAGGTTGTAATATTGCCCGGCCCGGCGGGCGAAATCGCCCCGCCAGAGCTTTTCCAGGCAGGATGCTGTAATTGTTCCCACCGTGCCCTGGATCTCACCGGCGCCAACTTTAAACCGGCAGTCCAAATCAACCCCCAAAGGCAGATCCAGTCTTTGGTCCACAGCGGCGATATCCGCCGCCTCCAGGACGTAAGCCGCTCCCCGGGGTGCAGGCGTTGTCACCGGCCAGACATGACATGTTTTACTTTCACAGACGGCCACCAGGGCGACACCATCTTTTATTTTTACAATATCCCCCGCTTGATAAGGCATGTTTTTCCTCCTCGCTATTGTTGCAGTGCCCTTTTCATTTCCCGCAACCCCTCCCGCACGCCGGTCAAAGGAGTTGTCACCCGGGCCCGTACCTTGTCAACTTTAAGCCCCGCGGCCAGGGGTCGAGGGGCTTTTTGACCCAACTCCGCCGTGGTAACGGGCACAATCAGGTTTTGATCAAGATCGAAAATTTGAGCCGCCTCCAGGGCAAATTGATAGCGATCTAGCAAATCAGGGCCGGCCACGTGGTAGATACCCTCTTCCCCCAGCTCAACCAGCTCTTTAACCACCCGGCATAAATTGGGGGCATAAGTGGGAGTGCCCACCTGGTCCCGGGGAACTTTCACCACCGCGCCCTGTTTAACGCGCCTGATTAAGCCCAATACAAAATTCTTCCCCTGCTGTTCGGGACCGTAGACCACCGTGGTGCGAATAATGAGCCAGGGGCTGCGGGATTGCTGAACCCGCCGTTCCACGGCATATTTGGCCCTGCCGTACACGGATATGGGGTTGGGTGGTTCATCTTCACCATAAGGGCCCGCCGCCCCGTCAAAAACATAGTCCGTGCTGAAATACACGATTTTGGCCCCGACCCCGGCGGCGGCCTCTAAAACATAACCAACCCCTTCGACGTTCACTTGATAACAGAGCCCCGGGTTTTCTTCGCATGCTTCCACGTTGGGCATGGCTGCGGGAATAAACACCACACCGGGAACCAGTTCCTCCATTAATTGACGGACCTGGTTCCGCTCCGTCATGTCCAGTTTGATCAAACCTTTTTGCGGGCAGGAAAAAAATGTGCCGGTAACCTGGTGATCACCTTTCAATGCTTCGTACAAACAACTGCCGATCAATCCGGAAGTACCGATAATTAACATGGAGCCAGGCACCGCAACATTTCGACATAATTCAATACCAGGCATCAATTAATGCACCTTCCTGTCAGTGCCAGGCACCGCAACATCTCGCTACTTTTCAACATAATTTTACGAAGTTTGTCGGTGCCTGCACTGCGTTTTTTTTCCGACGGCAGACGACGGACGACCGGCGACTAATACACCTTCCACGGGGAATTGCCGCTGTACCACATTTTATTCAGTTCCTGGTAATCTTTATAAGTGTCCATGCACTTCCAAAAACCTTCGTGCACGTATACGGCAAGTTCCCGCATGCTGACCAACTGTTCAAAGACTTCCTTTTCCAGGATGCAATTTTCATCCATGTAGTCAAAAATTTTCCTGCTGAAGACACAAAAGCCACCGTTAATAAAATTGTCGAGCAAAGGTTTTTCCTTGAATTCAGTGATAACGCCTTTCGGGTCAACGGCAATTTCCCCGTACTTGGAACGCGGCCTGATACCCGTGATCACCCCAATCTTATCCTTGCGCAGGAAAAACTTTTCCAGTTCATGGAGATTTACGTTGGAAAGGCCGTCGCCGTAGGTTAAGAAGAAATAATCCCCGTCTATATACTTTTCAATTTTTTTGACCCGGCCGCCCGTATTGGTTTCCTGGCCGGTGTCGGCAAAAGTAATGTCCCAGTCTTCAACCTCGACCATATCCTGCATGAACGATTTAATGCCGTACTTTAAATTCAGCTGCAGGTCCCAGCGGTAAAACTTATAATTAATAAAGTAATCCTTGATCAGTTCGCCTTTATAACCCAGGCACAGGATAAAGTCGCTATACCCGTAATGGGCGTAATGTTTCATGATATGCCACAGGATTGGAAAATTGCCCACTTTAACAAGCGGCTTGGGCTTGTTTTCAGTCTCTTCCCGCAGGCGCGTACCTTTTCCGCCGCAAAGAATAACCACTTTAGGCTTCACCAGTGCTGCCCCTTTCGGAATTAAAGATTTAAGACCTCTTGATAATTTGGAAACACTTGATCCGGGTGAAAACCGGCAACTCTCGCGGATTGACGTTCCAAAACCAGCTCTCTCGCTTGCCCGCCGGTTGCCAGCCGGTCAACCAGCCGGGCTGTTTCCCGAATATCCTTGTCGCGGATCAACCGCCCGGCCTCCCCCAGGACCTCCGCCGCGACCCCGAAATGATACGCGATGACGGGCACCTTGAGATACATGGCTTCGATTAGCGACGTACAGGTGCCGTTGTATTCGCTCATGCTTAAAAAGACATGAGACACTTGATAGTACGCCAGTAGCTGCGCAAAGGAAACCCGCCCGGTAATAAAGACATTCTTAATTTGCAACTCATTTACCAGCGCCAGCAGCTTGCGATAGTAGCCCGGGTTCCCCCGGTATTCGCCCACCAGGAACAACCGTGATTTTTGATTAACTCGCTTGTGATAGTAATTAAATACGCTGATAATGTCTTCTTGCTTGTTGTTGGGGCTGATCCGACCGGTGAACAGCAAGTTGACGTGATCATCGCGATACAGCTTTAACAGGTGCGGGTCGGGCTCCCGGTCGTAATCCCCGAGGTTGATCAGCGGCGGCAGTACCAGCGTGCGTTCAAAACCCAGTTCGTGCAATTCTCGCTCGTGGTATTTGTAGTTGGTAATGACCAGGTCCATATCATTTTTTAAAAATTTTAACTCCTCCCGGCCCCTCAACTGATGTGTCCTGGACGGGTAGTCGCTGAAATATTCCGGTGGGACGATGCCGTGGTAAACCATTATTTTTTGCCGCGCTTTAAGCCCCGCCATAAATTGTGCCGCCTCGGAATCCATGAACATATGGTAGATAATTTGATTCCCCGGTTCCTGAAACTCATTAAAATCCAATGATCTTCCGCTAATTTCCTGCTCCCCGGTCGGGGTATAAATATTGGAAACAACGTCCGTATTTTTCAACCTCTCCTGCAGATATAAGACGGTATGGCTGATCGCATCCCCGTATTTCAATAACGGGGTGATTTGATCTATTTGCATATCCAGCCTCCAGGTCATTTTTTATATTATAAAAGATTTAAAAGTCTCTTTTTCGACTCCTCGTAATCAAACAGGTGCAACCGGGATTCTGCGTACTCCATTACTTCATCGTAAAAAGCCCGCTCCAACAGCAATTTCCTGGCCAGTTGCGCCGCCTGTTCTATATCGTGATACGGCACGCATAAACGCGGAAATAAAATCTTTTGCGTATATAAATTCTGCGGCGCGATACAAGGCATTCGCACTGCGGCGCAGTCAATGGGGAATCTCCCCCAGGTCAGGCGAAAATCCATATGCACACCCAAACTGGACTTATTTAACTCGACAATGTAATGATCCCAGGAAACGGAGTGGTAACACCTTATGGAGGGAAGCGGAATATGTTTGCCGAACAGTTCAACGTATTTTTTTTCCTTGGGATCCTGCAAATCTACCGCACCCGGCAGGCCTGTTTTCGACAGGGTTGCTAAATTGGCCAACCCGTTGCGGGACCAGTAGGAACCCATAAAACTCCCGAGATGGATTTCCTCCTCTTTTTGCACCGGGGGGCAAAGCTTTTCCCGCACTCTTTTTAAAGGAAACGGAAGGCCGATAAAACCAACCGGTTTGCGGGTTATAGCTTGAAAGAAGGGAACAGTTTCCGCGTTGGGAACCGCCACCGCATCCGCCATGTTCAGCAGTTTTACCAGCCTGACCTGCGCGTCCCGCGGGGTAAAAGAAGTGAAATGTTCCAGCTCGGGCTCGGGATAAACGATTAATTTGGCCTTGGAACGCTGCTTGATTTTTATGGCCGGCTCAATTAAACCGTCCCGGACCAGAACCATCACCACGTCAAAGTTATTGAAAAATTCATAACCCACCCCGTACCTTCCCTGTTCAAAACCGGTGCCGCTGTAATGGATTCCCTCCATGACAGTGGCCCAAATGTGCAGGTTGTTGATTTCCAGGGTGCTCACCATTCCGTCCACGTAAGGATTGAAAGGATAGCACGTGACAATGCAAAACTTCAACAGGGTTCACCTCGCAAATTTTCCGCAACCGCTTGCCGGTATCAGTCGCCGGTTTTAAGGTGCCAGTATTGCGCCGGTTGGATTTTATTCTTGCTGTAAAAACAGCGCAACTGGATAGTAGCGTCATCCGGTAACCTTAGCAAGCGTTTCCGCGGCCCGCTTGCCGCTCAACAGCGATTGGTCGCTCCACAAATAAGCCCACTCCCCGTACCTACCGATGCAATGGACATCTTTTCCCCGCAGGTATTCCAGAACTAAGCCCCGGTTTTTTTGATAATCCCGGTTGAACAGCACATTGGCGTATTTAATGTTCATACAATCGGCCAGAATGATCCGGTCATGCTGCTGGAGAATACCCGTTTCCACCAGGCTTTCAATGGTTTTTTCCAGAATGCCGGATATGGACAGCTTTAGGGGCTTATAGGGAGAATGGTAAATCTCCGCCTGGATTCCGGTACAGCCCGGGGGAGCGTTGGCCGCGGACAAACTGCTGGTAAAATGCACCCGGGCCGGGAGCAGCCGCTCATCGTAAATGTAAAACCAGTGACAGTCGCCGGCCAGGTCCCCCCTGCCGATACCCAGATTTACCAGCACCACGCTGGTATGGGCGAGCCTGGCGGCAGCCTCCCGCACTTCCCGGGGGCAATCCTTGATGCAGCGGGCAAGCTCGGGCAGCGGTATTGACGAAACCAGCCTGTCGTAGTAACGTTCAAAACCGTTTTTAAAAACCAGCCGCTTATGACTCAAATCAACTTCGACAACTTCAAACCCGTGATAAACTTCGGCCTCCGTCGCCAGGGACCGTAAAAAAGATTGGTAGCCGCCCTGGTCGGGGTACCGGAAACTTTTAATGTAGTAGACGTTGCGAAACCGGCCGGATAAGGCGCCCCGCAGCACTTCATCCAGGCCGGGCCGGTAAATGCGCCGTCCAATCCAATCGGTGGTCAAAAGTTCTGGTTCTACGGTCCAATATTTTCGGGTATAAGCACCGTAAAAGTGCCTGGTTAAAGCCCGGCCAAACCGGGCCACCAGCCAATCATGGTAATTTTGCCCGCCTTCTCCGGCCGGCTGCCCGCCGGCTTGCTCCGCCCGGATGAAATCCAAAAGGCACTGCACCACCAGTTCCGCGGGCAGCCCTTTCAAATTGGACTCCACAGGATGCCTCACCCAGTGGGATTGAAAATAATTCAATACCAGCGGGGCAAACTCACCGTACCTGCCGGCGACACTTTCGGCAAACAGTCGCCGGACATGGTCATCCCGGGTGAAAGAAATATGAATACCCTCGTCAAAAGTAAACCCTTCCACCGTATGGGAACGGCAGCGCCCGCCCCAGGTTTGTTTTTTTTCGTAAATGTCCGTTGCATGGTTGAAATGGTAAGAAAAGCTCAAGCCCGCTATGCCGGCGCCCAGCGTGACTACCCCGCGCATCCCGTCCCCCTCCTTTTCCCTCCGGTTAGCCCAGTAAATTAAGCAATCTTTGCTTCGTTGCCGCTTCGGCAAAAAAGGACAGCCTGGACTCGGCATAGTCCATTACTTCTTCGTAAAAACTGCGGCTTTTCAACAGCCTTTTGGCCAGTCCGGCCGCTCCCTCAACGTCCTGGTATGGCACGCATAAATCAGGGAAAAGGATTTGCTGGGCGTAAAAACCCGGCGTGGAAATGCAGGGCATTCTGACCGCGGCGCAGTCAATGGGGAATCTTCCCCAGGTTTGACGAAAGTCCAGGTGAATCCCCAACATGGAATAATTGACCTGGGAGATATATTCCTCCCATAGCCTGACCCGGTTATCCGAACTGAACGGATTGTAACTGGTCACCCTGAAGTGAATAGGAGGAATGGGCATGAATTTTCTCATGATCCTGAGATAATAAAGTTCCTCCGGATCCTGCATATCCGCGGCCCCGGGCACCCCGATTTCCGTGAGAGCCGCCAAATTAACCAGCCCGTTGCGGCTGACCAATTTCCCCAGCGCGCTGCCCAGGTCGATGATTATCTTTTTGTCCACCGGCGGGCATAACTCTTCCCGCACTCTTTTTAAAGGGAAGGGCAGGCCCACCACGCCAACCGGTTTTGGGGTCAATCTTTTGATCACGGGGATATGATTTTCGTGATGAACCGCCACCGCGTCGGCCATATTCAGCAACCGGACAAACCTTACCTGTAGTTCCCGGTCCAAAAATGTTGTAAAATGCTCCAGTTCCGCATCAAAAAACACCACCACCCGGGCCGTGGACCGCTCCTTGATTTTTATGCCCACTTCAATGAGTTCTGAGCGCAGCGCCACCATAACCAGGTCGAACTCGCTGAAAAAATCGTAGGGCAGTCCGTAATATCCCAGGTCAAAAGAGACGCCGTTATAGTGGGTTCCCCCCATGATGGTGGCCCACTGGGAGATCTGGTTCACTTCATGGGTAAAGATTTCCCCGTCCAATTCACTGGGGGGAAGCAAACTGATCAGGCAAAACTTCAAAACGGTTCACCTCAATTAGCTGTCCTGAAAATAGTCGTCGGTCGTCGGTGGTCAGTAGTCGGCGAATATCAGCCCAGCAAATTCAATAATCTTTCCATGGTCCTCTCAGGGGTGAAGAATTCCAACCGCGATTCGGCGTAGGCAACCGTTTCTTCGTAGAAACCGGGCTCCGAAACCAGCCTGTGCACCAAATTTCTGGCTCCGTCGATATCGTAGTAGGGCACGCACAAACCGGGAAACAGTATTTTTTGCGTAAGCAGGGTGGGAGGAGCCACACAGGGCATGCGGACGCCGGCACAATCCACCGGAAATCTGCCCCAGGTGTTTCTGTAATCTAGGTGGAGGCCCAGCAGCGACTTGTTGGCTTCGGTAATATAATCCTGCCAGCCGAAGGCTTCGCGAAAGCGAATGGGCGGGATGGGCAGGTAAGCCCTCATTGACGCCACATATTCTTTTTCCACCGGGTGCCAGGCATCCACCGTGCCGGGCAAGCCGATTTCGGCAAGCGCCACCACGTTGACCAGCCCGTTCCTGTTCCGCTGCCAGTGAGCGCCCATGATGCTCCCCAGCTCAATTTCCTCCCGTTTTTGCACCGGCGGGCATATCTTGCGCACCCGCTCCAACGGAAACGGTAGGCCCACCAGGTCCACCGGTTTGGTAGTCAATAACTTTACGAAAGGAATGCTTTCATTATGAAGCACAGCCACGGCATCGGCGATATTTAACAGCTCCACCATTTTGGCCTGCTTGTCGCGCGGCATGCCGCTGGTGAAGGCCTCCATCTCCGCGCCTAAAAATACCACCACCCTGGTGGTTGACAGCTTTTTGATCTTAAGGCCTATTTCAACTAATTCTTCCCTCAGGGCAACCATTACCAGGTCGTATGCACTGAAATGATCATAATCCAGGTTGTAATAGCCCATGTCAAAGGCGGGGCCGCAATAGCAGGTTCCCCCCATAACCGTAGCCCAGTATTCCATATGGTTAATTTCCAACCTGTATTTTTTGCCGTGCATTTCCCACGGGGGCTCATGACTTACAAAACAAAATTTCAACGCCGTTCACCTCAAGTAAGCTGCCGGGCATACCAGTCTATGGTTTCCAGCAGGGCTTGATCCAACGAATACCTGGGTTTCCAACCAAGAACATGCCTGGCCTTTTCCGTGCTCAGATATTGATGCTTAATTTCATTGCCGGCTTCGTTTTTAACAACCGGCTCAAGATTGGAATTCATTAATGAAAGGATCTTCCTGACCAGTTCAATGACCGTGATTTGCAATTCAGTGCTGAAATTGAACGCTTCGCCGTGGATGGGCAATTCATCCATTTTTTGGGCTAAAAACATGTACGCTTCAGCGCCGTCCTTAACATAAAAATAATCCCTGATGAAAGTTCCATCGCTGCGGATCACCGGCGCGTCCCCCCGCAATGCCGAGCGGATGGTGCCGGGTACCAGCCGGTTAAAATTTAAATCGCCGGGCCCGTAAAAATTCCCGCACCTGGTAATGCACACCGGCAAACCGTAGGTGTGGTAATAGGCATGGGCGATTAAATCGGAACAGCTTTTGGACACGTCATAGGGGTGCTTTCCCTGGAGGGGTGTTTCCTCGCTATAGGGCAGGTTTTCCTGGTCGCCGTAAGCTTTATCGCTTGAAGCCACAATAATCCTTTTCACTCCTGTGTTCCGGCGACATGCCTCCAGGATGTTCCAGGTGCCTCTGATATTGGATTCAAAAGTGGATAACGGGTTTTTATTGGCGATGCCCACTATGGTTTGGGCCGCCAGGTGAAACACCGTATCGATCTCGTATTCGTTGATCGCCCTTTCCAGGAGGTGGTAATCCTCGACGTTACCGCGCACAACCACCATCTTGCGCTGCAATTCCGCATTAAAAAAAATCCTGGACCTGGGCACGTAATCCCGCACCAAACCAACGACATTGGCGCCGCACTCAACCAGCTGTTCGCTTAAATGGCTGCCCAGCAAGCCGGTGCAGCCGGTGATAAAAACATTCTTATCCTTCCAATAACTCATCTACATCTCACCTTTTTACTTGATCAAGCGCCCTGGCAGGGATGGAATTGCATAATCGCTCCGGCGTCAACGTCGATGATTAGGGAACTGATTGCCTGGTTGCCGTGGTTATCCGTAAAAATAACCAGCGCGGCATGCATTCCCCTGTCTACAAATTCAGGCGTACCCGTAATCCTGGCTGCTGCCTCCCGGGAAGGCAATGGCGTTATTATTTCCAGGGAGGCCCATTGCGGCAGGTTGACGCATTTCACATCGACAATTTCATCGTCTTCATCATCGGCGGCAATATCCACGCTGAAGGGTACGGCCACCTTGGCCGTTAAAGTCCCGTCAGGGCCATAGAACCGCGGCGGCTCACCGCTATGCTCAATGATGCGGATCAGCGCATCCACGCCGACCCGGGTTTTTCCATCCTCAACCACAATTTGATAAGACCATAGCTGCCCCGGTTCCGTACCGGCGGTATCCCAGGTTACCACAAAGGTTTCGGCATCCACGGTCAATGGATTGGGCGCATGGGGCGGCCCCGGTTGCACAAATCCGCCGGCAAACCCGCTGGCCTCAACACCGGTGGCCAAACGGCAGGTTAGATCATCTCCGTCGGGGTCCACTGCTGCAATGGGGAAAGAAAAAATGGCATTACACGGCGCATTGACAGTAACCGGGGCGATGGCCACCGGCGAGCTGTTAAGCGTCAAAAAATCTACTAGAGTGACTAACCTATAACTCCCTTCCGGGTTGTTGACGTGCTCCGGCCCGCCGATTCGATAACAGCTCTGTACGCCGGCCTGCCAGGGCTCGCCGGTATACGGGTCAACGGCTTCGCTGTAAGTATGCAGAATGGTTGGATTTTGGGTTGACGGGTCCAGCGCCCGGCACAGAATCCAGTTTTCCTGTTCATTATCGTCAACTACCAAAAATCGCAGCATCCCGGTAAATACCCCGTCGCCAAAGGCCAGGCTGCTGCCGCCGACGGTGTCAAGTATTTTATCACCCCGCACCGGATATCCGTCCGCTCCGCTGCCGTTAAAAAAATCACGCCTGAACGCCATGATCAGTTTAAACTCGGCAGTATTCGACGCCACATCCGGCCGGGGGGACCATGACAGGTGGCCAAAAAGATAGTGGGGGTATTTATCTACTTTCAAATACCTCTTCACCTCCCAAAATCTTCATCATAATGTTGCTTTTTACTGAATTTTAGTAACATCATATTCCTTTTCCCCCTGCGTTGACACTGTTTGGAATACAAAAAAACAGCTGACGGCACATGTAAACAAAATTGAATTAACAAGGATTTCCCGCCAGCGTATTTGATAACAACCCGGGGGTTTGGGACCCCCGGGTTGTTATCAATCCTCTTAGGTTGGAGCAAGCCAAGTGAAGGGTGGAATCAACACAGTGCTAACCCTAAAGCAAAAGGAAAGGTAAAAGAGAGAAATACCCAAAGGAAAGGGAAAATGATGGGTAATGCAGGTAAACCAAATGCCAACATGGTTAAAAATGGTATACCAAAAAGGGGACAGGCTTCGGTAAAAGGGGGCCAGGTAAAGAAGGGGACAGGCACCTTTTTCAAAAAACGCAAAAGGAGCCAGTCCCCTTTTGCGGTGTCTGTCCCTCTTTTACTTTTTTTGTAGAACATCCAACTATTTTTTCATAATATGACATAACAGAGTCCACTTGACGACCTGGACCCCAACATTCCATGGGGCGGGGGTTATCAATGCCCAAAAGGCCGCGAGCGCAGCCGCGGCCATACTACAACGCGAGTAGGTGAAACAAATGCCCTGGACCTGCCGGTTGGTGGAACTAAAAGAACTTGAAAAACACGGGATCAAACCCAATCCGGGCGATATGTGGTTCGCGCCCTGGATAAACGGTCACAGCGAGTTATCCCCCGAATACAAGCAAAAATTTAAGGGAAAACGGCCTCCCATATGTGTCCAGTTGCCAAACGGCCACATATGGTGCGTTGATACGAAATTTGCCGGGCAAGAACATGGTTGGACGGTTTTCGGTACCCCACCGTGGATTACCGTGTACCCGTCCGTATCCATTCCCGGCCCCAACGGCTACCACGGCTGGCTGGTAAACGGGGTGCTCACCGACGACCTGGAAGGGCGGACATACCTGTAGTGGGGGTCGGTCGTCAGTGGTCGGTGGTCGGTGCCAGGTGTTGCTTTGTTGCGATATAGTAATATTGCTCGCACCTTATTGGTTTCATCACCAGCCGGGGCATTTGAAAGCATGTTTAATGAGGTGAATCATTTTTTACCTCTTCCAAACGCTAGATGCCGGGAACGAATGGGACCACG
Organism: Desulfoscipio geothermicus DSM 3669; assembly: GCF_900115975.1. Taxonomy (GTDB): domain Bacteria; phylum Bacillota; class Desulfotomaculia; order Desulfotomaculales; family Desulfallaceae; genus Desulfoscipio; species Desulfoscipio geothermicus. Next base: position 59,275 of record NZ_FOYM01000017.1, read on the forward strand.
TCGACTACGCAGAGGTCCTCTGCGCAGGCGTCATAGGGAAGCGCCTCTATAAAACAGATTGCAGCCCCCGCAGGCGGCCGTTCCGCAAGCGTCTATTAAGCAGCCGTCTCCTCAGTTGATGCTGTAGCAGCTGTTGCACTGCCGTCTGGTTATAAAGTTAAATCTGGACGCCATCAGCTTTTACTCTACAGTTTTTTATAATACATTATGACGGCATACATAATCCTCCTAAAATAGTGTGGTATTTTATTCAATAAAAAGCCAAAATGTTGCATGCAAAATTGAGAAATTTCTATAAAGGTGCCACCACGGGGATATGGAAACGGTTTACAGGCCCATTGAAGATATGTCACCCCATCTTGATCGGACAAAATTGCAGGAGATTATGCTCATTGGTTTGGTGGATGAAATGGATGTGCCGGTTAGATTGTAGTGTTTGCTAAATCGCCGGTTAAGTCAAAGAACCCCCTTGTAGATAAAAACAATAACCCGCTCCTTCCTGGGAAAAAGCGGGTTATTTTGTTATTCTTTTTTTTCAGTATCGGGAGTGTTACCATCATCTGATCGGCTGGAATCCTGGTTTTCTTGCCCCGGCGCACCCGTGGTGTGCAATGCCATGTTTGAGAAGGGCCAGCCGGGGAACGGTATCCCCGAGGTTGGTGGCGGTGTAAACGGTAAATTGGGAAACGGCAGGTTAGCAAAAGGCCATTCCGGAACCGCCGGGTTTTGCTGCTGCCCTGGGGTTACCGGGGTTGGCGATGGTGTAAACGGTAAACCAGGAAACGGCGGGTTTACAAAAGGTGAACCTGAAACTGCTGGGTTTTCCTGTTGCTCAGGGGATGCCGGGGCCGGCGGCGGTGCAGGCATGGCTACTTCGGCAACCAGCGCCAGGTCGTCAATCAGTAAACCGCTACTCCCGCTTGCAGGGGGTTCCAGGCGAATGATCACCTGCGCCGCTATAGAAAATAAAGGTACCTCAGCGTACCCCTCATAATAATTCCATGCCTTCTTACTAATGTCACGGCCCCTGATAGCTATGACTATACCGGGTGGAATAACAGTGCCCAGTGGGCTGATAAAATTAACTTCAGCTCGAATATTCGATACGTTTTCTACATCCTGGCTGATGAATCTCTTGGCGCAGAATGAAAACTTGACCGGAGATAAGGGAGGGATAAAGTAAACTACTTGTGATATTTCCGCAATTTCGGTTGGAGTAGCGATTAGTTGCGCTGATTTTTCGCCACTGTAGGCAATATCATTGTTCGTTGAAACTGAACCTTGCGTGATGTAGCAGTCAAATTCATTTTCAAATCCCCTATTTAGTAAAAGCTGTTTAGCCATAAAATGAAACCACCTCGCTTTTTATTTATTTTTTAACATATTCAAACTAGATTTTTTTGGTTACAAATGTTTTAAAGAGGAATATAGAAAGTGGGTAGAACGAAATCCTACCCACTTTCCATTTTTAATCCCTAAATTATAGTATGGGCAAAAACACCCAAATGAAGGGGAAAATTAGGGGGAAGATAGGAATGCCAATCCGGAAAAACAAAGGTGGGAAAAATGGCATTGGGTAAACCTCCTTTTCTACATTTTATGGTAATATATGCAGATTGAGGACGGTTTGCTACTTGATTTAAGATTAAAGGATATCCTCAACCAGAAATGCATTGCAGAATAATCACGATACTGATATCAGCCATCTTAAATATTTCATTGGTTGAAAGAAATAAAAAGGCACGTCAATGACGTGCTTTATCGAACACTTTTAAGCCGCAACCCGGCCGGTATTATTATTCCTCATCCTCATCATGATCATCGCAATCACTATAATACTCCGGCGTATGCACCTGTATAAAGAGTTTGGTTTCGCCGATTACTTCGGCGGAAATGTCCATTTCTATGTCCAATTTGATCCGGTTATCTTCAATGATTGCCGAATCTATCACCACGGGGCTTTTGTCTACGGTTATTTTGACATCCAGCGAGCCTGTATTTTGGCAATCGTAATTGTCGAAAGGTAAATTTTCAGCAAATTTTACCGTCCGTCTCAGAACGTCAGTTTCCTTTTCGTTGTTAAACGCATACCAGATGTGTATTTCAAAAATTCCCCCGGCAACGATGGTAATTGCATTATTACTTGCATCTTTCACCTCCGGTTCGTTTAACCTTAGTTCAGTTACGGAACACCCTAAGATTTGGTTGGGGACTACGCCTTGGGGCGGATCAATAAATTCAATGCATTTTAACGATTTTTGTGCCTTACCACATACGGCTTTGGTGATAATCTCTCGAAAGGTTTCCCTTGGGGAACCGAATATGCTTTTATTCGCTTCGGCCGCTTCATTCACTTTTATCCCTCCCGTAAAACTTAATTGGATGCTGTGCCCGTTTGTACTCCACTTTTGCACTGTCAAAATATAATATGTTAAGGTTGGGATAAGTGTGCGATAAAAATCCTAAAAATACTGTGTGGTTGTTTATGCGTGCAAATAAGCCAAAATTATTAGTTTGTTTTGGCTTTGGGTATACAAACTTTTAGCGGAATAACTTTGTAAGGGTTGCTTTTTATTTCAATTCCTTTTTTTATGCTTTCTAATTGAAAAATTCTCTTTTTATTCTCTTCCCCTTCGTCAGAGACAGTATCGTTGTTATCTGAGTTTTGCTCAGAAATATTCTCAGAATTTTCTTCATGTTTATCCTTGGAATTGCCCCCGGAATTATCTTGGGAGTTAATCACTGCTTCCTGTAACTCATCCTGGTCACCGGCGCTCTTTTCACTGGCAATCGGTACGTTTTCTTTGCTGTTTTCCCCCTCCGCCAAATCAACTGTATCTGCTTTTTGATATATTTTATCGGTTTGCCGGGGAGTGGGTTCCGGTGTTTCTTTAGATAAACCACTGTTTTTGTCTTGGGACAGTATTTCTTCTTTTTCCTCCGGCTCTGGGTCAGCACTAAAATGAGTTTTTCTTGTCCTGCGAAAAGCGGGATGGCCCCACAAAAATGGCCACCCTCTCCTGGGATATGGGCGCCTTTTCCTTATTACATTACATTGTTCTTCGCTACCTGCTTCTTTTGATATATTTGCTTCACCAGCAGTTTTTGACTTGTCAGCCGGCTGGTCGGGAACCTCAGCTTTTAAACCGGATGAGTTATCAGTTTGTTGGGTGCTGTTTTGATCATGACTCTCTTGAAAAGTAAAATTTTTAAGCCAATGTTCAACGGACTCTTCTGTATAAAAGTTTTTAAGACCGAATTTCGCTAAGTCTTTAGCAGTAAAGGGCCTTGTGTTAAGTTTAGCAATATCACCGGCATTAAAAATGCGAAGACCAAGTTTGGCAATATCATTGGCGTTAACTTTTCTTATTCCCAGTTTTTTTAACAGCTGGGGATCCATAGCTTTTAGGTCATTCACGCTCTTAATTTCCATAGGTAACACCCCCCTTTTTTAGGAAAGTCGGGTTAAAAATTTTATGTATTTAAAATATGTTGGATAATTATTTTTTGTGCAGGGCAGTTTTTTACAATTTATGTAACACTATGTAAATAATTGTCATAAAATAATGTAGTAACTATGCAAATAGTTTGTGTTTGAATGGGAGGTGCATTTAAAATCTCTTAATAAAATCCATGGTTTGTAGTATTTGTAAGTAATTGACAAATAAAATGTATTTTGTGTTATGTGGCAAACTAAAACTTCAAATCATAGTATATTTTAACATTAATGCAAGGAGGTTTAATTTATGGAAACTGTTTTCAGGATTAAGCAAATCACTAGTTCACCGGCGACGGTCGCCTGGAACGTAGGAGACGGGTTAATTATTTCCGGCCCGGCTTTAGTCACTGATGCCAGAAGCGACGCAGTCCAACTCGCAGGCATACTTTGGATTCCATATAATTCAATAGCCGCTTTTATTTAAAGTTTTGGCTGTAGAATGGAAGAAAAATTTTTCTCCATATTATTTTTAAACAGATTTTAACGGCTATACAGTTATGCAATAAGGGGGGAATGAAGCTTTGGCAGATGAAAAAATTTTAAGCAGCAGCCAGGTTGCCGATTTATTCCAGCAGCCAGGAACCAATCCGGGTCTCGGAAAGGCTCCCAATTTGACGGATTTTATTAAGCAAACGGGTCTTAAAACGTCAAGCCTTAACGATTTTCTAAAAACACTTGAAGGGCAGATCAGTATCCAAACAGAAAGATCTGCTGCTGAAACATTAAAGAACACAATTTAACATCTGAGGTCTTTGATAAAATTTACTAGTTTTATCAATTAACATTTCTATGCAAAGCCCCTGGTAATTGCCCGGGGCTTTGCTGGCACTATAGGAAAAATATAAATGGGTCATACATCGGCCATGAATAATGAATAAAATTGCATGAGTCTGTGGCTCACAACCGGGAATGAAAAATGCATCGCTGTTAAACTATAGAGGGCCTTGCTTAGAAGCAAGGCCTTTATAACAGCAATTAATGTCTTTCCTCGTGTGGCTGATAGATACGCACCCGAACCCTGGTTTCACTTATTATTTCTGCCAACACTCCCAGTTCAAGGTTGATTTTGATTTTATTATCCTTGGTAATAATAGCTTTCAGGCATTCAGGGTGTTTTATTATTTCTACCCTGGCGTCAATCGGCTTAGTTTCATCACCGGCAAAATCCGTGATAGGGATAATTTCTTTTAGCGGTACGGTTTCTTTTACAACGTCGGTGGATTTGCCTTCATCATAAGCATACCAGATGTGTGTTTCGAAAGTCCCGCCAATATTGATACCGGATTCTTGGTTTTCCATTGCCTTGCGCAGGCCGGTTTTTCCGGTGAGTTGGAATTTGGTTACTGTAAATCCCAATATCTGTGATGGTTGTTGACCTTCCGGGGGTTTGATTACTTTGCTGACTTGAAAATATTTTTTTATATTACCACAAACCGCTTTAGTGATTATTTCCCTGAATTGTCCGGAATCCGGCTTTAATTTAGACCATTCCGTTTGGAGCATAATGTCACCTCCTTAAGGTAATAAATGAACACTTTATCCTTTGATTAAATTATGTTTCGATTATATAAGGTGTGCCTGGTGAGAAATGAATTTAAGTAAAAACAACCGCTGAGAAAAAAAGCGGTTGTTTTTTACGCAAAATATAAAGCTTATACAATAGATCATACTATGCTTTAAATATTGGCCGGCTGCCAGCAGCCATTGACAAGTTGCTCAATATTAACCGGTTTTCCCAGCCGCAGGTAAGTTTGAACGTAAACTTCCGCCAACCACCTGGAATGGAGGTGGTATTGTCGGAGATTGCCTTCACCGCCGATAGTCAAACGAAAAGCCAAAGTTTGTTGCATGATAGCCACCTCCGATAATCTCATATTATGCACATTATACAGCATATTATTTAATTGAGCAATAGATAATTTCTTGTGGGGTTTAATTTTTTTATCCGATGCGTGGTTGGAAAAACCTTTGAGATTTAAGCTGATTTGCAGTACAATATAGGTATAGAACACCAGTTTTGCGACCTGGGTAAAAAACTTCAAGCATACTGGCAGGGGGATGCGGTTTTGAAAAAAATTTTTGTGGTAGATGATGATCCCGATATCGCTGAAATAATAAAAAAATACCTGGAACGCGAGGGATTTACCGTGCGGGTGTTCAGCGGGGCGCAGGGCTTGCTGGACGCGCTGGCCCGCGAACTGCCGGACATGTTTATTCTGGATATTATGATGCCGGGCATGGACGGCCTGGAACTTTGCCGGGAAATTCGCCGCCGGGGCGATGTGCCGATAATTTTTGTTTCCGCCCGGGGTGAGGAAGTGGATCGCATTCTCGGGCTGGAACTGGGCGGGGATGATTACCTGACCAAACCTTTCAGTCCCCGGGAACTGGTAGCCCGGGTACGCACCGTTTTGCGCCGGGCGCCCGTTCCCGTGTCCTCCGGCGAAGAGGTGCGGGCGGGTGACCTGAACATTTATCCGGACCGGCGGGAGGCTGTCGCCGGGGGCGGGACGCTGGATCTGACCGTCAAGGAGTTTGATTTGTTATACCTGCTGGCCAGGCATGCCGGGCAGGCCTTGAGCCGGGAGCAAATACTGGACCGGGTGTGGGGGTATGATTACGTGGGCGATACCCGGGCCGTGGATGACGTGGTCAAGCGGCTGCGGCGCAAAATGAAGGAGAGGGGGGCCCAAACCCGGGTGGTCACGGTATGGGGCTACGGGTATAAAATTAATGTTTAGAAGAAAAAGCATCGCTCTGCGCATCGCCCTGGGTTACCTGGCAGTGATCATGCTTACCGGCTTGTTGATGGGGTCGTCATTTTGGCTGCTGCTCAACCGGCATTTGGAGCAGACGGCCCGGGAAAACCTGCTCCGGGATGCCCGCAGCGTGGCGGACATGTTGATTGACCGGCCGGAGTCTGGCTACTGGCAGCGCGGCATGATGCACCAATACATGACTTATCACATGTTAGGGCGGGTTATCCAGGGCGAATATTTGTTGGTCAACCGGCGGGGAGTGGTGGTGGAAAGCAGTATTTCCACGGTACCCGCCGGCAGCGTACTGGACCCCGCAGTGGCGGAGCAAATGACCGACGCCGGCATCTACGAGGGTCGGGTTACCCTGGGGAATGAACGTTACGTGGCGGCGGCCCGTTACTTGAGCGGCATGAACGGCCGCGGCGCGGCGGTGGTACTGCTTACCCGGGTGGAGGGTCTGGAGGAAATCCGGCGGGAACTTTTAACCCTTTTTTTAATCAGCCTGGGCGCAGCGTCGTTGGCGGCCCTGGTAATTACCGTGCTGCTGGCCCGGCGTATCTCCCGTCCGCTGGCGTTGCTCCGTGAAAAAGCCCACCGGGTGGCCGAGCGCAATTTCGGCTGGCGGGTACCGGTGGATACCGGCGATGAAATCGGGGAACTGGGACAGGCTGTTAACGCTATGGATGAAAAGCTGGCGGCTTACGACCGGGCGCAAAAGCAATTTTTCCAAAATGCTTCACACGAGTTAAAAAGCCCCTTAATGTCCATCCAGGGTTACGCAGAAGGGGTTCGGGACGGTATTTTTCATGGCCCGGAGGCGGGCCGGGCCCTGGATGTTATCGTGCGGGAGACCGGGCGGCTGAAAAACCTGGTGGAAGAACTGGTTTACCTGGGTAAACTGGAGAGCGCTTTCGGGGTATATAAATTTGAAGAAATTGAGCTTTTGGAAGTGCTGGAGCAGGCGGTGGAATCGCAGCGGGTGGTGGCCCTGGAAAGGGGTATTGACCTGGAGATAACCCGGTGTCCCGAGGCTCACCTGCGCGCGGACGGGGAAAAAATGGTCCGCGTGTTTATTAACCTGATTTCCAACGCCCTGCGATATGCTTCCAGCCGGGTCGAAGTGGACGCCGAGGCCGCCGGCGGGGGCAATGTTCGGGTGACGGTGCGGGATGACGGGCCGGGATTCACCGGAGAAGACCTGCGGCACCTGTGGGACCGGTTTTACAAGGGACCGCGGGGGGGCAGCGGTCTGGGTCTGCCCATTGCCCGGGCCATTGTGCAAGAGCACGGGGGCGATATTTGCGCACGGAACGCGGCGGTGGGCGGTGCGGAATTAGAAGTTCTGCTGCCGCTCGGGGACTGATTCGGGTGTTTGGACCTATTTAATGATTATTTAACAGAAATTTGTTTGAATTTTTACACCCTTATTATATAATTAGCATATGCTATGTTCTGTAGCATAAACTAACAAGGTGATTATCCAACAACCAAGGAGGAATGTCTGTGACGAAAGAATTGATAGACCAGATTTTGCGGGATATCGGACTGGAGAAAATTGAACCCGAGCATAACGACATTAAAAGGGAGGCCGCGCCAAAAGCCAAGAAGGCAAAAAAAAATAAGGAGTGATTACCGTGTACGCCGGAGATAAATGACCGGGGGCTGGTTTAAATAAAAAACCTGCCCCCGGTTTAGTTTTTGTTAGGAAATATACGTATAAGGGACTGGTACCGATTCGTTGTGTGAATCGGTGCCAGTCCCCTTTTTATTCTTTTCAATTTTGGTAAATTTCTACCCCCGCTCGCCCTCGCCGGGTAAGTGATGTGCGCTGCCGACATCCTTGTGTCCCTCATCGTCCCGCTGGTACAGCACCCGGCGGGGGTAGGGGATTTCGATACCCGCCCGGTCCAGGGCGTACTTGAAGCGGCGGCGCAGTTCGCGCTCCACGGCCCAGTGTTCGCCGGGTACGGTGGGGGCGATGGCGCGGATATTCACCGAAGAGTCGGCCAGTTCGGTAACGCCCTGTACCTGGGGAGTGTCCAGGATGGTTTCAATTTCCCGGAAGGCGATTTCGCACTCCTGCTGCAGGACCGCGATGGCCCGGTCGATGTCCTCCTCGTAGGCGATGCCCACCGTCACCAGGGCCAGCATCGGCCCCCGGTTGTAGTTGGTCACCCGGGTGACTTCCCCGTTGGGTATGACGTGCAACTGCCCCGTCCATTGGCGAATTTTGCAGGTGCGCAGGCCCACTTCCTCCACCGTGCCGACCACGCCGGCTGTTTCCACGAAATCACCCACGCTGAACTGGTCTTCAAACAGTATGAAAAAGCCGCTGATCACGTCTTTCACCAGGTTTTGGGCGCCGAAACCCACCGCCAGGCCCAGGATGCCGGCGCTGGCCAGGATGGCACTGGTGTTGACGTTGAAAATTTGCAATATCATCAGGCCGGTCACAAAAAATACGACATAAGTAAGCACGCTGCGGAGCAGCACTTCCAGGGTTTGCGCGCGGCGTTTTTCTATGAAATTATCCTTGATTTCCCTTTGTGCAAAAATTTGTTTGATCGCCAGCCGGCCGAAGTTGACGGCCAGCTTGGCACCCACCAGTATGCCTATAGTTTTCAGCAATTTAATGCCCAGGGACTTTAAATCATCGGGTGAAATAATTCTAACATTAAATATTTCCAAAATTATGACGGCTGCCATAAAATAGCCGCCGTACAGCAGCAATGTTTTCAGCAAAGCCCGCACGGAATTAATAAAACTGTCCGAAAGGATGCTTTGCCCCGTGGCGGTTTCGTCATTCAGCTGGCGTTCCTTTTCATTGCCTGGAGAAGGTTTGTTTTGTTTTACCAGCCGGTCCAGCGCAAAAGATAAAATTTTAACGGCTATGAAGGTGACCGCCAGCACCGCCGCGGCAAGCGCCAGGTCGGTCAATAATGACTGGATGTTTATGCCGGCCAGCCAATTCTCAAATGTTTTCATAATTGTAAAATGATCGTCACCTCGCAGAAAATGAATATTTTAACTGCTAGTTATTATAACATAAAAATTATGCGCTGAAGAGCCGGGCAGAACAGGCACATAAACCAGCAACTGCCAGGGTATAACTAATTTTGCGTGTTAAATCTATCTTAAGCTGCCGGGTTACTTAATAACGGTTGGCAAACCAAATAACACAATATCCAGGTAATATAGTTAGTTTAAAGAAGTTAAAGTTTGACCCCGGGAGGGTGGAGGATGTCCTGGCTGAGAAAGCTGGCCAAGTATTTGCTGTATCAAAAGCCCGAAGAGCCATCCACTACGTTTATGGCGGGGATAGAAGACCGGCCGGTGAAAGATGTTCGGCAGCCCGGCGCAAAAGGGGCAAAAGGGGCCGGTGATAAGTCCGCCGGGTGGAGAGAGGATGCACCGGGGGCCGAACCCGGAACCCGGGAAGGGAAAAAACGGGGCCGGACCGCCAGGGCAAGGAAAGCGCGGGGAGGCAAAAAAACCGGGGAAACACCTGCGCCCGATGCCGTCGAGTCCGGGCATCCGGATACCGGAGATAACGGGAGCGAAGCTACGGGGCAACGAGGTATGCAAAACGGAGACGATGTTGCGAAGCAGCCGGTTGCCGGAGGGAAAAACGGGAACAATGCCGCCGGGCAGGCGGTGGCCGGTGAAAAAAACGAAGCCGATTCCGCCGTGCGGGAAAAGTACGCCGGCCAGGTGGCGGAAAACCAGGCCATAGAGGAAATGCTCCGGGCAAAAACCAAACTGGCCTACGATTTGGAAGAAAACCGGCGGGTGCTGACCGCGATTTTTCGCGTGCCCCGGAACAAGGACGCCGTGTTGCGCACCCTGACCATCGGTACGGACCCGCCATTCAGAGCTTTGCTGGTGTTCATAGACGGGGTGGTTAATTCCCAGGTGCAAAACCTGGCCATATTACAGCCCCTGATGCTGTTTTCGGACCTCAAGGCACAGGCGGAAAAACAGAACGGGCAAAACGGATCGGCCGGCCGATATAAAGATTTTTTCGACCGGGTTAAGGAAGCGCTGGTGCCCAATAACCAGGTGGCGGTGGCGGATAACTATCAAAAAGTGGTCAACGATGTGCTGGGTGGTAACAGCGCGCTGTTCATCGACGGCTTTAACCAGGCTTTATTGTTGGAGACCAAGGGCTGGCATTTCCGCAGCATATCCCCTCCCCAGGTGGAGGCCGTCATCCGCGGTCCCCAGGAGGCGTTTACCGAGCAGATCAGGATCAATACCTCCCTGGTCAGGAAAATAATCCAGCGCCCCGCGCTGGTGACCGAGTTCATTAAGATCGGCGACGTTTCGCCCATGCAATGCGCCATCATGTACATGGCCGACCTGGCCAACCCCGACCTGGTGGGGGAGGTGAAAAGGCGGCTGGAATCGGTGCGCGGCGATTATTTGCAGGAAACCGGTTTACTGGAGCAGATGATAGAGGATTCACCCCTGCACTTGATGCCGCAGGTGTTGACTACCGAGCGCCCGGACCGGGTGGCCGCCGGTATCATGGAAGGTAAGGTGGCTGTTTTGGTGAACGGCAACCCCTTCGTCATGGTGGTGCCCTGTACCTTTTTCGACCTGATGCAGTCCCCGGAGGATGCCTATATCAGGTGGCCCCTGGGGACTTTTATCAGGATTATACGTTATGTGGGGCTGTTTCTGGCACTACTGCTGCCCGCCCACTATGTGGCCATCACGGCTTTTCACCAGGAGTTCATTCCCACAGACCTACTGCTGGCCATGACTGGGGCGCGTGAAAAGGTACCGTTTCCTTCCATCGTGGAAATACTAATCATGGAGGCCTCTTTTGAGTTGATCCGGGAGGCCGGGATCAGGATACCGGGCACCGTGGGCACCACTTTGGGCATTGTGGGCGCCTTGATCCTGGGCCAGGCGGCGGTGGCCGCCAACATCGTCAGTCCCATACTGATTATTGTGGTGGCCGTGACCGCCATAGGTTCCTTTGCTATTCCCAATTATTCATTTTCCCTGTCCGTCAGGGTGCTTAGGTTTGTTTACATTTTTTTGGCATCTCTTTCGGGACTTTTGGGCATCCTGGTGGGCTTTTTCATTCACGTGGGGTTCATGGTCAGCTTGCGGTCTTTCGGCGTGCCTTTCATGGTGCCGGCAGCCCCGGTCACGGGCACAAGCGCCAACTATTTTGTTCGGGGGCCGGTGTGGCAGCAGGAGACCAGGCCCGATTATGTCGATCCGTTGCAGCGGCGATACCAGCCCGAGGTCAGCCGCGGCTGGCTGCGCCCCGGCGGCAGGAAAGGGGTAAAAGGTCGTAAATGATGCGGCAGCAAACCGTGATCGGGGTGTCCGAAGCCGTAACCATACTGTTTATTTTTATTTCGGCCAAGACTTTTCTTAGTTACGGCCGGCAGTTCTTTCATGAAAGTTACAACGCGGCCTGGATGGTTCCTCTGGTACAAACGTTTGTCGGACTGGCGGGGGTGCTGTTGCTGGTAACTCTGCTGCAGAAGTTTCCCGGCCGCAACCTGGTGGAGATCGGAGAGGAACTTGCCGGGCCGTATATCAACGGGCTGTTTGCGCTGTTTTACCTGACCGTGTTTATACTTGGGGCGGCGCTGACCCTGCGGGGGGTCAGCGAGCGGGTGGAGGCGGGTTACCTGCCCAACACCCCCATCAGCATGGTGGTCCTTTTCTTTGCGGTGGGGGCCGTGGTGGTAGGTTACCTGGGCCCGGAGGCGGTATCCCGCACCGCCCGGTTTCTGCTGGGGGTCCTCCTGGTTACCACCATGGTACTGATCGCCCTGACCGTGCCCCTGTGGCGTTTTCATACCCTTTACCCGCTGTGGGGTTCCGGTCCCCTGGAGATTTTGAAGTCCGGGCTGACCTCTTCCGGGGATTTTGTGCAGATTCTACTGTTGGGGATCATATATCCCTTTTTGCCCGGCGGAAAAATAAAACAGGTAGGGGTCTGGGGGGTGGCTATTGCGGGTTTTTTTATGTTTACTTACATTTGGACCTCTCTGCTGGTTTTTACTTACCCCGCGGTCAGTGAACTGGCGCTGCCCAGTTTTGAAATCTCCCGCATGGTCAACATTGGCCGGTTCGGCCAGCGAGTGGAAGTTTTGTTTATGCCCGTATCCATATTCGCCAATTTAATATTTTTGTCCGTATCCCTTTACGCTGCCGCCTCCGTATTGTGCAGCCTGTGCAAATTGCGCGATTACCGGCCCTTTGTGCCGGCCATGGCGGTGCTGGTGCAGACGGTGGCGTTTATTCCCCAGAACGTGCCGCAGCTAATTTACTGGAACGAGGCGTACCTGAGCAAGTACAGCCTGGGCGCGCTGGCCGGTATACTGCTGGTACTGCTGCTGATCACGCGATTCAAGGGTAAGGGAGGCGTTATAGATGAAAAAAGCACTTAGCGCCATCCTGCTGGCCGTTTTACTGCTATCCCCGGCGGGCTGCTATGATTATTCCGAACCCGACGAAAAGGCCTGGGTGATGGCCTTGGGGCTGGACAAGGGGCGGCAGAATGTACTTACTGTCACGGCGGTTATCGCGGTGCCCAAGAACATCGCGGGGGGCGGTGGGGGGCAGCCGGCGTCGGGCGGGGGCGGCCAGGGCGGTTTTATTACCGTCTCCCTGGAGACCGAGACCCTGCTTAGCGCCCTGGAACTTTTAAACGCTGTGATGGACCGCAAGGCCGACTTGTCGCATAACAAGTGGTTTGTTTTCTCCCGGGAACTGGCCGAGGAAGGCATCGGTAAGTATTTCGCCCCCATCGCCCGGTTTTACCAGTTCCGCCGCACCTCGTCGGTTATTGTCTGCCAGGGGCGGGCCGAGGAATTTCTGGCCAAGGGCCAGCCCAAGCTGGAAGACAACGTGGGCAAGTATTATGAACTCATGCATCGGGGCTGGCGGTACACCGAATTTATTCCCTTTGACAATTTTCACCATTTTTACATTAAATCAAGTTCCCCGGGTATCGAACCCGTGGCCGTTCTGGCGGCCCTGGAGCGCAAGAGCCCCGTTTATGAAACCGATGCGCCCAAAACCATGGGGCGGTACCAGGCCGGGCGAATCCCCCGGGAAGGCGGCGGCAACATCGAGATTATGGGGGGAGCGGTTTTTCGTGCGGGGAAAATGTTGGGTACATTAAACGGTGACCAGGTGGGGGTGCAGAAAATGTTCAACGGCACCTTCAACCGTACCATTGTGGACCTACCCGACCCCGAACACCCGGACCAATATATTATTTTGGAGGTGGAACCCCGGCAAGCGCCCGAGGTGAGGGTGCAAATATCGGACGGTTATCCTCGGATTACGGCGTCTTTAAAGCTGGAAGGAGATATCATCAGTATCCAGAGCGGGGTAAACTACACACGGCCGGAGCGACTCCCCGATCTGGAACGGGCCGTGGAGGAGGCCCTGCTGGAAAATGTCAATAATACCGTGGCCAAAAGCCAGGAACTGGGTGCTGATTTTCTGGGGTTCGGGCTGCACGCCAAGAAGCTTTTCCGCACCTGGCCCGAGTGGGAGGCGTATAAATGGGAGGAGAAATACCCCCTGGCCGAGGTTACGGTTAACGTTGATTACCGGATCCGGCGCAGCGGTTTGCTGCACGAAATGGAGCCGCTGCAGTAGGTGGTGAGTTAATGCTGAATTTTTTAATCGTACTGGCGGTGGGGCTGGTTTCCCTGCACGTGGCCAGCTACGGTTGGTATGCGTGGCGTGAGGAAAAAAAACTGCGCGGCGCGGCGGGGGCGTTTATCACCGCCGGCGTTACCTTTCTGGCACCGGTTATGCTGTTGTGGTATTATGCGTATTTCGCGAACTAAAAGCGCCCGCGGGCTTTATGCGGTACGCCCGAAACGCCGGCAGCCCCAGCGGAAAAAAACCAGGAAAACGCGGGACAGTATGAAAACGCCCGTTAAGCTGGTCAGGGTGAAAAACCAGCTCCAGCTTATGTATTCTATGAGGTCTGTATATAACTCAATGAGATATTCCAATGCTGTTATGCCGGCGCTGAACAGAAGAGCGTAGTAGAAAGCGGGCCACAGGCCACGCCTGAGGGTGACCTGATTGTACAGCACGCACAGGGTGGGGAGAACCAAAATCTCAAACAGAAGGTTGGTGTCAAAGAGATAACCTAACAGGCGGACGGGGTAAATAATCATTCCCTTTTCCACCACAATGGAGCCAAGGATCAAGTTCAGGTTGGACTTGAAGAAAAAAAGCGCCGTACCGGGCCGACGGCATGAGTTTAGTGGACGGCATAGCCATTGGCGCATCCATTGGGATGCTTTTCGGTGTGATTTACGGCTCGGTGGTGTTTATCGGACCCATTGCCTTGGGACTTTTGGGCCTGGCGGCCGGGGGCGGGGTGGGCTACCTGCTGGACCGGGTGATACAGAGGCAAAGGTTGCGGCGTAAAAGTGCCCCATCCGGCGAAATTATCGTGGTGGCGCGCTGTCGCAACGTGGCGGAAGCGGAGTTGGCCGAAAATATCATGCGAAAAGCACAGGCCGGCGCCCTGGGCCGGGGGGTTGATTTGGCCAAACTGAAATGACCGGAATGTGCGAGACACTATCTTGACCGGAGGGCATGAAAAACACAGGGTTGTCGTCCCTTGGACAGCAACCCTGTGTTTTAAGTATACTACCTGTTACTTTTGCTTGTTTTGATTATTTTGATTGTAAACCTGATACTGGGGTTCCTGTTGTTCGATGTAATTTACCCGGCCTTCAAAACCGTTTTTAATTTGCTCGATCTGGTTGGCGTAATCGGTGAACATTTGCTTCGCCTGCTGGTCATCAGTTTCCAGGGCATAGGTTTTTAAATCGGCATGGACGGAGCGCAAACTGTTCAGCGTCGTATGCATTTTAGTGCCTACTGTCATGGCCTCGCCTCCTTTTGAATTTTACAAGGTTATTATGAGCTTTTGTTGCGTGATATATTTATTTCGGTGGCGTACGGTTTTTGACTTGATTAGGTGTGTTTTCCTGTGCATGATGATTCAGGGCTGGATATGGCGAAGCAAAATCCAAATCAAGGAATTTATTGTTTGTATTTCCCTTAGTGTAATTAATTACAATGGGTATTAAATAAAAAAAGCAAAGAGGGTTGCGCCCTCTTTGCTTGGGGGGGTGTTTTTTTATCTGCTATGGTTTTAGTCCTTCAGCAAATGTTTGGCAATCACCAGACGCTGGATCTGGTTGGTGCCCTCGTAAATCTGGGTTATCTTGGCGTCGCGCATATAACGCTCCACCGGGTACTCCCGGCAGTAGCCGTAACCGCCCAGGATTTGCACAGCATTAGTGGTCACTTCCATGGCGGTGTCGGTGGCGTACATTTTGGCCATAGAGGCTTCCTTGCTGTAGGGCAGGCCCATGTCGCGCATGCGGGCGGCCCGGTAGACCAGCAGGCGGGCGCAGTCGATGCGGGTGGCCATGTCCGCCAGCATGAACCGGATGGCCTGGAAGTCGGCGATGGGCTTGCCGAACTGCACCCGTTCTTTGGCGTATTGTTTGGCCACGTCAAAGGCCGCCTGGGCGATGCCCAGCCCCTGGGCGCCGATACCGATGCGCCCGCCGTCCAAAAGGGCCATAGCCACTTTAAAACCTTCGCCCTCCTTACCCAAAAGGTTTTCTCTGGGTACCCGGGCGTTGTCGAAGATAAGCTCGGTGGTCTGGGAGCCGTTCAGGCCCATTTTTTCTTCCTTTTTGCCCACGGAAAAGCCCGGGGTGTCCTTGTCCACCAAAAGGCAGGTGATGCCCTTGTGGCCCTTGCTTTTGTCGGTGGTGACAAAGGTGACGTACACGTCGGCCTCGCCGCCGTTGGTGATGAATATTTTGTTGCCGTTGACGATATAATGATCACCTTCCAGCCGGGCGGTGGTGGAAAGGTTGGCCGGGTCGGACCCGGCGTTGGATTCGGTCAGGGCAAAGGCGCCCAGGAATTCGCCGCCGGCCAGTTTGGGAATATATTTTTGCTTTTGTTCTTCAGTACCGAAGTACAAAATGGGGAAAGTACCCACCGAAGTGTGTACGGCGAGAATTACGCCGGTGGAGGCACAGGCCCGGGAGATTTCTTCAATGGTAATAATATACGATAGAAAATCGCAGCCCGCGCCGCCGTACTCTTCAGGGATGGGCACGCCCATCAGGCCCAGTTCGGCCATTTTTTCGATGTTTTCCCGGGGAAAGCGGTGGGTGCGATCTATTTCCGCCGCCCGGGGGGCCAGTTCGTTCTGGGCTAGTTTGCGCACCATGTCGCGCATCATTTGCTGCTCGTCGGTTAATTGATAAGGCATCTATGGCAGCTCCTTTCGCGTGTAGGTTTTTTCAACCAGCTCGGGGGCGATTGTTCCCCGCTTCGTTCAGAATCTACGCGCCGACGGGACTATGGCTTACTTCGGGCCGGATTTGGCGGTCCTGCATAATGCGCGCGACGGTTAGTTATATTGGGTGAATCATTTAACAGTCGCATTCACCTTAACTGCTGCTAAATTTTTTCCGGCGCGATTCGTCCCGCCAATCCGGCAACCTCAGCTTCGCCAAGTCCCGTTACCGGCGCTCCGATACATCACTCGCGGGGAACAATCGCCCCCGCTTGCTTTGGCGCTACTCCACCCGCACCATGACTGCGTCGCCCTGGGCGGCGCCGCTGCAGATGGCGGCCACGCCGATGCCGCCGCCGCGGCGGCGCAGTTCGTAAATCAGCGTCATCAAGATGCGGGCGCCGCTGGCGCCGATGGGATGGCCAAAGGCGATGGCACCGCCGTTGACGTTTACCTTGTCCGGGTTCCAGCCCGCGATTTTGCCGCTGACCAACGCCACTGCGGCAAAGGCTTCGTTGACTTCCAGCAGGTCCACTTGGTCGATGGTCATCCCCTTTTGTTTGAGCAGTTTGTTTATGGACAACCCCGGTACGGTGGCGATGTACTTGGCCTCCTGGGACACCGAGGCGTGGCCCAAAACGGTAGCCATTGGTTTAATGCCCAGTTCACCGGCTTTTTCATTCGACATAATAACCAGAGCGCCCGCACCGTCGTTCACCCCGGGGGCGTTGCCGGCGGTGACGGTGTTGTTGGGGTCGAATACGGGGGGCAGCTTGCGCAGTGCTTCCATGCTGGTTTCCCGGCGGGGTCCTTCATCGGTGTCCACCACGACGGGGTCACCTTTTTTCCGGGGGATGGTCACCGGTATGATTTCCTCTTTGAGCCGGCCGCCGTCAATGGCGGAGATAGCCAGTTGGTGGCTGCGCAGCGCCCACTCGTCCTGTTCTTCGCGGCTGATGTTGTATTCTACGGCCACTTCACCGCCGTGGATGGCCATGTGCCGGTCATAGAAGGAGCACCACAGCCCGTCATGTACCATCAAATCTGTAAATTGGGTATTGAACATGCGCAGGCCCCACCGCGCGCCCGGTACAAAGTAAGGGGCGTTGCTCATGCTTTCCATGCCGCCGGCCACTATAACGTCCGCGTCGCCGGCCCGGATAATCTGGTCGCCCATGGTGACAGCCCGCAGGCCCGAGGCACATACTTTATTGATGGTTTCCGACGGCGTTTCCCAGGGCAGGCCGGCTTCCCGGGCGGCCTGGCGGGAGGGAATCTGCCCGCAGCCGCCCTGCAGCACCTGGCCGAAAATGACGTTGTCCACTGTTGCACCGTCGATGCCGGCTCGCCGAACGGCTTCGGCAATGGCAATGCCGCCCAGTTGGGTTGCCTTGAGGTTTTTTAGCGCGCCGCCAAGTTTGCCGAACGGGGTCCTGGCCGCGCTGACGATTACCGATTGACGCATGTTTTTTATACTCCTTTCAAAAAATCAAAAATTTGATTATGATAAAATTATTCGAATTGGTTACAAAAATTAAAAATTAACAGAAGCAAAGCCTGTGCCAGGTTGCAAATATTTCGTCATCTTTTGAAATACTTAAAGGGAAAGGACTTGAACTGGGGTTGCGGGGACTTTGCTGGTTTTCGACTGTAAAGGGGCATGATAATTATGTATGTATTGTGGACAGTGAAAGGCGGGGGTGTAAATAAATGTGAGAAAAAAATAAAAAGCCTTACCGCAAACGGGCAAGGCGTTGACAGCGTGGTATGTAACTGCCTTATTCAAGAACCATGACTACTGTATCGGTATTGACGACGTCGCCGGGCGCGACTTTAATTTCTTTAACTGTGCCGTCGGCGGGAGCGAAAATTTTAACCATCATCTTCATGGCCTCAATGGTGGCTACCGCGTCGTTGGCTTTTACCTGATCGCCCTCTTTTACGTCAACGGATACCAGTTTTCCTACCATCGGTGATACTACGTTGGTCATTAAGAATTACCTCCCCCTGATTTTCTTTTTCGAACACACATTTTAAGATTAGCCTATGTCCGGTATTTTAAGCTAATCCGCTGAAAAACATACATTGACCGGGCCGGGCACGGTGTATGCCGGCCGGTCCAAGTATGTCCCGGCAAGGAAATTATTACATATTTTAATTGCAACGTCAATTTAATTTTTGAAAAACAACACCTGCCAGGTGGAAATTTTGTCTTGCCGTTTGACGTGATCAATGTTAGAATACACCTTTATACGGTAGATTTTAATTTGCCGGCGGAGCAATAAATGCCGAAATAATTAAATAGAGGAAATGTTTAACCCGCCATAGAATAATAAATGGGTAAATCTTATTGTAATTACTTTTGATTTGGATAAAATAATACTGTGTATGGAAAACATTACATAAATAATGACAACTTAAAAGGGGGAGCATTCATGAAAGCGACCGCGGAAAGATTAGAAAACAATACCGTAGTTCTCGACGTAGAGGTTGACGCCGAACAGTTGGACAAGGCGATGGATCAGGCTTATCGTAAGCTGGTCAAGAAAGTCAGCGTGCCGGGATTTCGCAAGGGCAAAACCCCGCGGATGGTTTTTGAAAATTTTGTCGGCAAGGAAACCCTTTATAATGAAGCCATTGAGCTGGTCGTGCCGGAGGCATATATGCAGGCGGTGAGCGAAACCGGCGTGGAGCCGGTTTCTCAGCCTCAGTTGGAACTGGAGCAATTGGAAGAGGGCAAACCCGTCAAATTCAAGGCTACCGTACGGGTCAAGCCCGACGTAAACCTGGGCCGGTACCTGGGCCTTCAGGTAACCAAACCCAAAGTGGAAGTCACCGAGCAGGATGTGGAGAACGAGCTGAAAAAGCTGCAGGAGAGACATGCTCAATTAATTAATCTGGAAGAGGGTGCCGTGGAGAACGGTGACATCGCCATTATTGATTTTGTGGGTAAAAAAGATGGTGTGGAATTTGAAGGCGGCAAGGGAACAGATTACCATCTGGAAATCGGGTCCAACACCTTTGTGCCCGGTTTTGAGGACCAACTCATCGGTGTCACTGTGGGTGAAACCAGGGATATTGCTGTGACTTTCCCGGATGATTATCCCAATGATGACCTGAAAGGGCAGGATGCCGTATTTACGGTGACCGTAAAGGGCATCAAACGTAAACAACAGGCTGCCCTGGACGATGAGTTTGCCAAGGATGTCAGCGAATTTGACACCCTGGAGGAATTTAAGGCTGACTTGTTGAATAAATTAAAGGAAGCCGCGGAGCAGAGGGCCAAGCAGCAAGTTATGAACCAGGCCGTGCAAAAGGCCGTGGAAAACGCCGAAGTGGACATTCCCGAGGAGATGGTGGACACCCGGGTGGCGGAAATGGTGGAAAATATGGAAAGACGCCTGATGGCGCAGGGTCTGAACATGGAAAATTACCTCAAGTATACCGATTCCACGCTGGACGACTTGAAAAACAACCTGCGCGATGACGCCAGGCGGGGCGTAAAAACAACTCTGGTGCTGGAGGCCGTCGCCAATAAGGAAAACATTGAGGTCAGCGATGAGGACCTGGAAAAGGAAATTGCCTCTATGGCTGAAAATTACCAGCAGGATCCCGCCGTTTTGCGTAAAATACTTGAAGGACAGAACCAGATTGAATATATTAGAGATAGCTTAAAACAGCAAAAGGCCATTGAATTTATTGCGCAAGCGGCCGAACAGGTGGAAGAAGACGCCGGGCAGGAAGAAGACACAAACCCGCCGGCTGCAGAATAAGTTAAATAGACGGGGGTTATTTTTTGTGATATGGTCGTAAATAATATCGTATAATTGTTAGGAGGAGATTAGCAAGTGTCTTATCTGGTACCCATTGTTGTTGAGCAGACCAACCGGGGCGAAAGATCCTATGACATATACTCCAGGCTGTTAAAGGACAGGATTGTCTTTATCGGCGGCCCCATAGACGACGGCGTGGCCAATTTGGTTATTGCGCAGTTGTTGTTCCTGGAAGCGGAAGACCCGGAAAAGGATATCAACCTGTACATTAATTCACCCGGCGGGGTGGTAACGGCCGGGATGGCCATATATGATACGATGCAGTATGTCAAGCCGGACGTATCAACCATTTGCCTTGGGCAGGCAGCCAGTATGGGGTCTTTCCTTCTGGCGGCCGGGGCGCCCGGCAAGCGTTATGCTCTGCCGTATGCCCGGATTATGATTCACCAGCCATTGGGCGGTGTGCAGGGCCAAGCCACGGATATTGACATCCATGCCAAGGAAATCCTGCGCATGAAAGATACTTTGAATGATTTGCTCTCCAAGCATACCGGCCAGCCCAAGGAGAGAATTGCCCGTGACACGGAACGCGACTTCTTCATGTCGGCTCAGGAGGCAAAAGAGTACGGCCTTATAGACAAGGTGTTTATGAGAGCCAAGCAAAGCTAAAAGAGGTGGAATTATGTTTAATGAAAAAGGTCAGCTGAAATGCTCCTTTTGCGGCAAGCTCCAGGATCAGGTGAAAAAACTTGTGGCCGGGCCGGGTGTATACATTTGTGACGAGTGCATTGAACTATGCAACGAAATCATCGAAGAAGAACTCAGCGAAGACATCAGCCTTGACCTTGGCGATATTCCAAAACCCATGGAAATCAAGGATATTTTGGATCAGTATGTCATAGGACAGGAAAGCGCCAAGAAATCTCTGGCCGTGGCTGTTTATAATCACTACAAAAGAATTAACCTGGGCAGTAAAATCGACGATGTGGAATTGCAAAAGAGCAATATTGTCATGCTGGGCCCGACCGGCAGCGGGAAAACCCTGCTGGCCCAGACGCTGGCCAGATTGCTGAACGTGCCTTTTGCCATTGCCGACGCCACTTCGCTTACAGAGGCCGGTTATGTGGGCGAGGATGTGGAAAACATTTTACTGAAACTGATACAGGCAGCCGATTACGATGTAGAAAAGGCCGAAAAGGGCATAGTATACATTGACGAGATTGACAAAATCGCCCGTAAGTCCGAAAACCCCTCCATTACCCGGGATGTATCCGGGGAAGGCGTGCAGCAGGCGCTTTTGAAAATCCTGGAGGGCACTGTGGCCAGCGTGCCGCCCCAGGGTGGGCGCAAGCATCCGCACCAGGAATTCATCCAGTTGGATACCACCAATATCTTGTTCATTTGCGGTGGCGCCTTTGACGGGATCGAAAAGATTATCCAAAACCGCATCGGCAAGAAGGTGATGGGTTTCGGCGCGGAGATCAAGCCCAAGCAGGAAATGCGCATCGGTGACATATTAGCGCAGATTTTACCTGAAGACCTGCTGCGTTACGGTTTGATTCCCGAATTTGTGGGCCGTCTGCCCATCATTGTTACATTGGACGCGCTGGACGAAGACGCGCTGGTACGTATTCTCACCGAACCGCGCAACGCGCTGGTCAAACAATATGAAAAACTCCTTGACCTGGACGGCGTAAATCTGGAATTCCAGCACGACGCCCTCAAGACCATTGCCCAGGAGGCGCTGCGGCGAAAAACCGGCGCCCGGGGCCTACGCTCCATCCTGGAGGACATCATGCTGGAAATCATGTACGATATTCCGTCCCGGGACGATATCGCCAAGTGCATCATTACCAGGGATACTATATTAAAAAAGGAAAAGCCCGTGGTTATTTCCATGGAGCGGAAAAAGAAAAAAGAGGAATCAGCATAAAAAAGCCACCCGACAGGGTGGCTTTTTGGTGGTTGGTGGTTGTTAAAAAAGAGGGCTGGGCAAAAAGGGGACTGGCTCTTTTTTCGCATTTTGAAAAAAGTGCCTATCCTGAAAAGGCATATTGGGTGCGGGCGGGTTGTTCCCCGCAAGTGATGTATCGGAGCGTCGGTAACGGGACTTGGTGAAGCTGAGGCTGCCGAATTGGCGGGACGAATCGCGCAACAAACCACTGGCATAGCTTGAAAAGAGAAAGCTATTGTTAATAAATGACCCAGTATAACTACCCGTTCTGCGCATTATGCAGGACCGCCAAATTCGGCCCGAAGCGAACCTTAGTCCCGTCGACGCGGAGATTTTGAACGCAGCGGGGAACAACCCGACCTGCACGCTTTTCATCCTCTGTTGGTGCCGCGATAGCGGCATGAAAGTCTGTCCCCT
>NZ_FOYM01000013.1 GCF_900115975.1 Desulfoscipio geothermicus DSM 3669
TATTGCCTTGGCTTTAAACTAAACACTGGTTCTTGGCAAGATATTAATGTGTGATATAACCTTACCAAGAATATTATTTGGTTGGGCTTGTTGGTTATTGCCTAAATCCTGTTTTAAGTGGAGGTGTTAAAATGGCTTAATTTTACGCAATAAAATTAATGACATACAGCAAATATTTATTGATATGTTATGGCAGTTAATTCTATTATTTTGCTGCTATTATTGCTAATTATGACATTTTCACGGATTCAGGTTTAAGTAAAAGCATTCTCTGGAGCAAAAGGGACAAACAAGCCTCTACAGGGCAGCGCAATTTTCAGAAACAGAGATTTTCAGTTGTATCCAGCCGAAAGATTTGTGTTATAATAAGCAATAGTTAAAAATCTGAGGAATGGTGTAAATTTGCAAACTTACCACATAATAACTTTTGGCTGTCAAATGAATGAGCATGACTCCGAATTAATTGCCGGTATGCTGGAAAACAGCGGATATGTGCCGGCGGAAGACCAGCATGAAGCTGATTTGATTGTTCTCAACACCTGCTGCGTGCGGGAGACGGCGGAAAACAAAGTATTTGGCCTGCTGGGTCGGCTGGGCAAATTGAAAAAGCAAAAAAAAGACATGGTTATTGCCATGGGCGGGTGCATGAGCCAGCAGGAGCACATCGGACAGCGGATCAAACAGCGGTTTCCTTATGTAGATATTGTTTTCGGCACCCATAATCTCCATACGCTGCCGGATTTAATCGCCCAGGTGTGCGAAAAAAAACAACAAATAATTGATGTCTGGCGGGATAGCAAAGAAATCAGCGAAAACGTACCGGTTAAAAGATTTCACGGCGTCCGGGCATGGGTCAGCATAATGTACGGGTGCAATAATTTTTGCACCTATTGTATTGTGCCGTATGTACGCGGCCGGGAAAGAAGCAGGCAACCCGAAGCGATAATAAAGGAAATCACCGAACTGGGGAAACAGGGCTACAAAGACGTAACCCTGTTGGGTCAAAATGTAAATTCATACGGCAAGGATTTAAGCCCGGGCATGGACTTTGCCGATTTACTGGTTAAAATTAATGATGTCCAGGGCATTGAAAGAATTCGCTATATGACTTCCCATCCCCGGGATTTTAGTGATAAACTGGTTGAAACAATTCAAAATTTGCCTAAAGCATGCGAGCATATTCACCTCCCGGTGCAGGCCGGCAGTAATAGCATATTACAAAAAATGAACCGGGGGTACACCCGGGAATATTACCTGAGCCTGGTGGAAAAAATCAGAACCGCCCTGCCGGGTGTTTCACTGACCACCGATATCATGGTGGGGTTCCCCGGGGAAACAGATGCTGATTTTGCCGATACCGTGGACTTGGTCAGGCGGGTGGAATTTGACAGCGCCTTTACCTTTATATATAACAAGAGAAGAGGTACGCCGGCCGCTAAAATGGAAGAACAGGTTCCCGAAGAGGTAAAAAGCGCCCGCATTCAGGAACTTATTGAACTGCAAAATGAAATTACATTGCGCAAAAACGAAATTGAAACGGGCAAGATACTGGAATGCCTGGTGGAAGGGCCGAGCAGAACCAATGCCAGCGTTATGAGCGCCCGGACCCGAACCAATAAAATTGTTGTTTTCCGGGGTGAACAAAACATGGTGGGTAAATTTTTGCCATTGTGCATTACCGGTTACAGCCTTACCCACCTGGAAGGTGAAGTTGTCCCGGCACAATAAATAAAGTGGAGGTATTAGATGTCAATTTTGGAAAAGGCTTATGAACTGGGCCAGGAAATCGCGGAATCCCAAGAACTGGCGGCTATGAAAGACGCCGAACTGAACATGATGCAGGACGCCGAGGCGCAGAAAATCATCCAGGAGTTTAACGAAAAACAAAAAACTTATATGATGTTGCAGCAGCAAGGACAGCAACTAACGGAAAGCCAAAAGCAGGAAGTGGCAGATCTGGAAAAGCGTATGCTGGACAACCCTTTAATTTATAATTTTTTTCAGGCACAGCAGAATTTTGAAAAGGTACTGGAGGAAATTAACAAAATTATTTCCCAGGCCATTTCCGGTCAACACGCTTCCTGCAGTGACGATTGCTGCACCACCTGCGGCGGCGGCTGCAGCTAACAGGGATGCACAAACCCCGGTTATCCAAAACCGGGGTTTATTTTTTTATAATTTTAGGAAATTATACCCGGCCAGCCAGAGTTAAGGAATAAAGTACCGAAAGGCGCACATTAAAGGGAACTGATTTAGTGTGCGCCTTTCTTGTTGATTAATTGCTTTATGTTATAATATTACCGGGAGGGAAAATAATGTGGCTTACACGCCAATGATGCAACAGTACCTGAAAATTAAACAACAGTATAAAGATTATATTCTTTTTTTTCGTATGGGCGATTTTTACGAAATGTTTTTTGATGATGCGTTAACAGCCGCCAGAGACCTGGAAATAACGCTCACCGCCCGGGACGGAGGCGGTGGGGAAAAGGTGCCGATGTGCGGCGTGCCCCACCACGCGGCGGAATCTTACATTGCCCGGCTCATTGAAAAGGGCCGTCGGGTTGCTATTTGTGACCAGATGGAAGACCCTCGGCAAGCCAAGGGGCTTGTAAAAAGAGAAGTTACCAGGATTGTCACCCCGGGCACCGTGATGGAAAATCAATGTCTGGAGGAGAATAACAATAATTATCTGGGCTCCTTGCTGGTGGATCAAAACGGCTGCGGGCTGGCCTATACCGACATTTCCACGGGATTATTCTGTATTACTCAGTTTACAGGGAGCAATTCTTTCAATGAGTCAATCGACGAGTTGATGCGCTTGCAGCCGGCGGAATTGCTGGTATCCCGGCAAAAGCACAGGGCAGTGGCCGGTATTTTAACCGGGGCGGGGAATGTGTTGCTGAATGCGGTTGATGATGAAATATTTGATTATGACCGGGCCCGGGATATCATGCGCCGCCAGTTTGGTCGGGATTGGCCGGAAAATGGTGCGGACCGACTGGAATTCGGCCTGCGCGCCGCCGGCGCCATTTTGTATTATTTACAGGAAACCCAAAAAAGAAGTCTAAAGCAAATTAATAAGCCCCAGGTGTATTTTACCAATCAATTTATGAGAATTGACGCTGCGTCTCGGCGCAACCTGGAATTAACCCGTTCCATAAGGGACGGCTTACGCTGGGGCACCCTGCTTTGGGTGTTGGACTTAACGAGCACGGCCATGGGCGGTCGGCTGTTAAAGACCTGGATCGAGCAACCCCTGGTGGACCCGACCCTGATTAACAGGCGCCTGGATGCGGTGGAAGAGTTTGTGCAGAATATGTTTTTGCGGGAACAGATAAAAGAAATGCTGAAAAAGGTTTATGACCTGGAAAGGCTGGCGGGTCGCGTAGCCTACGGCAGTGCCAACGCCAGGGACCTGTTAGCGTTGAGCAAATCCTTTGACGTGCTGCCCGAACTCAAAAAAGTTCTGGGGCATTGTAAGACCCGGTTAATCACACAAATTGCCACGTCCCTGGATGACATGTCGGACATCAACGAATTGCTGCGGGCGGCTATTATGGATGATCCCCCGGTGTCTATTCGGGACGGCGGCATTATTAGGGACGGGTATCATCCCGAAGTTGATCGCTTACGGTCAGCCAGCCGGGACGGCAAAAATTGGCTGGCCGAATTGGAAGCGGAGGAGCGGCAAAAAACCGGCATCAAATCGCTTAAAGTCAGGTACAACAAAGTGTTCGGTTACTACTTGGAAGTAACCAAAGCCAACCTGAACCAGGTTCCGGACTATTACATTCGACGCCAGACGCTGGTTAACGCCGAGCGCTTCATTACCCCCCGGTTGAAAGAATATGAAGATATGATCATGGGTGCGGAAGACCGCCTGATCCAATTGGAATTTCAATTGTTCTGCGAATTGAGGCAAAAACTAACCGAACAGGTGGACCGCATCCAGGATGCCGCCGGGCGCATCGCTGAGCTCGATGTGTTGGTATCTTTTGCTGAGGCTGCTGAGCGGGCCGGATACGTGCGGCCCCTGGTAAGCAACAGCAGAAAAATGGTTATTGAGGAAGGCCGGCATCCGGTAGTCGAACGGGTGCTGGAGGCGGGAAGTTTTGTGCCCAACGATACGCTGCTGGACGACGACAACCGGTTGGTCCTGATTACCGGCCCCAACATGGCCGGGAAAAGCACTTACATGCGCCAGGTGGCCCTGATCGCGCTAATGGCGCAGGCGGGTAGTTTCGTACCGGCAGCCCGGGCCGAAATAGGCGTGGTGGACATGATTTTTACCCGCATCGGTGCGGCGGACGACCTGGCGGGCGGTCGCAGCACTTTCATGGTGGAGATGAGCGAATGTCGGGATATTGTAAACAATGCCACCGACGCCAGTTTAATTATCATGGATGAGGTGGGCCGGGGCACCAGTACCTACGACGGAATCAGCATAGCCAGGGCCCTGGTAGAATACATCAACGCCTCTATCGGCGCCAGGACGCTTTTTTCCACTCATTACCATGAATTAACCGATCTGGATATCCTGCCCGGCGTAGTTAACTACACTATCAATATTCGGGAAATAAATGATGAAATAATTTTTTTGCGCAAAGTTTTACCCGGTAAGGTGGATAGAAGTTACGGCATCCAGGTGGCGCGGCTGGCGGGTTTGCCGGAACGGATATTGCGACGGGCGAAAGAAATTTTGCTGGACATGGAAAGCCGCGGTGGTCAAGGCAGAAGCACCGCTGACTGTCAGATAGATCCTGCCGGCGTCAAGCAAAGGGAAGCAAAAAGGGACGGGCATTGCAGGCAGTGTTTGATTAAACGCCTGACCGATGAGTTGGCGGATTTGGATACGTCGCGCATGACTCCTCTGGAGGCGCTGAATTTGCTGGCGCACTGGCAAGAAAAATTAAAATGAAATGAACAATGGGAAATTTATTGCAGGAATTAATTTTTACTCAGAGAATTGATTATTTTAAAGCAAGGGTTTAGTCGGGTCTGGGGGTGAAAAATATGTACATCGGTATAGATGTAGGCGGTACCTGTACCGATGCGGTGCTGTTGGATAACGGTTTGGTGCGGGCCACTGCCATTGTCCCCAGCAGTGACGATATTATCTCGTCCCTGCTGCAGGCACTCGATCAAATTATGAAGGGTGTGCCCGCGGAACTTATTGAACGGGTAGTTTTCAGCACTACATTGATAACAAATCTGATTGCGGAAAAAAAATATGATCCCGTGGGACTGATTTTAATTCCCGGACCCGGGTTGAGCCATGATCATTATAAATATAACACGGCAACATATATTATTCCCGGTGCCATCGACTACAGGGGACGGGAAATTATGCCCCTGCGCTATGAAGATATTGAAAAAGCGGTGGAAGATTTAAATAACAAGGGTTATAAAAAAGTGGCGGCGGTCGGCAAGTTTTCCGTACGCAACAACAAGCATGAAAAGGAAGTGGCTTCCCGGGTGAAATGGCTGCACCCGGAATGGCACGTGGAAATGGGGCACCAGGTGGCCGGCCAGTTGAATTTTCCCCGGCGGGCAGTTACAACCATGCTGACCTGTGCTACCAGGGAAAAATATTCTTTTTTTGTGGATTCGGTGCGGGAAGCCTTAACCAGGCGGGGAATCGAGGGAGAGGTATTTATATTGAAGGCCGACGGCGGGACGATGCCCTTGAACAAGGTAACCGGCGTACCCATTGAAACTATTTTCAGCGGTCCCGCAGCCAGTACGCTGGGGGTGCAGGCACTGCTTCCGCCGGGGGAAACGGCGGTTGTGGTGGATATCGGGGGCACTACCACGGACCTGGCTTTGATACTGGGTGGCCAGCCGTTGCTCGCGTCCAGAGGGGCGCCCGTGTATGAGCAACTTACCCAAGTGCGGGCACTGGCGGTTAAATCCGTGCCCGTGGGCGGAGACAGCCTTGTGGAGCGGGTGGGCAGGGAAATTCTGGTTTATTCAGAGCGGCTGGGACCTCCGTATTGCCTGGGCGGGCCCATGCCCACCCCCTCGGACGCGTTGCGGGTGCTGGGCCTGACCAGGTTGGGCAGCGATAAAAAGGCCCATGAAGCAATGGAGATGCTGGGCCGGCCGCTGGGTATGAGTTGCAGTGAAGTGGCCCAGCGGGTAGTAAAAATGGTTATCGATATTATCACCCAGGAAATTGAGGAAATGTTTATACAATGGGAGCAAGAACCGGCTTACCGCGTCTGGGAGGTTTTGCAGAAACGCAAGGAGCGGCCGGGCATGGTTGTTGGCGTCGGCGGTGGCGCATCCGGTTTCATTACCCAGATAGCGGCCCGGATCGGTTGCAACCCGGTAATTCCCCCTTACGCCCCGGTGGCCAATGCCATTGGCGCGGCGGTGGCGATGCCCACATTACAGGTTAGCCTGAGGGCCGATACCGAACAGGGGTTTTATACCATTGAGCAGGAGGGCTTCCAGGGTAAAATTGAAAAAGACCCGTTTGGGGAGGAGGATGCCCTGCAGTTGGCCAACGAATGGCTGAGAAAGCGGGCTGAAAAATACGGGCTGGGTAATATGATTGAAAAGACGGAATGCACCCGGCGGGATGTATTTACCATGGTGCGCAACTGGATTACCACCGGAAGGATTTATGATATTTGCGTGCAGACGCCCCGGGGAATTGTTGCGCATATAGGAACGGGAACAAGGGGTGAGATTTAATGTCTGCGAAAAAAACAGGGCTCATATTTTTCCCGGCGTTCGACTGGGCCATATCCCCCACTCACCCCGAAAGGGAAGAACGGCTCTTGTACACCCGGGACCAGATTTTTGAGGAAGGCGTAATGGACCTACCCCAGATTCATGAATATGCTCCCCGGCTGGCCTCTATGCACGACATTTCCAGAACGCATTTTTGTGTGCCGCGGGTGCAAAGCCAGGTAACCGAGGCGCACCTGATTGCTGCCGGGTCCACTCTGCAACTGGGAGACAGTGTTATCAACGGGGAAATTAAAAACGGGTTTGCCATGGTGCGTCCGCCGGGACACCATGCCATGCGCGTGGTGCACGGCAACCGGGGTTTTTGTAGTATTAACAACGAAGCTATCCTTGTTGAATATCTGCGCCGCCGCCACGGCATCAGGAAAGTGGCCATCGTGGATTCGGACGCGCACCATGGGGACGGGACCCAGGACATTTTTTACCATGATCCGGACGTTTTATTCATTTCGTTTCACCAGGACGGGCGCACAATTTTTCCGGGCACCGGATTTACCAATGAGCTGGGCGGGCCCGGCGCTTACGCCAGAACTTTAAATGTCCCGCTGCCCCCCGGCACCGCGGATGAAACTTTTATGTACGTGGTGGATAACCTGGTATTACCGGTGGTCAGGGATTTCCAGCCGGAAATCATTATCAACTCGGCCGGGCAGGATAATCATTATACGGACCCGCTGGGCAGCATGCGGTTCACCGCCAGGGCCTACGCCGATTTTACCAGGAAACTAAAACCGGACCTGGTAGTGCTGGAAGGCGGTTATGCCATAGAAACGGCCCTGCCGTATATCAATCTGGCCATTATCCTGGCCCTGGCGGGTGCCGATTATTCTTACGTGATGGAACCTGATTACTGGCCGGGCCGGTTCAAGGAAAGCCCGGAAAGAATGTCCAAGGTGCATAAAATGGTGGATCAGTTGTTGGAAACCTGGGCAAAACGAGATCAGGTTGACCTGCAAAAAATATTCGGCACCGGCAAGTATTACCAGCGCAAAAAGTTTATTTATTACGATACCGATTACATTGAGGAAGAGCAACTGGAAAAGGTGTGCATTTGTCCAGATTGCCCCGGGTATATACTGATTGAATCGCGGGGGGAAAGGAACTATCGGGAACCGATCAGGATTTACGCCATCTCCGTACCCTTTCAGGCCTGTAATGCCTGCCAGAACGAGGCTTATGAAATATATGAACAGTATAAGGCCCGGGCGAAGTATGACTATGTTTACATGCAAGATAAGACAACGGATACATGTATGGCGTTTGATAAGAAAAAAGGACAGGAATGGATGACGGAAGGGTAGAGCGAACCATGCCCAAAATTATGGTGTTGAATGAACAGACGGCTTGCCGCATTGCCGCCGGCGAAGTGGTGGAACGTCCTGTTTCCGTGGTCAAGGAATTGGTGGAGAATTCTCTGGATGCCGGGGCGGATTTGGTCAACATATCCATAACCGGCGGTGGTATTGAATCAATTACGGTGGTGGATAACGGTTGTGGGATTAGCCAGGAGGATACCCCCCTGGCTTTTCAGCGCCATGCCACCAGCAAGATAAAGAATGCTGCCGATCTGGACCGCATTACCACCCTGGGGTTCAGGGGGGAAGCGTTGCCCAGCATTGCCGCGGTGGCGGACTTAACTATCAAAACCAGGACACCGGAAAGTAGCGAAGGGTACTACATGCATATCCGGGGCGGTAATATGCTGGACAGCGGGCCGGCCGGATGTCCGGTGGGGACAAGTATCAAGGTCAAGGATTTATTTTACAATACCCCGGCTCGCCGGAAATACTTAAAGTCCAAATCCACCGAGGGCGGACTGATTAACGACCTGGTTTATAAAATGGCACTTGTCCGGCCTCGGGTGAGGTTTGTTTTTATACACAACGGCAGGGAAGTATTACGTTCGCCGGGGTCGGGAAATATACCGGATGTACTGGCTGCAGTTTACGGCTTGCGGGCGGCGAAATTAATGCTGCCGGTAAACGTCGTGGAGGCCGGAATAGAAATTGACGGTTATGTTGGCAAACCGGAATTGAGCCGCAGTACGAGGCAGCAAATAACCGTGGCGGTAAACGGTAGAACGGTGCGCAGCACAACGGTCAACCTGGCCCTGGAAGACGCTTACCGGGGTCTACTCACCGTGGGGCGCCATCCGGTGGCTGTACTGTCGATCCGGTTGTCACCGGAAAAATTGGACGTAAATATTCACCCGGCCAAGATGGAAATAAAAATGGACCGTGAGGAAGAATTAAGGTCACTGGTAGCCCGGGCGGTGCGCAGCGTATTGCGGGACACAAATTTGACGCCGGTAATAAGCGGTGTGGCCCCCAGGACCCCCAAAATGGCGCCTACCGCCGAACCGTTTAAATTGGATTTGCCGGTGCCGCAACTTGTAGAAACGCTTCCGCGTGCGGAACCGGCGGCGGCAGCATCGGGGACGTCGGAAGAGGGGCGGACCAATATGGATGAGCATTCCTCTGGTCTCCAACCGGTGTCCGGGGCTGATGAAACTTCTAATGAGAGGTCAGCGGTTGCCGGAGAAGTCGGGCAGGTGGCTGAAGTGCCGGCCGGATACCGGCGGACACATTTTCCGGATTTACGGGTTGCCGGGCAACTAATGAACGCTTATATCGCCGCCGAGGGCGAGGGTGGAGTATACATTATTGACCAGCACGCCGCCCATGAACGTATTTTATTCGAAAAGTATATCGGTATGCCGGGAAAAGCGGCGCCCGAAGTGCAATATTTACTTGCGCCGGTTAATATCAATTTGAATAATAGTGAAAAGGAATTACTCAGGGAATATAAAACCAGTTTAAAAGATCTGGGGTTTATTTTTGAAGACTTTGGTCGGAATAACTATTTATTACGTGGCATTCCGGCTCATTTTTCGCCAGGCGAAAGTGAACGGCTGGTCATGGATATGGTTGAAGAGATACTGGAACAGGGCAGGGTTAGCAAAGTAGCAGTGGAATATGCCATGGCAGCGCTGCTGGCGTGCAAGGCGGCGGTAAAAGCGGGGGAAAGTCTGACCATGGAGGCCATGCAGTCCCTGGTGGATCGGTTGGCCCTGGCTGATGAGCCGTACACCTGTCCCCACGGCCGCCCGACAATAGTATCCTTTACCCGTCGGGAGTTGGATGCCATGTTTAAACGCACTTGACCGGGGGGATTTTTTTGGCCGGATGGGATAAGCTGCCTGGTATAGTGACAACCTCACTCAAGGCCCGGGGGGAACAATTGGCGCTGGCCGCCCGCATCAGTGCCCAGACCGGACTGCCCCTGGTGCCCAGGGGTAAAAAAGCTGTCGAAGAGCTGGCCGGTGAGTGGAACGCGGTCCATGTGATAGTGGTCAAGGCCGGAAAGGTGGCCTGCATTACCGGCCAGTATGAGTTTTTTTTTCACCCCGGCATGTCCGCCTTGCGTATAAAGGAGATAAAATCAGGGAAAAATGATACGATGATTAATGCTATGAATTTGCAGCCGGGGCAGCGATTGCTGGATTGTACCCTGGGTTTGGGCAGTGATGCCATAGTGGCCAGTTATGTGCTGGGAAAAGAAGGCGTGGTGGTGGGGTTGGAGTCGTCTCCCATTGTAGCGGCCATAGTGCGTCACGGTATGCAGACCTACCGGAAGGCGGCTCGGGAGGTATTGGATGCCATGCAACGGGTGGTGGTGCAAAACGAAGACCATCGTAGGTTACTGGAGGTTTTACCCGATAATAGATATGATGTGGTTTATTTTGATCCCATGTTTCGGTTGCCGCAGATGAAATCAAGCGGTATCAACGCCTTTCGGCCGCTGGCCGATCATCGCCCCCTGACGCCGGAAATTATCACTCAGGCGATGCGGGTAGCCGCGCGGCGGGTGGTGGTCAAGGACAGCAAGCGGGGCAGCGTGTTGCATAAACTTGGTTTTAATCGTTTTGAGGGGGGGGGGAAACGCGCCGGTGATATATGGCATTATGACCAAGGGCGATTGACGGGGGATATTATGAACACCAGAGAAAAAATACCGCTATTGATCATCGCCGGCCCCACTGCCACGGGAAAAACCGCGGTTGCGGTCAGGGTGGCGCAACACCTGGCGGGCGAGGTGGTATCGGCGGATTCAATGCAGATTTACCGCTACATGAATATTGGAACAGCTAAGCCTACTGTCGCGGAAATGGGGGGTGTGCCGCATCATTTAATAGATGTGGTCGATCCCGATGCTGATTTTACGGTGGCCAATTTTCAGGCGCTGGCCAGGCAGGCTATTCAAGATATTCATCAACGCGGCAAATTGCCGCTGTTGGTGGGCGGTACAGGGTTTTATATCGACGCCGTGATTTACAACTATGATTTTAGTGCCGCGGCGGCGAATGAGGAGTTAAGAGCGCATTATAAGCATTTGGCCGAGCAAAAAGGAAATGATGCTGTACATGATGAACTACGGCAGGTGGATCCGGAAACAGCCGCCCGTATTCACGTCAATGATTTAAAAAGAACCATCCGCGCGTTGGAAATATATTATCAAACCGGCGTTAAGGGAGCCATGTTTCGCGAAAAAAATAAAGTGGCGTACCCGGGTTATGACATATTATTTGGGGGACTTTATTACGAACGGGACAAATTGTACAAGAGAATTGAGGCCCGGGTGGACCGGATGGTCGCCGAAGGGCTGGTGCGGGAGGTCAGGGGATTATTGGATGCCGGTTATCACCGGGGATTGGTTTCCATGCAGGGGTTGGGATATAAAGAAATCATCGGTTTTTTAAATAATGAATATTCCCTGGCGGAAGCAGTGCATATGCTAAAAAGAAATACCAGACGTTTTGCCAAGCGGCAGTTGACTTGGTTCAAACGTTATAGTAACATCAAATGGATAGATATGGAGAAATATGATACAATAGACAGTGTTGCAGGGGTAATTGAGGAATACGTGGCGGCGCAATTTCCAAATCGGTAGAAAGAAAAAATATACATATATGGAGGGAATTTTATGACCAAGCCCCAAATAAATCTACAGGATGCATTTTTAAACCAGGTTAGGAAGGACAATATTCCGGTTACCATCTTTCTGGTAAATGGCTTTCAGTTGAAGGGTATGGTAAAGGGTTTTGATAATTTCACTGTGATCATGGAAAGTGACGGCAAGCAAATGATGGTCTACAAACATGCCATCTCCACTGTAAGTCCCATGAAACCGGTGAATACGTCCTTTTCGGAAACAAAAGCTTAATCACGATCCAGTCTCTCTTTGTGAGAGACTTTAATTTTTGGGCAGTTTCACCGCACGGGGCGCATAAACATTTATAAAAAGGCGCCCGTTGAGGTGAAGGAATTGGTAAAAATAAAAATGTGGCATGCTTCCGGTGATAAGAATACCGCCATAGCTGAGCAAAACGATCAGGCAGTCAGCGGCAGCGACAGGCTGAAATTAATTCCGGAAAGGCACGGGGCAAAGGTTAATGATGCCGGCGAAAAAATAAAGGAGATAATGCAGGAACTGGAATCGCTGGTGGGATTGGATAATGTAAAAAAGCACATAAATGAAATATATGCCTTCGTAGAAATTCAAAAACGTCGCTCCCGCGAAAAATTACACACCGAAGCCCAGGTGCTGCACATGGTTTTCAAGGGCAACCCGGGCACAGGAAAAACCACGGTGGCCAGAATACTGGGCAAGTTGTTCCGGCAGGCGGGCATTTTACCCAAAGGCCATTTACTGGAAGTTGAACGGGCCGACCTGGTGGGGGAGTACATCGGTCATACCGCCCAGAAAACCAGGGAACAAATTAAAAAATCCCAGGGGGGCATCTTGTTTATTGACGAGGCCTATTCCCTGGCCCGGGGCGGGGAAAAAGATTTCGGCAAGGAAGCCATTGATACGCTGGTCAAGGGCATGGAAGACTATAAGGATAACCTGGTTATAATTTTGGCCGGTTACAAGGAAGAAATGAACCGGTTTATGCAAACCAATCCCGGCCTGCGCTCACGGTTCCCCATCCATATTAATTTTCCTGATTATTCAACGGAGGAGTTGCTGGCCATTGCCGACATGATGTTGAAACAGCGGCAGTACAGATTATCGGGCGGTGGCCGGGAAGAGTTGCGTCTGATCATAGAATCCATGTCCCGGTTACATGAGCATAACGGCAACGCCAGGCTGGTGCGCAACCTTATCGAAAGGGCCATGCGCGTGCAAGCGGTGCGCTTGATTGGCATGCCGGAACTGACCAGAGAGGATTTGATGGTCATCAATCGGGAAGACATGGTCGGCGCGCGGGACAGTATACAGAATTAATGTGCAAAGAATGCTAAGGGGTGAACAGAGTTAATTGAAGGATTTGCAGTCTATTGCCGCTGAAATTGACGAAAAAGCAGGGGAAATATATCGTGAGCTGGCCCCGGTGGAATTAGCCAACCACCGTAAAGTGCTGAATGCTTTCCGGGAAGCCAGGGTAAGTTCCTTTCATCTCCGGGGTTCCACCGGTTACGGATACGATGATGACGGCCGGGAAGCATTGGAAAAAGTATTCGCCCGGGTATTCGGGGCCGAAGATGCGCTGGTGCGCGGGCAAATTGTCAGCGGCACCCACGCTATTGCCCTGTGCTTGTATGGGACATTGAGACCCGGTGACCAGTTGCTGGCGGTACAGGGAAAACCGTATGATACGCTGGAAAAAATAATCGGCGCCCGGGTAGAGTCTGAGGGTTCGTTAACCGGTATGGGTGTTTATTACCGGCAAGTTGATTTATTGCCCAACGGTGAACTGGACTGGACAAGCATTGATGCAGCGCTGCGGCAGCCGGTAAAAATGGTGCTGGTGCAGCGGTCCTGTGGTTATAGTACCAGACCGTCCCTAAAGATGGACGAACTGGACAAGCTTTGCCTGTTTATAAAGCAAAGGCAGCCGGAGGCAATTATTTTTGTGGATAACTGTTACGGTGAATTTGTGGAGGCATCTGAGCCGCCTGAACACGGCGCCGATATTATGGCCGGCTCGCTGATCAAAAACCCGGGTGGCGGTCTGGCACCCACCGGTGGTTACGTGGTGGGTAGGAAAAAATTGGTCGAGATGGCAGCCCACCGGCTGACCGCGCCGGGCATCGGTGCCGAAGTCGGGCCGACGCTGGGCTGGCAGCAGCAGTTCTTTCAGGGGTTTTATCTTGCCCCGCACGTGGTTATGGAGGCTTTGCGCGGCGCAATTTGGGGGGCGCTGTTTTTTCAAAAACTGGGCTTTGAAGTATATCCGGCCCCGTTGGACCGCCGGACTGACATCATTCAGGCGGTGGTACTGGGCTCGGCGGAGCGGCTGCAGGCATTTTGTCGGGGCGTGCAGGGCGCGTCGCCGGTGGACAGCCACGTTTCGCCGGTTCCTTCACCCATTCCCGGCTACAATCACCCGGTAATTATGGCTGCCGGTACCTTTGTGCAGGGAGCTTCGCTGGAATTTACCGCCGATGCCCCGGTCAAGGAGCCTTACGTGGTTTATTTCCAGGGCGGGCTTTCCATGATGTATACCAGGCTGGGCCTGTTGGCTGCGGCCCGGGAAATCTTGCAGGGTGAGGAATAATGAATTTCAAGCAACTGGAAGCTTTTGTTCGGGTGGCGGAATTACAAAGTTTCACCCGGGCGGCCAGACAACTTTACATGAGCCAGCCGGCCATAAGTTTTCAGATCAAAGCACTGGAGGAGGACCTGCAGGTTACGCTTTTTCAACGTAATGAAAAAAAGGTAACCCTCACAGAGGCGGGCCGGTTGCTTTATCCCGAGGCTAAACAAATGCTGGGCCATTTTGAGAGAATCAGGACGGGGTTGGAGGCGCTGCGCGGCCTGAAAGTGGGACGCCTGGTGATCGGGGCCAGCACCATCCCGGGGGAATACCTGCTGCCCGCATGCGTGGGCTTGTATCGCCAAAAATATCCCGGGATAAGGGTAAGTTTACGTATTGCGGGCAGTGGAGACGTGTTGCGCTGGGTGCAGGAAAGGGAAATCGACCTGGGGGTGGTGGGTACGGCTTCCGGGGCGGATAACCTGGAATTTATCAGGTGGCTAAGTGATGAACTCGTTTTGATCGTGCCGCCGGGGCATGTCTGGTCAGGGAAAAGCATTAATATTGACCAGTTGTTGGGTGAAAAATTAATCGTGCGGGAAGAGGGGTCGGGTACCCGCAGAACAGTGGAGCAAATTTTGTCCCGAAACGGGTTGGCTGTGGAAAAACTGGCTGTAGAAATGGAACTGGGCAGTACCAGGGCGGTAATCAGCGCCGTGGAAGCGGGTTTGGGCGTGGGGTTTGTTTCCCGGTTGGCCGCCGCTAACGCGCTGGCTGCCGGCAAGCTGGGCGAGGCCGGGCTGAAAGGTATTGATTTGACCCGGAATTTTTTCCTGACCCGTTATTCCCCGGGCTTGGTTAATTATGCCGCCGATGCATTCATAGATTTTCTCGGTCGATTTTCCGCCATCGGGGATATTAAGGAATAAGCCTTGCTTGACGCAAGGCTTATAATTATTATAAAGGAGCATAAAAATATTTTTAATTATCTATCTCTTTGGTTTGAGTGGTGCAAATGGAGATAAATTGGTTGTCTAATTTTAAACCCCTAACGTTACGTGCCAAAATGGCGGCATTTTCATTTCTGCTGGTGCTGGTGGCCATTTTAGTCGGGGGATTCTTGGTAATACAGAAAATTACCTATATGTTTGAAGAAGAAATGGGCTTGCGGGCGCTGGCCATTGCCCGCACCCTGGCCCAGATGGATGAAATTCGCAATAATGTGGGCGCCCCTGGGGGTTGGGAAGTCATTCAGCCAATAGCGGAAAAAACCCGCCTGGCCACCGGGGTGGCGTATATTGTGGTGCTGGATATGCAAAAAATCAGGTACTCACACCCGGTGAAAGAACGTATTGGCAAAATGTTCACCGATAAGGATATCGGCGCGGCCCTGGCGAACCATGAATACATATCCAGGGCGGAAGGGGTACTGGGCCCTTCGATTCGGGCCTTCGTACCGGTTAAAATCGAGGAAGGAAACCGCCAGGTGGGAGTGGTCGTAGTGGGTGTGCTTACCCCCACAGCGGTTCACATTATACGCAACGTACATGTGCAGATTTATTCCTTTCTGGCAGTGGGACTGTTGATTGGTTTGGCGGGCTCTTTATTCTTGGCCCGGAACATTAAGCGGGCCATGTTTAGCATGGAGCCGGCGGAAATTGCCAGGCTGTTGCAGGAAAGGACGGCCATTTTTCAAGCTATGGGGGAGGGAGTGGTAGCCATAGACACTGACTGCCGGATAACTGTTCTGAACAATGAGGCGGCAAGGCTGCTGGGGGTAAAGGACAATGCCGTGGGTCGTCATATACACGAGTTGATACCCAATACCGGTTTGCCCGGGGTAATTGCCTCCGGAGCACCGGAGCATAATCAGGAAACGGTATTGCATAACACGGTGGTGATCAGCAATCGACTGCCTGTCAGGGTTGCGGATGAAATCGTGGGGGCGGTGGCTACCTTCAGGGACAAAACGGAAGTCAACAACCTGGCGGAAGAACTAACCGGCGTTAAAGCCTTTGTGGAAGCTCTGCGGGTGCAAAACCATGAGTATATGAATAAGTTACATACCATTGCCGGGTTGATTCAATTAAAGCATTACGAACAGGCCCTTGATTACATTTTTGACATAACTGAGGAACAGCACAAGATCACGCAACTGGTCAGTAAAAAGATCAATGACTTTCGTCTGGCCGGTATGCTGCTTGGAAAATACGCCAGGGCCAAGGAATTAAAGATTGTTTTTGTCATTGATCGTCATAGCTGTTTGAACAAGCTGCCGGAAAGCATTAGCAGCAGCGTTTTGGTTATCATTGTGGGTAATTTGCTGGAAAACGCCTTTGATGCCGTGCGGGCTCAGGATGAAAAAAGGCGCAGAGTTTATTTCCGGATAAATGAAACGCCAGAAACATTAAATATCGTGGTAAGGGACTGGGGGGCGGGAATTGATCCCGGGATGGAAGAAAAAATATTTGACCATGGCTATTCAACCAAGGGAACGGGTAGGGGGATAGGCTTATACCTGGTCAGGAGAAACGTGTTGAATTTGGCCGGAGATATAAAAATTACGCGCCCGAAAGACGGCGGCGTAAAAATGGTGGTAACTTTACCGGTAAAGAAAGATGCGGGGGTAAAAGACGATGACATCCATTGATGTTTTAATTGTAGAAGACGATCCCATGGTGGTGGAGGTCAACAGGGAATTTGTAAATGAAGTGCCGGGTTTTAAGGTGACCGGGATAGCCAAAACAGGGGTGGAAGCGCTGGAAATTATGCAAGTGCAGAATTTTAATCTGGCTTTACTGGATATTTACCTGCCCGATATGGACGGTTTTACTTTATTGCGGGAGTTCAGAAGAAACGGCCTGGCCATTGATGTAATCATGGTTACTGCCGTACAGGACGCTGAGGTGATACAAAACGTGTTCAGGTACGGCGCTGTGGATTATATTATCAAACCCTTCAAATTCAGCAGGCTGTGTAGCGCGCTGAAAGCTTATGCGGCCATGTATAACAGTTTTAATAATAAAACGGTGCTGGACCAAGCGGAACTGGACAGATTGGCATTTAAACGCAATACAGTACAGGATGCGGGGGAAATTTTGCCCAAGGGACTTAACGAGGTCACGTTGAAGCAAGTGTTGATGTGTCTGGTTAAAGAAACAAAACCCCTCTCGGCAGAGGAAGTGGCCGGGGAGTTGGGATTGGCCCGCGTTACGGCCCGGCGATATCTGGAATACCTGGAGAGTGCGGGAAAGGTCAACGTGCAATTTAAGTATGGCTCTGTTGGTCGGCCGGTCAAGAAATTTTCCCTTGCACATCATGTACATAAAGAACAAAATTAACAATATGAACAAATTATTGTTGTCCTGGGCAATAAAAGATAAAATTAGTTTAGTAAATTAACAGAAAAATTTAATAACTTATAAAATATTGAATTGTCTCTGCACAGGGGGGTGTAATGTTTGTTTAAAAATACATGGTTAATCCCGGTGGTTTTTTTTTGATCCTGGTAATGTCGGGTTGTGCAAAAAGGGTAGTGGATAATGAGCAAATTAGCCCGGAACAAAAACTGGTAATAAAATTTTCTCACGTGGTGGCTGAAAATACGCCCAAGGGCATGGCGGCGCAGCGTTTTGCCAGATTGGTGCAGGAACGAACGGGTGGCCGCGTGGAGGTGCAGGTTTTTCCCAATTCCACACTTTATGCTGATGGGGAGGAAATGCAGGCCTTGCGGGATGGGGCGGTGCAGATAATAGCCCCGGCAACATCCAAGTTGGCGGGGTTGTTTCCTAGTTGGCAATTGCTGGATCTTCCCTATGCTTTTGTAGATACTGAGGCGGTACACAAGACCATGGCGGGCCCTGTTGGTCAAAAACTGATTCGCAGCTTGGAAGAGCAGGATTTGCTGGCGCTGGCTTTTTGGGACAATGGTTTCAAGGTCCTCACTAATAATGTCCGGCCCATTATCAACCCGGCAGACGTCCGGGGATTAAAATTCCGGGTGATGATCAACAGTTCCGTATTAAAAGAACAATTTAAAATGCTGGGTGCCCAACCCGTTCCAACGTCATTTAACAATGTTTACCGGTTACTGGAGGAAAACAAAGTTCAGGGGCAAGAAAATACCCTGTCCAACATTTATTCTAAAAAATTTTACCGGGTTCAACCGTACATGACGGTAACTAATCACGGTTACATGGGTTATGTGGTGCTGGTCAATAAAAAATACTGGTACAGTATACCTGCTGATATAAGGGATATTTTACATGAAACCATGGCGGAGGTTACTGAATGGGAACGGGCCAGAGCAGCTGAGTTAAACGAGTTATATTATAAACGGTTAAGAAACAATGATGCAATAAAGATAACCACCCTTTCCCCTCGGGAAAGGGTGGCTTGGGAAAAGGCTTTTTACCCGGTATATGATTACCTGGCCAGGGAAATAGGCGCAGAATTGATTGATGAGTTGCTCAGGGAGAAGAATGCCTGTAAAAATTTGCCGTCGGGGGGGGGAAGCACCAACAAAGCAAATAACTGACGGATTTGATGAATGATCAAAATATTAACAACGAGGAGGTCTTATCATGAAAAAATGGTTTGCCCTGTTACTGGCCGTGTTTATGGTCTCAGGTTTGATGGCGGGCTGTGGAGCACGTTCCGAACAAGGTTCTGAAAACGGCACCAAAGCCGGAAATGAAAAAATTGTTATCAAATTTTCCCATGTGGTGGCGGAAAATACGCCCAAGGGGCAAGCAGCCATCATGTTTGAGGAACTGGCAGAAAAATATACCGAAGGCCGCGTAGACGTACAGGTGTTTCCTAATAGTCAGCTTTACAACGATGATGAAGTGCTGGCCGCCGTGCAGCAAAATAATGTGCAGATGGCCGCCCCGGCAACGTCCAAGGTTTCCAAGTTGTTCCCGCAGTGGACGATATTTGACTTCCCCTTTGCTTTTCCCGATACTGACGCGGTGCAGACGGCCATGGAAAGCGAAGAAATTGGCGGCAAACTGTTCAGCATGTTAAAGGAACAGCAGTTATTGGGACTGGCCATGTGGGATAACGGGTTTAAACAAATGACCCTGGATGAACATCCACTTTATATGCCTGAAGATTTTAAGGGCCAAAAGTTTAGGGTTATGTCCAGCAGAGTCCTGGAGGCTCAGTTTAAAGCACTGGGGGCCAACCCGGTACCAATGCCTTTTAGCGAGGTGTACAGCGCTTTGGAACAGGGGGTTATCGACGGTCAGGAAAACACGCTGTCAAATATTTATTCTAAAAAGTTTCACGAAGTACAGAAATATATGACAATCAGCAACCACGGTTATCTTGGATATGCCGTCATTACCAACTCAGCATTTTGGGAAGGGCTGCCCACGGATGTGCGCGAGGGATTGGAGAAGGCCCTGGACGAAACCACCAGATGGGTACGGGAAAACGCACAGCGTTTAAACCAGGAGAACCTGGAAAAGATTAAGGCGGATGGTACGCTGGTAGAAATTCATGAATTGACGCAGGAAGAAAAAGAGGCCTGGATGAAAGCTACGGATGTTGTGTATGAACAGTTCAAAGAGGAAGTCGGGGAAGATTTAATCAATGCTGTTATGGCATTGCGCAAGTAGGTCTAACCGGGGGGCTTTGAGCCCCCTTTAGGTTACTTGATATGCAAGCGGTGATCAATAAGGTAGATACCGACAAAGGAGTTGCGCTATGACTGTCATAAATACTTTCTTGAACAGGTTGGAAGAAATACTGGTATCTGCAGCCTTAACCCTGGGTTCCATTTTAACTTTTGTGGAAGTTATTTTGCGTTACGGATTCGGCGCCAGCTTGGGAATTACCCAGGAACTGGTAATTTATTTACTGATTTTCACCGGGCTTATCGGGGCGTCTATCGGTGTCAGGGAAAAAACTCATATTGGTGTAGACATTATTGTACAATACTTTCCCTGTGCCCTGCAAAAAATAATAGTGGTGACCGGTTTGTTAACCAGTGCCCTGTTTTGTCTTATATTT
Organism: Desulfoscipio geothermicus DSM 3669; assembly: GCF_900115975.1. Taxonomy (GTDB): domain Bacteria; phylum Bacillota; class Desulfotomaculia; order Desulfotomaculales; family Desulfallaceae; genus Desulfoscipio; species Desulfoscipio geothermicus. Next base: position 20,315 of record NZ_FOYM01000013.1, read on the forward strand.
GCCGTTCTGGGCTTTCAGCATGCCCAGATAATGGTGCAATTGGGTCAGGTAACGCCTGAAATGGAGATACCGTTTTACATTCCCAAGTCCATTGTACCCGTGGCCTTTGGTTTAATGACCTTGCGGTTTTTGCAAGAGACGATAAAAAATATAAAGGTGCCGGCGGAAGAGATTTTTTCCCGGGAAGAAGGTGTGCAGCAATGAATGCAGTATTGGATACCCAATTGGATAAGGGTCAGAAAAAAACACCCGGTCATGGATCGTTAAAGGGCAGAATTATTTCGGTTACGCTGGTTTTGTTCAGCATTGCGGGCGTGGCGGTGGCTATCCAGTCGAACAATATGGCCCTGGCCGTTTTTGCCCTGTTATTCACTTGTTTGTTTTTGGGCCTGCCCATAGCCATATCTCTGGGTATGGCATCGTTGTTTGCCATATATTTTTTCACCACGGACCCCCTGCCGGACCTGGCGGCTAAAATATTTTCCGGGCTGGACAGATTTCCTTTAATGGCTATTCCTTTTTTTGTCCTAGCCGGCAATATTTTTACCACCGGCGGCGTAGCCAAGCGCCTTATTAACTTTACCAATGCCTGGGTAGGCCATATCCCCGGGGGATTATCCATAGCGGGTATTTTTGCCTGCGCCCTTTTTGCAGCTATTTCCGGGTCCTCCCCGGCGACAGTTGTGGCCATCGGGGGGATTATGATACCTGCCATGATTAAACATGGTTATGCCCGGGAGTATTCGGTAGGCTCAATTTGCACCGCCGGGTCCCTGGGGATATTAATTCCGCCCAGTATTCCCATGATTGTATACGCGGTCACGGTTGACCAATCGGTGGGCAAGTTATTTCTGGCCGGCATAGTGCCGGGAATTTTGCTGGCTGTATTGCTTTCATCCGTAAGTTTTTTTGTTGCCAGGAAAAACAATTATCAGAAAGCTCAAAAAGCCAAATTGGCTGATCGGGTTAAGGCCACAAGGGAGGCATTTTGGAGTCTGGCCTTACCGATAATCGTCGTGGGCGGTATTTATACCGGAGCTTTTACGCCCACCGAATCGGCGGCGGTGGCGGTGATGATCGGCGCAGTGGTAGGATTGTTTATTCATAAAGATTTAAAGATAAAGCATTTTCCCAGGATACTTGTGGACTCCAGCAAGACAACGGCCATGTTGTTTTTTATAATTACCATGGCCATGCTGTTTGCGCATATTCTGACCTTGGAGCGCATACCCCATGCCGTTGCGCAATGGATTATCAACTGGCATGTAGGGCCGGTTTTATTTCTGCTAATTGTTAATATGTTATTATTTGTTGCCGGCCAGTTTATGGAACCAACGGCTATTATTACCATTCTGGCGCCAATATTGTTTCCTGTAGCCATGGCCCTTGGCGTCGACCCCATCCACTTTGGGATTGTCATGACGGTCAATATGGAAATCGGTATGATCACTCCGCCTGTTGGGCTGAACCTGTATGTAGCCAGCGGTTTGACCGGCATGCCCTTGGTTGACGTAACTCGTTCGGCGTTACCCTGGCTTTTGGCGGTTTTGGTCGGTTTGGCACTGGTTACGTATGTACCGTTCATCAGTTTGTGGTTGCCCGAACTGCTTTACAATTTGTAATTAGATGCTTTGCGGTGGGCATAAAAAAACAAAAAGGGGACTGGCTCCGGTAAAAAGGGGACAGGCACCGATTCACAAAACGAATCGGAGCCAGTCCCCTTTTACGGTGCCTATCTTGAAAATACTTTGTTGTCTTTGTGCGGTTACACCTGTCCCAACTCGCTCATAGGCTCTCGCGCCGACGGCACCAGCGGCTTGCTTTGGGCTCAACCGGACCGCCATAAACTCACCATCCATGGTTCGGGTTATGGCTCTCGCGGCCATCCTGCTTGTGCCCGGAACGGGTAGCCGCTCGTCCGGTTTCGCACCTCGCTGCGCCGGGTGCCGTTACCGGCGCTCCCGCAAATCGCTCGACCGGGACAGGTGTAACCAGAGGTTTTTCATCCTCTGCTGGTGCCGTGCAGCGGTATGGGTGTCTGTCACCTTTTTGTTTTTTTGTTTAAAATTTCCTGATCAGCCCCACTACTTTACCTAAGATTTCAACATCTTTTACGATAATCGGTGAAAGCCTGTAATTCTCCGGCTGCAGCCGAATATGGTCTTTTTCATGATAAAATCTTTTGATGGTGGCTTCGTCTTCAATAAGGGCTACGGCAATGTCACCGTTTTCCACACTGGGCTGGCGCCTGACCAGCACCAGATCACCTTCCAGGATACCCGCCTCGACCATACTATCCCCTTTGACCTGCAACATAAAAAATTCTCCATGGCCGGCGAAATTAGCCGGTAGGGGAAACAGGTCTTCCCGGTTTTCCACCGCCAGCAACGGAACGCCCGCTGCGACCCGGCCCAGTACCGGCACCATGATCATTTCCTTGAAAGACTCAGCTTCCCCGTCCAGTATCTCCATGGCCCTGGGTTTGGTGGGATCCCTTCTGATTAATTCCTTTTCTTCCATTTTGCGCAGGTAGCTATGTACGGTGGAACTGGACTTTAACCCTACGGCTTGGCCGATCTCCCTTACTGAAGGAGGATAGCCTTTTGATTTAATGTTATGTTTAATAAATCTTAAAATCTCTTGTTCGCGTTGGCTAATATTTTTTTTCATTTTAGCACAACCTTTCCCAGTATTAATTCTAAATTATATCATAAATATTTACACAGTAAACATTTGTTCGTGAAAAGTTTATTTTATTTTTTAGAAGGATATGTTTATAAGTCGTCGAATTAATCAGAAAGTAAAAAATATTCCTCATTTGTTGAGAAGGTGATTTATTATGCAGAGGATAGCCATTATTGGCACAAGCGGAGACGGCCTTGCGGTGTATAGATTGTTAAAAGATATCAAAGGAATTGAAATTGCGTGTTTTATTAAAACAGACAAAAAAAACAGTCCGGATGAATGGTCGGGTAAAAGCAATATAAAAATTATTAATTTAGATAAAATTTCCGAAATAGAACCCCTTGATGTAATAATTAATACCTTGAGGGATCCGGATGTGGAGGCCAGGGTAAAAAATATCAAGGGTAACATTTCGGTTGTTGACGTTAACGCGGTTAATTTGATGGTACATCTTTTTAAAGAAAAGCAAGAGTTGCTGCACATAAAAAGAATTCAGGGAGAATTATCCACGGTGCTGAATTCTGTACAGGAAGCGGTTGAAGTGGCTGACAAACTCGGGGTTATCAAGTACGTCAACCCGGCTTTCACCCGCATCACGGGCATTCCCGCTGAAGAGCGTATAGGAAAAAATGTTCTGGAAATATCGCCGGACGGCGCGCTGGCCATGGCTTTGCGTACCGGTAAAATGGTTTCCGGCCACCGCACCCGGGTTGGAGGAAGCAACGCCGAAGTAATCAGCAATGCTTCGCCCATCGTGGTTGACGGTAGCCTGGAAGGCGCGGTCGTGGTATTTCAACACTTTACCGATGTGATGAAGTTGATGGATGAACTGCGCAAGCGTACCACCATGATCGAAAGTCTCAATGATAAATTCGGTCAAGTAACAACTTGTAAATATACTTTTGCCGATATTCTGGGCAACAACCCCGAATTGAAAAAATGTATCCAGGTGGCTGAAAGAGCGGCCCAGAGCAATACCACGGTATTGTTGCTTGGAGAGAGCGGAACCGGGAAGGAATTATTCGCCCACGCCATACACTATGCCAGTTCGCGCCGCGAAAAGCCATTCATTAAAGTGAATTGCGCCGCAATACCGGAGAATTTGCTGGAAAGCGAATTTTTTGGATATGCCAAGGGGGCTTTTACCGGGGCGGTCAAATCAAAAATCGGTAAATTTGAATTGGCTAACGGGGGAACGATTTTCTTAGATGAAATTGGTGATATGAATTTAAGCTTACAGGGTAAGTTATTACGTGTATTACAGGAAATGGAGTTTGAACGGGTGGGCGGCAATCAAACCATCCATGTGGATGTGCGGGTAATAGCGGCCACCAACAGGAATCTGCGGGATCTTATAAGGACGGGGAAATTCAGAGAGGATCTTTATTACCGGCTAAATGTTGTGGAAGTCACTATCCCCCCGCTGCGCGTGCGTAAAGAAGACCTACCTGCTTTGGTTAACCATTTGATTGTTAAATTAAATCGCAAATTGGGTAAAAAAGTTCAGAGACTGTCCCGGGATGCTGAAGAAGTGTTATACAGCTACGATTGGCCGGGTAATGTCCGTGAATTGGAGAATGTGGTGGAAAGGGTAATGGTTACCGTTGATGAAGAAATTCTAACTAAAAAAAATTTTATTCAGCACGTAAGCCAATTCAAGCCTGTACCGGAGACGGATGTAGAGTTAATACCCATTGATCGAATGGAGCAAATTTTAATTCAAAAAGCCCTCATGAAATTCGGTAATTCGGTGGAAGGAAAAAGACGGGCTGCTCAGGCACTCAATATATCCCTGGCTACTTTATACAATAAAATCAAACGGGCTAAGTTTGAAAATTCAAATACCTAGAAAAAAGTTAAAAAATTTAGATAACGCAAATGGTATAGCATAAATAAGTCATTAAGCGATACCCATTCTAAAAAGTAAAAATTTAGCGTGTGTATTAAAGGTTATTGTATTTTTTAAAAACAAAATATGTTAAAATTTTGCTTAGATCAATAGTATTTTTGGCCTTTTTCAGACTTCGATGTATTAGATTTTTAATGGCATATTTATTGCAAAATTGAATGGGTATATACATCGTTAAGGGGGGGAGCAGCTATTAAGACAATCGATGTGGGACGCATTACGCAAGCGGTGGCTAAACTCTGCAAGGACGCCAATTATTATCTGGGCGAAGATGTGATTGAAGCATTTAATAATGCCTATGAACAGGAACTTTCCCTTACAGGCAAAGAAATTATTGAGCAACTAATTAAAAACGCTGATATAGCGCGGGCGGAGGATGTACCCATGTGTCAGGATACAGGCTTCGCCGTGGTATTTGTAGAATTGGGGCAGGATGTGCATATTGTCGGTGGATCTTTGGAGGACGCGATAAATGAGGGCGTACGCCAGGGTTATACCGAGGGCTATTTGCGTAAGTCCATTGTGGGGCACCCGTTGGAACGGGTCAATACCGGGGATAATACGCCGGCGGTCATCCATCTTAAACTGGTGCCGGGCGATCAGTTAAAAATTACCGTGGCGCCCAAGGGCGGCGGCAGTGAGAATATGAGCGCCATTAAAATGCTTAAGCCCGCTGAAGGGGTGGACGGCGTCAAAAAATTCGTGTTGGATACTGTAAAAGAGGCGGGGCCCAATCCATGTCCGCCCATTATTGTTGGAGTAGGTATCGGCGGTACCTTTGAAAAAGCGGCGCTGTTGGCCAAGGAAGCACTGCTAAGGCCTGTGGGCGTGCCCAGCCACAAGCCGGAAATCGCCGAGTTGGAAAAGGAATTGTTGAAAAAAGTCAATAACCTGGGCATTGGCCCGCAGGGTCTGGGCGGACGTATCACCGCCCTGGCGGTGCATGTAAACATATATCCGGCTCATATAGCCAGCCTGCCGGTGGCGGTAAACATAAATTGTCATGCCAGCCGGCATAAAGAAGTGATTTTATAAGGCTGCGGGGTGATAGTTGTGACCATTACGAAAATAAAGTTGACCACGCCTATTTCAGATGAGGACGTCCGGAAACTGCGTATCGGCCAGAAAGTGTTGTTGAATGGTGTTATTTACACCGGCAGGGATGCTGCACATAAAAAGCTGGTGGAATTGTTGAATAACGGCCAGGAATTGCCCCTGGACCTACACGGTCAAATCATTTATTACGTGGGACCGTCTCCGGCCAAACCCGAACAGGTTATCGGCTCTGCCGGGCCAACCACCAGCGGGCGCATGGACTTATACGCCCCCAGGCTCATTGCGTTGGGTCTGAAGGGCATGGTGGGTAAAGGCAAGCGTTCGCCGGAAGTTATTAAAGCCATGAAACAGCATAAAGCAGTTTACTTTGCCGCCGTGGGAGGAGCGGCAGCCCTGATCAGCAAGTGTATCAAACAATGCGAAGTGGTGGCTTATCCGGAACTGGGGCCCGAAGCTATACACCGTCTGGAAGTGGAAAATATGCCGGTCATCGTGGTTAATGATACCCTGGGTGGGGATCTTTACGCCGAAGGGACTAAAATTTACGCGACCAGTTAAAAGACAAGGGAGGTGCATTTAAAAAATAAATTTCTGCCATATTTATTTGCCATGATTACTTACAAGGAATGGACGCCATCTTGGTGATACATTTTGTATTTAGCAGGCTTTGCTGTAATAAAAATTTGTTCGGAAATTAGAAAATTCTATCAGCATTAAGTAAGAGGAGGATATATAGTGAAACTTTTTGAGTACATGGGCAAGGAAATTTTTTCATCTTACGGGATCACCGTACCTCGGGGCCGGATGGCAGATAATTCTCAAGATGCCGCTAATATTGCCCGGGAAATTGGCGGTACGGTAGTGGTCAAATCCCAGATTCTGGCCGGTAAAAGGGGCAAGGGCGGCGGCATCAAATTTGCCTCCAGCCCGGAAGAAGCCGGGGAAGCGGCAGCGCAGGTGCTGGCCATGACCTTAAACGGCCATAAAGTGGAAAAGGTGCTGGTGGAAGAAAAAATCCAAATTGACAAGGAGCTTTACCTGGCCATCACAGTGGACGGGTCAGCCAAAAAACCGGTAATCATCGCGTCCGCTCAGGGTGGTATGGACATTGAGGAAGTACCTGATGAGCATATAGTTAAACAGTACGTTGACGTCTCTATCGGGGTCTACCCGTACCTGGGCCGGGAAATCTCCAGGCAACTCGGGCTGACCGGATCGATCGGCAAGGAATTTAACCGTCTGCTGCCGATATTGTACAAGATATTCCGGGAAAAGGATGCTGAACTGGTGGAAATCAACCCGTTGGTGATCAGTGGCGATAAATTAATCGCGGCAGACTCCAAAATGACGGTGGATGATGATGCTCTGTTTCGGCAAAAAGCTGTTCCTTATGTGGAGGACCGCACTTCCATTGAAAAACAGGCGCACGATTTGGGCCTGGCTTTTGTGGAACTGGGCGGCGATATTGCCGTGATGGCCAATGGTGCGGGTATGTCCATGGGCAGTCTGGACACGCTGGCCTATTACGGCGGCAAGCCCGCGAACTTCCTGGATGCCGGCGGTGGAACCGGCGTGGAAGGAACGACGAAGGCCATCGAGTTGTTGCTGCAAACTAATCCCAAGGTGATTTTTATCAATATCTTCGGGGGCATCACCCGTTGTGATGATGTGGCTAACGCTCTGGTGCAGGTTAAGAATGCTAGGGAAATACCAGTCCCCGTGGTCATCAGGTTGGTAGGCACCAATGAGGAAGCAGGGGTCAGGATCCTCAAGGAAAACGGTTTTGAGGCTTATAAGGTTATGCATGAGGCGGCAGCCAAGGCTGTGGAAATAGCCAACGCTAGTTAATTCTAATTGTATTTAAAGGACAGCATAAAGGAGTGTATATTAAGTGGCCATTATTATAAATGAAAAAACCAATGTTATTGTCCAGGGCATCACAGGGAACCAGGGTCGGTTTCACACTTGCCAGATGCTGGCCTACGGCACCAAAATCGTGGGCGGCGTTTCTCCCGGTAAGGGCGGGCAGGAAGTGGAAGGGATTCCGGTTTATGATACGGTTTACGAAGCCGTGGATAATCAGCAGGTGGATGCTTCCGTTTTGTTCATTCCGGCGCCCTTTGCCAAAGACGCCGCCTTTGAAGCCATTACGGCCGGAGTCAAGGTGCTGGTTATCGTTACCGAGCATATCCCCGTGCACGATGAGATGGATATTGTAGAACTGGCATGCCGGAAGGGAACTACTGTTGTAGGACCCAATACCTTTGGTATAGTATCTTCCGGAAAATGTAAAATAGGTATTCCGCCAAACCAGTTTTTTGTGGAAGGACCGATAGGCGTCGTGGCCCGTAGTGGGACCCTGACCTATGAGATTGTCGGCAACCTCACCGCCAACGGTCTCGGCCAGTCCACCGTGGTCGGTCTGGGCGGCGACCGGGTGGTTGGACTGTCTTTTGTGGACGTATTGGAGAAATTTGAAAAGGACCCGCAAACCAGGGCGGTGGTGCTGGTGGGCGAAATCGGCGGTAATGCCGAGGAAGAGGCCTCCCTGTATATTAAAAAAATGACCAAGCCCGTGGTGGCGTACATTGCCGGCAAGAGCGCGCCCCCCGGAAAACGCATGGGCCATGCCGGGGCCATCATTGAAAGGGGCAAGGGGACCTTTAACGGTAAGGTGGAAGCTCTGCAGGCCGCCGGGGCCAAAGTGGCCACCCTGCCGTTTGAAGTGCCCGAATTAATACGCCAGATTCTCAAGTAAATCCCCGGGTTCGCCTGGGAAAGGAGGAGATAGTTTGTTTGACAAGGACTCTCTGGAGAAAATAAAGGAGCAAAAACAAAAATACCAGCAAAAGCTGGAAACCCTTACGGCCAAGCGCCCTGAACGGCAGGAAAAATTCGTTACCGATTCCGAAATTGATATAAATACCCTGTATACGCCCGAGGACATTGACCACCTGGATTACGAAAAAGACCTGGGATTTCCAGGTGATTACCCCTATACCCGGGGCGTGCAGCCCAACATGTACCGGGGTCGGCTGTGGACAATGCGGCAGTACGCCGGATTCGGCACGGCCGAGGAGACCAACAAGCGTTTCCGTTACCTGCTGGAGCAAGGGCAGACGGGGCTCAGTGTAGCTTTTGACTTACCTACACAGATTGGTTACGATTCCGACCACCAGCTGGCTATGGGGGAAGTGGGTAAAGTAGGTGTCGCCATCGATTCCCTGCTGGATATGGAAACCCTGTTTGACCAGATTCCCCTGGACAAAGTAAGCACTTCCATGACCATTAATTCCCCGGCGGCGATCTTGCTGGCTATGTACATTGCTGTGGCCGAAAAGCAGGGGGTCAAGCAGGAACAACTGAAAGGGACCATCCAAAACGATATTCTTAAAGAATACGTGGCCCGGGGGACATACATTTTCCCACCGGAGCACTCCATGCGCCTGATCACGGATATTTTCGCTTATTGCGCCAAAAATGTGCCCAGTTGGAACACCATCAGCATTAGCGGCTACCACATCCGGGAAGCGGGTTCCACGGCGGCACAGGAAGTTGCTTTTACCCTGGCTGACGGGATAGCTTACGTGGAGGCCGCCATTGACGCGGGGCTGGATGTTGATGAATTTGCTCCGCGGTTAAGCTTCTTTTTTAACGCGCACCTTAATTTCTTTGAAGAAGTGGCCAAGTTCAGGGCAGCGCGCCGCCTCTGGGCCAGGATCATGAAAGAGCGTTTCGGCGCCAAGAAGCCCAAGTCAATGATGCTGCGCTTCCATACGCAAACTGCCGGCTGCACATTGACGGCCCAACAGCCGGATGTCAACATCATGCGGGTTGCCTTCCAGGCCCTGAGCGCCGTTCTGGGCGGCACTCAGTCCCTGCATACCAACTCCCGGGACGAGGCCTTGGCTTTGCCCAGCGACAGTTCGGTATTGATCGCTTTGAGAACCCAGCAAGTCATTGGTTACGAGATTGGCGCGGCCGACACGGTGGACCCGCTGGGCGGCTCATATTTTGTGGAAAGCCTGACTGACGCGGTGGAGCAAAAGGCCCTGGAATACATCAAAAAGATAGATGATCTCGGTGGAGCGCCCAAGGCCATTGAATTCATGCAAAAGGAAATTCATACCAGCGCCTATAAATATCAACAGGAAATTGAGTCCGGTAAGAAAATTGTTATCGGTGTGAACAAGTTCCAGATGCAGGAAGAACGGCCGAAAGATTTGCTGAAAGTAGATCCGGAAGTGGGTAAGCGCCAGGAAGCTAAACTGGCCAGGCTGCGCGCTGAGCGGGATAACGAAAAGGTGCAAAAGATGCTGCAGGAAATTGAACGGGCAGCCGGCACAAACGAGAATTTGCTGCCTTACTTCGTTGAGGCGGTGAAGAATTACGCCACACTGGGCGAAATTTGCGGTGTGCTGAGAAATGTTTTTGGGGAGTATCAGCAACAAATTGTTTTTTAGTATAGGAGGAGTGCGTGGATGAGCGAAAAACCAATCAGGGTGTTGGTAGCCAAGCCGGGGCTGGACGGCCATGATCGCGGTGCGAAGGTTATCGCCCAGGCTCTCCGGGATGCCGGCATGGAAGTAATTTATACGGGATTGCGGCAAACCCCGGACCAGATAGTGGGGGCGGCGTTGCAGGAAGATGTGGATGTGGTGGCGCTAAGTTGCCTGTCCGGGGCCCACTTGCACCTGTTCCCCGCTGTAGTGGAAGGTTTGCAAAAGCAAAACGCCGGGGACATTTTGGTACTGGGCGGCGGCATTATCCCGGATGAGGATATACCCGAACTAAAGGAGAAAGGTATAGTGGAAATTTTTACCCCGGGAACAAATACAAAAGCGGTGATTAATTACATCAAAGAAAAAGTGGGGAAGGCTTAAAAATTATTTAAGCTGTAAAAAATTATATTAAAATAAATAATTTTTAATAGCCTCTAAAGACCGGGACTTTAAGCAGGAGGGTAGGACATGATTAAAAAGATAGATCATATTGGCATAGCCGTCAAGGATATGGCGGCGGCCAAGGCATTTTATGAAAATGTTCTGGGTCTGAAAGTGACTGAGGAAGAAGTTGTGGAAGAGCAAAAAGTCAAGGTGGCTTTCATTCCCACCGGTGACAGTGAGGTTGAGCTGCTGGAAAGCACGACACCGGACGGGCCGATTGCCCGTTATATAGAAAAGAATGGTGAAGGAATACAGCACATTGCTTTCAGGGTGGATAACCTGGAAGAGAGACTGGCCCAACTGAAGGCGGCAGGCGTCAGGCTGATAGATGAAAAACCCAGGCGGGGTGCCGGCGGCGCAAAAATTGCGTTCCTACACCCCAAAGCCACTTTTGGCACCTTGGTGGAATTGTGTGAACGCGATTAGAGGAGGTTTAACGGGTAAATGAGTATGCAGGAAAAGCTGGAACAGTTGCAAGTTTTAAGGTCCAAGGTACAGGCTGGCGGCGGCGATAAAAGAATCGACAAACAACATGCCGCGGGTAAAAAGACGGCCCGGGAAAGGATAGACTACCTGTTTGACCCGGGTACGTTTCGGGAGATAGATGTCTTTGCCGGCGATCCGAACAAAAATCCCGGCGAAGGTGTGGTAACCGGTTATGGTCTGGTTGACGGCAGGAAGGTGTATATATACGCCCAGGACTTTACCGTAACCGGCGGCTCGTTGGGTAAAATCCACGCCCAGAAAATTTGCAAGGTGCTGGATTTAGCCATGCGCACGGGCGCCCCGGTAATTGGCCTGAACGATTCCGGCGGGGCCAGGATTCAGGAAGGCGTAGATGCATTAAACGGCTACGGGGAAATATTCTTCCGCAATACCATTGCCTCGGGCGTGATTCCCCAGTTGTCCGTAATCATGGGGCCCTGCGCCGGGGGAGCCGTTTATTCGCCGGCCTTGATGGACTTCATTTTCATGGTGAACGGGACCAGCCAGATGTTTATCACCGGGCCCCAGGTAATTAAAGCGGTGACGGGCGAAGAAGTGTCCATGGAACAGTTGGGCGGCGCCATGACCCATAACCAGACCAGCGGTGTGGCCCACTTTATGGGGGAAGACGAGGAACACTGCCTGGATATGGTAAAGCAATTATTAAGCTACCTGCCATTAAACAATAATGAACAGCCACCCGCTTATGAGGCACAAGAACCGGCTGTAGACAAAGAAGTATTACTTGATATTGTGCCCACTCAGCCCAATATGCCCTATGACGTCAAAAAGGTAATATCAGCTGTTGTTGATGGCGGCGAATTCTTAGAAGTTTTGCCATTATACGCTAAAAATGCTGTGATTGGTTTTGCCAGAATGAACGGCCAGTCGGTGGGCATTGTGGCCAACCAGCCGGATTTTTTGGCAGGCTGCCTGGATATCAATGCCTCCGATAAAATAAGCCGTTTTGTCAGGTTCTGTGACGCGTTCAATATTCCCCTGGTAACATTTATGGATGTGCCCGGCTTTTTGCCCGGCACCGCCCAGGAGTTCGGCGGCATCATCAGGCATGGGGCCAAGATGCTGTACGCTTATTCGGAAGCCACAGTGCCAAAGATTACCATCATTTTGCGCAAGGCATACGGTGGCGCCTACCTGGCCATGTGCAGCAGTTCCCTGCGGGCTGACATGGTCTATGCCTGGCCAACCGCTGAGATTGCCGTGATGGGGCCGGAGGGCGCGGTAAACATTATTCACCGCAACGAAATCGCCAATGCGGAGAATCCCATGCAAGAAAGGGAACGTCTGGTCAAGGAGTACCGGGATAACTTTGCCAATCCTTACGTGGCCAGTTCCCGTGGGTTTGTGGATGACGTAATTGACCCCAGGGATACCAGGGCCAGAATAATTGACGCTCTGCAAGTTCTGTCAAGCAAGCGGGAAAGCCGCCCCGGTAAAAAACACGGTAATTTACCGGTTTAATCAAGGGGATTAACATATGTTTACTGCTGAATTAGTAATTTATGCTTGTTCAGCAGTAAACACCCCATCCTTAACACCTGACAAAATGGCTGTTTCCTGGCCATAGATAACGTTGAATCTTTGATCTGTAGTATAATTAATTATGAACTTATCATGTTAGGCAAAACGGGAGGTAATATCATGAAAAGAAATAAGATCACCGTAATTGGTTCAGGCAATGTTGGTGCCACCTGTGCACACTGGGCGGCAACAAAAGAGCTGGGAGATATTGTTTTGATGGACGTCGTAGAGGGAGTGCCGCAGGGGAAAGGACTTGATATGCAGGAAGCGGCGCCTATTGAAGGTTATGATATTAATATTATCGGTACCAATAATTATGAAGATACAGCCGGATCCGATGTTATAGTGATTACTGCCGGCATTGCCCGCAAGCCGGGTATGAGCCGTGACGACCTGGTAAATACAAACGTAAAAATAGTAAAATCATGCGCGGAACAAGCTGCTAAATTTTCACCCAACGCTTTTATAATTGTTGTAACAAATCCTCTTGATGTCATGGTGTATGCAGCATACAAAGCCAGCGGCTTCCCCGCAAACCGTGTGTTTGGTATGGCCGGGGTCTTGGATTCCGCGCGGTTCAGGACTTTCATCGCCCAGGAACTGGGGGTTTCCTACAAAGACGTCAGTGCTTTTGTACTTGGCGGTCACGGCGATGATATGGTACCGCTGGTGCGCTATAGTTATGCCGGCGGTATTCCCATTGAAAAATTAATATCCAGGGAACGTATCGATGCTATCGTGGAAAGAACCAGAAAAGGTGGAGCGGAAATAGTCAATTACCTGAAAACAGGGAGTGCTTATTATGCTCCTGGTGCTTCCGTAATTGAAATGGTTGAGGCCGTTTTAAAAGATAAGAAGCGTATTTTACCGGTTGCAGCTTATCTCAAGGGCGAGTACGGTGAAAAAGATATTTACCTAGGTGTACCGGCCATTATTGGCGGCAATGGCGTGGAAAAGATTATTGAAGTTGATTTAACGGAAGAGGAAAAAACGGCTTTGCAAAAGTCGATTGATTCAGTCAGGAAGGTTATGGCTGTAGTTGATTAAGATTTTGCCTGCATCACTTATGTTGTGAAAAAAACGGGAGGGGTATAATAAATTATGAGTGAAACTAGAAAAGTTGTAATTATGGATACTACGATGCGTGATGGTCACCAATCGCTGTTGGCTACGCGTATGCGTACGGAACACATGCTGCCCATCGCTGAGAAGGTGGAGCAGGTTGGTTTTCACGCTATAGAAATATGGGGTGGCGCTACCTTTGATTCATGTATGCGGTTTTTGAATGAAGATCCCTGGGAAAGATTGCGTACTGTTCGTAAAGCTTTCAAGAACAGCAAATTGCAGATGCTGCTGCGCGGCCAGAACGTGGTAGGTTACAAGCACTACGCGGATGATGTTCTGGAGTTGTTTGTGAAGAGAACTGTGGCCAACGGCTTGGACATCTTCAGAATTTTTGATGCTTTAAACGACATTCGCAACATGGAAAAGGCTATTGAGTATGTGAAGCGCGAAGGGGCCCATGCCCAGGGCACGGTTGTGTATACCATCAGCCCGGTGCACGACTATGATTTTTACATGCGCATGGGTGCTGAACTAAAAGAATTGGGTGTTGATTCTATTTGCCTGAAGGATATGGCCGGCATCCTGGCCCCGCAGCCTGCCTATGATATTATCAAGGGCTGGAAAGAAAAGCTAGATATACCGGTGCAGCTGCACTGCCATTACACCAGCGGCATGGCATCCATGACTTACCTGAAAGCCGTGGAGGCCGGTGTGGATGTGCTTGATTGTGCTGCATCTTCAATGGCAATGCAGAGCTCACAGCCAGCTACTGAAAGCATTGTGGCCGCCCTGCAAGATACCCCTTATGATACCGGCTTGGATTTGAACCTGCTTTCTGAAATATCCCAGTACTTTAAAGAAGTACGCAAGGAATATGCTGATTTTGATAACGCCAGCTGCAGCCCGGACACAAATGTGTTAACTTACCAAATTCCTGGTGGTATGATTTCTAACTTTATAAGCCAGCTTAAGGAAATGAATGCCCTGGATAAATTACCCGAAGTGCTGGCAGAAGTGCCTAGAGTAAGGGAAGATTTCGGTTATCCGCCGCTGGTAACCCCGTCCAGCCAAATTGTGGGCGCTCAAGCGGCACTGAATGTTTTAATGGGCGAACGCTATAAGGTGGCCACTAATGAAGTTATAAACTACATGCGCGGTTTCTATGGTCGGCCGCCTGCGCCGGTCAATGAAGAAGTAAGGAATAAAATTATTGGTAACCAAGAGCCTATTGAGTGCCGTCCGGCTGACCTTATTGAACCGGAATTGCCGAAAGTGCGGGAAGAATTTGCTGACTTGATCGAGAGCGAGGACGATGTTGTATCGCTGGCCCTGTTCCCGCAAGTGGCTCCCAACTTTTTAAAAGAACGCAAAGCAAATCAATAAAGATAAATAAGGTAAAAATCAGGCCTGTTGAGGGCCTGATTTTTTTAACTAATGGCCCGGAGTCCTGTATGTAATTCACCTGACAAAAGAGTAAAGCTGGGAACCTTGAAAAGTATGGTTAAAGGTGAAAGTGCCCCGGCCAATTTGAATGGCTATTACTGACAAATGTAGCGTTATATATTTCGGTGATTAGTACCACAAGCCCCACAATTACTTCCGATAATAGATATTATGTAAACTAAAAAAAGAGGATGGGAAATATTTACTTTCCCTTTTTTACCGGAAATACGCCGCCGTGAATGCGCTTGGCGTCGGAAATATTGAAAAATGCTTCGGGGCAAATTTGATCGATTAATTGCAGGGCCTTGTTCAGGTCTTTTCGTTTAATTAATACAAATAAGATTGTTCTTTCACCGTCACGGCCACAGCCGATGACGCTGGTCACTCCGAATCCTTCTTTACGTAATATGCTGGCAAATTGATTTGCCAGTCCCGAGGGCGGGAATATTTGAATGGATATAAAACCCATGGCCAGCTTTTCTTCTATTAGGCTGCCTATATAATTGCCCGTAGCAAAACCACCGGCATAAGCTATTATTTTTCCCGGATCGTGCAGTCCTCCCTTTAAAACTTCATTTAAAGCCAGTACAAAAACTGTTACTTCAACAAAACCGATTATGGCAGCTTGCATGCGCCGGTCTCGCATCAGCATTAATATGCGCAGTACGTCCAGGGACATGTCAATCACACGGGCACCGAAGATAAAAAGATAACCCAGTATTAAAGGGAGCCAGTTTTCCAATTTTTACCCTCCAAAATATAACCCCGATTTAATAAATAACAGCTAAAATGGGAACACCGTATCGCGTTCCCATTATTATTAAATATTCAATTGCCTGTATTTTATATCCTGCCCCACTTTGATTCAAGTCCTAAATTGATAACTGTAATTTTTCTTGTTTTTTTCTATTACTTCTTTGTAGCACCGTACCAGCCGGTTGGCGCAATTTTGGGAAGAAATTTTTTCAGCGTTGGTGGCCGCATTCCTACCCAATAATTTTAGTTTATTTTCGTTCCGCAGCAGCAGGCTAATCTTATCTACAAAGTGCTCTGTATTTAAATCTGTTAGGAATCCGTCTATACCATCTTCCACCATTTCAGAAGTGCCAAAGGCTTTAACTGCCACTACGGGTAAGCCTGCTGCTTTTGCTTCTCCGATTACCAGGCCCTGTGTTTCGGTGACTGATGCAAAAACAAAGATATCGGCGCTGTTATAAGCCTTGGCTATTTCTTCCTTAGCCAGGGTACCGGTAAAAATAACTTTGTCGTTTATCCCGAGCTCCCCGGCCAAGCTGACCAGGTTTTCCTTTTCCGGACCATTGCCCACCAGCACTAACCTGGTTTCCGGAAAAGATACTGACACTTGTTTAAAGCTTTGCAGAACAAAGGTGAAATTTTTTTCTTTTCCCAACCTGCCAACAGAGATCAGTATTTTACATGAAGCATCAATGTCAAACCGCTTGTGCAACCAATCCCTTTGTCTGGTTCTGAAGTCATCAATTTTTATCCCTGTCGGGATGGCGGCTATTTCAGTTTTTACTCCCCAATTGTGTAAATGCTTGCCGATGACCTGGGTTGGTACAATTACCAAATCGCAATTATTGCAAAAATCTGCACAAAATTTTTTAGTAATCTCTTTTGTAATATTCTGTCCGAAGGGCACATAATGAACATATTGGTCATACAGGGTATGAAAGGTGAAAACCAGCGGAATGTTCATTTTTCTGGCACATCGGGCACCCAGTCTCCCCAATAAAAATGGTGAATGAACGTGAATGATATCCAGGTTAAGTTTTTTTAATGTAGGACGCAACCGAATGGAAAATGGTACAGCCAAGGTATATTCATGATTTGTTGGTGCTGGGATTGATGAAAAACGATATACTTTATCTTCCTTAGGACAATTGTGGTAATCCGGAGCAAAAACATATATTTCGTGACCCTGAGCCTGCAGTTCAGCGGAAAAGGTTTCAATGGAACGAACCACCCCGCTGGTATAAGGACGGTAGCTATCGGTAAAAATACCAATTTTCAGGCCCAAGCATAGTCACCTCCCGGCATGTAAAAAGCTTTAATTATTATTAAAGCCATTGTCATATGGTGTTTGTGGAAAATCCACATTGATAATGCGCCAACCATCGGTTGTTTTATGTAAAGTAAAAATAGCCTGTAACAATTGTAGGTCATAATTAGTTATGTCAACTTCTTTAAGCAATACGACTGCAATAGCTAAATTTCCATCGTTATAAACAATATGACAATTTTGCAAAAAAGTCAAGCTATACCAATCTGTGCTGGTTTTTCGAAAATCCTTCACGGCGTTTAAAATATTCTCCAACGCTTGTCCGGTATAGTATTTAATTAAATCCTGCTCATAATTTTCCCCATTCACCCAGTCATTATATTCTACAGCTTGCTTGACAATTTGCCGAACCAGCTGATTTTCTTTTGTCTTGTCGGGTTCGCAGACACTACTTACTACAGCTAATGAATTGAAATATATAACGACACCTATCAATACGGTTAAACAGGGCTTAACAAACAAAATGCAACCTCTCCCTTGCCATATATTTATTCCTGGTATAGTTATATATTACCATAAAATGGGAGAGCTTGCTTTAAATTAAATATTTATTTTTATTTTACAAGCCTCTTATGTGATCGGGGCGCAATGGAATGGCTGCAGGACTGGTGATAGCTTTTTCCAGTATAGCTATTAAACTTTCCCTGTCTTTATTTAAAGTGCCTCTGAGGGGCAGGTAATTTGAAGCATGGTTGGTTCTGAATATACAGTTGGATATATTTATGTTTTCCAATAGTAATTTCATTTCCCGTAAAATTTCCGTGGAGTTTGGTACTTGAAATTTCCCCTGCTGTACCTGATGGTGCAGGGGTGTATTGGGAACGACCATTAATGTTAGCGCGCCAAGGTAAGTGGGGTCAATCTTACTTAGAACTTTGCCGGTTTCTATGGCATGTTCGCGCCACATGGCTGTGCCACCAAGGCCATTGATGATAGTGACCGAAAGTTTGAAGCCCGCCTGCAGCGCTTTTTGACCCGCCTTAATCATTTCATCTGCGGTAACTCCCTTGCCTACCGCCTGTAAAATTTTATCGCTGCCGCTTTCCACGCCCATGTATAACAATTCAATTCCATTGGCGCGGATTTCATGTAATTCATCTGTTGACTTTTGCAAAATATCTTTGGGGCCGGCATACATGCTTACCCGCTTTAAGCTGGTAAATTTTTTATACAGGTAGTGTGCGGTCTTGAGAATTAAAGGGGTTGCAGCCGTCAGGGCGTCACCGTCCGCCAAAAACACCCTGCGTACACTACCCATCTGGGCGGCGCATTCATCAATATCTTTTTTTATCTCCTCCCAAGTCTTGCTGCGAAATTTTTTCCCCTTGTACATGCCGCAAAAACTGCAGGCATTGTGTTTACAGCCAATGGTGAGCTGTAATATTAAACTGAAAGCCTCGCTTGGTGGCCTGAAAACCGGTTGTTCCAGACGCATAAAGCCACCTCCCGTATTTTAATGCCTGGGGTTTTTTTGCACTTTCTGGATGGCTGCGGTCAGCGCGGCGACTACCTGCGCTTTGCCGCCAACCTGGTCATAAATTGTTTTGGTCAAAATGTTACCGTGGTCAGTTACCACATATTTAGGGGGTAAATTGTTTAACGACAGGGCCATAATATCATTTTTGCAGCGTTCACAATTACAGGTGTGCGGGTTATTTTGCGCATATTCTTTCAGCACTTCATCAATAAGCTCTTGCACAGCTAATTCAGGATAATTTAGTATCATGGCAATCACTATCCTTCATAAATATTGGCTTGTTTTGTTTAATCACCAAGGCAAATACCCAGTTGCCTGGCCACTTTTATAAGTTCTCCATTTACCGGTACCGTATGCAACTCTCCCACCGCTTGTTCCAGGGGTACTGATTCAATGTTTTGTCCTTTTAAGCAGACCATACGTCCAAATTTTCCCTCGGCCGCCAGGTTAACGGCACCCGTGCCGTAACGGGTGGCAAGTATGCGGTCGTAAGCCGTTGGGGACCCACCCCGCTGCAGGTGGCCCAGCACAGTGACCCTGGTTTCCTTGTCGGTCGCCGATTCAATTGCCTGGGCCACTACATTGCCGACCCCCCCCAACCGAACAGGATCAAAGCTATCCTCCACGTGTTTGCTGACCACCATTTCTCCGCCCAGTGGTTTGGCGCCTTCTGCCACCACTACGATACTGAATTTTTTTCTTTCCTGACTACGGGCATTTATTTTTTCCACCACTACATCGATATTATAGGGAATCTCCGGTATAAGGATAACATCTGCACCACCTGCAAGGCCTGCGGCCAGGGCAATCCAGCCGGCATAGCGCCCCATGAGTTCCAGTACCATAACCCTGTGGTGCGATTCGGCTGTGGTATGAAGTTTGTCAATGGCTTCTGTGGCAGTGGCCAGGGCGGTATCAAAACCGAAGGTCTGGTCGGTTGCTGAAAGGTCGTTATCTATAGTTTTGGGTACGCCCACAACTTTTAATCCCTGGTCATTCAGTTCCTTGCCAATAGCCAAACTACCGTCCCCACCAATAACGACTAAAGCCTCTATACCATGGATACTTATATTTTCAAAGACCCGGTCCGAAACATCGGCAAAAATTTTTTTGTCCCCTTTTATTACCGGGTAATGAAAGGGATTGTCACGGTTGGTGGTACCGAGTATGGTCCCGCCCCGCGGCAAAATGCCGATTACATCAAATTCTGTAAGTTCCCTGGCCTGGTTTTTGATTAAACCGCCAAAACCGTTTTCAAAACCAACCACGTTCATACCGTATTCCCGAATGGCTGTCTTTACCACTGCACGGATTACTGCGTTCAGCCCCGGGGCATCGCCACCTCCGGTTAATACCCCGATACGTTTAACAACCGATTTGCCCAAAACATGATCCCCCTTTATAAATAAATTACTCTTCTATAAATTCTTCAATAAGCTGATTGGTTTCAGTTGGATTTTCCAGCATCATCATATGTCCGGCCCGGGCTATGATGTGCAATCGAGCGTTGCTGATATTGTCCGCCAAAAAGGTGCTGTATTTGGGCGGGGTCAAGCGGTCTTCCGCCGCCCCAACTACCAATGCGGGGGCCTTAATTGCCTGTAATCGGTCCATAATATCAAATCTGTCGCAGGCCAAAAAATCGTTGTAATATATTTCGGGGTCGGTATTAGCCATTTCTTGTCTGGCCTGGTTGAGCAGTTCTGCTTCGGCATTGCTGCAGTAAGCCAAATGCACAAATTCTGTAAATGTTTGGCCGGCTGCAAAAGCGTTCAGAATGGCGGGTGCCACACGCAACCGGGCACCTGTGCCGATTAGTATCAGTCCCTTTAACATTTCGGGAAAACGAGTGGCGAAATGCATGGCAATGGCCCCGCCCATGGAATGGCCGGCCAGGTAAAACGGGGTACCCAATACCCGCTCGACAAAATCATAAATAAAACTGCTGTAGTCGTCTATTTCATTGCAGGCATTGCCTTCAGATTCGCCATGGCCTGGCAAATCGACCGCCAGCGTCAAATACTTTTGTCCCAGTCCCGCGACCTGGTAAATCCAGTGTCTGTGGCTACCGCCTGCCCCGTGCACAAATAGGATAGCCTGATTAAAGTCGATTTGCGGTACCCCGGCGCTGTAATGATATTTTTTATTATCGATAACCACGCTTGGCACGTTAATCCCCCCACTGAAAAAAAACTACCGGCACCAGTAACCGGTAGTTTCCTTGGTGATTGATAATGAGAAACCGGTCGCTAGTGCCTGATATTATTCTTGGGGACACTAGCTAAATCATTATTTTAGTGGTGAGCGTTACAGGATTTCTGGTTGGCTTTTTTATCTGTCCCTTCGTATTTTTTCCACGACATGGCGAAGGCATAGCAAACCGCCAGCATACCGATTGTGGTTACCAGCCCAAATAATATTCCCTGCCACCAGGTTTGGAAGAACATCTGGTTTCAACTCCTTTCCTGTGCAAAATGTAAAATAAATAATATTACGGTTCTTGTTTCGCTTGTTCGGACATGGTGTTCAAGGTATCTTTCAGCCTGGCAATTGCTTCCCCGTATCCTGCCCAGTCGCCGTCTTTCAGCCTGGCCTGAGCCTCGTTATACAGTTGGTTGGCCTGGTTGATCAAGTCTTTAAGTGTCGCCGGCGGGTTGTCGCCTGGTACTGGAGGCCGTTCTTTTATAGTCCGATCCATGTCAATTTCATCGCCGAAAATCTTGTGTAGAGCTATATCCAGGGTGGGTTCCATAACCACCTGGTCACCATGTGCCACAATAACCCGTCGCAGTTCGGGCATTTTGCTCTGCTCAGCTTGCAGATACAGCGGTTCAACGTAAAGCAGTGCGTCCTTGACCGGTATAACCAACAGGTTGCCCCTGATCACCGATGATCCACGCTGGTTCCATAGCGTCAGTTGTTGTGATATGGTAGTATCCTGGTCAATACGGGCTTCAATTTGCATAGGACCGTAAATAAGTTCCTGTTTTGGAAACTCGTACACAATTAATTTACCGTAATTCGGTTCATCCGAACGGGCAGCCATCCAGCCGATCATATTGGTTTTGTTTTTGGGAGTGAACGGCAAAATTAATACATATTCCGGTTTTGCTTCACCTGGCAATCTTATAATGGTATAATATGGCTCCATGTCCACTTCTTCGTTGAAAAACTTTTCTGTGGGTAAGCTCCACTTATCTTCTTGATAATATAATACCTCAGTGTCTGTCATGTGGTAAACAGTATATTTCTCAGCTTGAATGGAAAACAAATCCGCAGGGTAGCGGATATGCCTTTGTAAGTCCTCCGGCATCTCGGCCAACGGCTTGAAAACCCCGGGGAATATTTTAGCATAAGTTTGTATTAACGGGTCTTTGTTATCCGCTATATAGAAATCTACCTGACCCGTGTAAGCATTGACTACGATCTTGACAGAATTGCGTATATAGTTGTTTCTGCCGCTAAACGGCTGGGAATAAGGATACATGTCCGATACCGTATAGGCATCCCACATCCAGTATAAAGCGCCGGTATCGCCAAGCACGATGTACGGGTCGCTGTCATACCTTAAAAATGGGGCCAGTCTGGGTACCCGGTCATGGATGTTGCGATAAAAAAGTATTTGACTGGAGTTTTTCACATCGGTGGCCAGCAGCATTTTATAATCGCCGAAGGCCAGGGCAAAAATCGCTCGGCGGAACAGGCCGCCCATTTGCACTCCGTTGCGGCCCTGATATGTTGTATAAGCATTTTCGTTGCCGCCCACCGGGTAATCAAATTCTTTGGCTTTTGTAATAACAATAATATAATTGTCAGTTAATTCCCCAAAATAGATTTCCGGCTGCGTTACTTCTTTTTCAATAACCTCGACCGGGGGGATGTTTTTTATGAAAAATTCGGGCAAGCCTTCAGTGGTCATTTCGTTAACCGGGCTCATGGCGATACCGTAACCATGGGTGTACTTTAGTCGCTGGTTAATCCAGGTCTGAGCGGTTCTTGGCAATTGTTCCTGGTCCAGTTCACGGGCGGCCAGCATTACCTGCCGGTAGGTGTCATTTATCATATACCGGTCAATGTCTATATTTTGCAGTTCGTAATACGGCCTGATTTCCTGCAATTGCGCATAGGTTTGTTGAAGCGGTCGCCAGTCCCAAAGCCTGATGTTTTTAATGGTATCCCGGTTGTTTTCAATATCAGCCGCGGTAAGTTTTTTACCGGCGGGGAATTTTTTGATTTCTACGTTATCCAGGTTGTAAGCTAACCGGGTATATTTTATGGAATTTGCAATGTATGGCTGTTCTTTGTTTAACTCATTTGGTTTGACCACCAGGTTCTGAATGATCGAAGGGTATATGCCGCCCAGGATTACCGAGGCCAGGAATAAAGCGCCTATACTGTACAGAATTAACTTGAATCTGCGCAGGAACAAGTTGATGATTATGACAAGGGCGATCAGGATGGCAATAATAAAAAGCGCTTTATAGGCTAAAAGACGCGCATGAATGTCGGTATAGCCGGGCCCGAAGACTACGCCCTGATCGGAGTATAATAACATGTATTGTTCCAGCCGGAAGCCCCAGGCACGGGCCAGGAAAAACAGTGCCGCCAGGAAAGAAAGGTGTAACCGGGCGGAGATGGAAGAAAATAACTTACCAAAGCCTTCTTGGCCCGTTTCAGTCAGGAAATAAACCAGGGCTACAGTAAAGGCGGCCAAAATGATAAACCAGTTGACTAGCTGGTAGATAAACTGGTAAAAGGGTAAACTGAAGACGTATTTGCCTATGTTATTATGGAAAATCGGATCAGTATACCCAAAAGCGGTACTATGCAGGAATTTTTGCAAGATAACCCAATCGCCGGTTACCGCCGTGCTTACAAAAAACGCCAGGGTACTGCTGATTGCCAGATAAGTAACGGTTAAAAAACGCGGTGTCAAATACTTGTTTAATTGTGACTTGTGAATGGTGATTACGTCGCCGTTTTCAAAATACTGCCGGGTATTAACGCGCTGTAGTACTGTCTTGCGGGTCAACATCAAGTTAACGAAGATAAAAATAAAAGTTAATACCCCAACAAGGAATCTCAGACCAAGTTCAGACAGTAGGATGGTTTTAAATACATTGCTGTAACCCAGGGATTGGAACCAGAGCCATTCTACATAAAGATTAGCGCCCCACCTGGCCACAAGCAAAAACAATATAATAATAATGGCGGCTACTGAAGTAAGCCATTTTAACCCTTTATGCAAATACATTCCTCCTTGCAGCAAGAAACCGGACCGGGTGCAGGCAATGATCAGATATTACATCGGTTTCGGGCTTTTTTGGGACTTATCCGCCTCATTTCTTATTCTTGCCTCACAAAGCTGGCAAAATGACGGTTCTTTTTTGGGCATGTCTTCATCGTCGTCATCAAGATACGGGTTTTTATTGGCATTGGCAACCTCTTCGGGATCAAACATTTTACCGCACATAATGCATTTTTTCTCGGCCATCAGGGGTCCTCCTCCGTACTTGGTATAAAAAATATATTCTTCACGGGAGGTGCGATTCCTGCTTGGGGGAAAAACATGTATTTGGCAGGTGCTGCTTAAAATAAGGCTCTCAATTCACCGGCGATTGTTTCCGGCAGAATAACAGTCCAGGGATCGTCATGCAAAATCTGCATGTGCGTAATATCACTTCCTACCAGCGGGAATATGGTAAACCTCCCCACAATTCTGGCGTGCACCGTAAAACCGGTATCCTCCCGGCGGGCAAAGTAGAGGGCGGCATTAAAGGATACAATGTTGCACCGGCTATAATAATCTATTATTTTTTTAAAGCCGCCTGCCAGGTCGGTCAAATCGCTATCGTTAAGGTCGTCAACAGTTTGTTTGCCCGGTATAATGCCGGTGATGTCGCCGACATGGCGTGGCGCAAATGTACTTAACCAGTGCACCCGGCCGGTTTTTCCCAGGTATCTTTCGCCATGCTTGATTTCCGCGTCAATCAGGTCAGTCCAGTAATTGCTGTTGTATGATTTGAAGTATTCAACCGATGCGTTTATCAAATGCCTGTCATAGGTACATGGCCGGGCGCCGGCCAGCACCTGCAAGTGCGGGTGGATTAACGATCCCCCGGCATAGGGCATGTAATTCCAGTTAACGGAAGCGTAGCGAGCCCCGTCCGGGTCAGCGCCGGTGGACCTCTGCAGGTATTCCAAACCGGCTCGGAAACTGTCCACCATTAACCGGACATCCACTTCCTCCATGGGAATATAATGGCGGGAGGACATAATAACTACCGCGGCATGTTTTTCGTAGGGGTTTAAATTGGGAATGGCCAGGGCGTCTCCGACTCTGATGCGTCCTTCGGGGGCAATATCCGCCGGGAATTTGGGGGTGACCTTCTCCACCACCGCGGGACAAAAGGGGCAAAATTTTTGTTTTGACTCTTCGACGAAAGGTGTCCAGTCATGCCGGTGCAAAATCAGCTTGCGAAACGGAAAAATGCGTGATATTTGTCCCGTTAACGGGTCGTAACGCACTTCGGTGTTTACCGTTTTTGGCGCGAAATTGTTGGCCGGATCCAGAAAGGTAGATTTATTGACGGTTTTAATAAATTTAACCGGCATTAGTAAACCCTCCTTTATTAAATAGCCTGTCCATTGGAATATGAGTTTCAGGCTGTTCATGATTTAGTTGACTATCTAACCTGGACGATAACAGTCCTTAACACCTGAAAAATAACCAACCTGCGGGAGGTGACACTCCACCAAGCAGTTGGCGGGGTATCACCTCCCCTGCAAGGAGTTGATTCAATCCCCTGCCGGTGCTGTACACAGTGTAAAGATTATTTTTCTAATGCGAGTTCTATTAATTTTTCTACCAGCCCTTCAAAGGAAATACCCGCTGCCCGGGCTGCGTCGGGGAACAGACTGGTTTCCGTCATGCCGGGCATGGTATTGGCCTCCAGAATATAAGGATTACCAGCATGGTCAATTATAAAATCCACCCGGGCCAATCCCCTGCAACCGATGGCCAGGTAGGCTTTTTTCGCCAGTGATTTAACTTTATCCTGCATATCTTCCGGAATGCGGGGCGGAATGATATGCTCGCTCAAGCCCACGGTATATTTGGCTTTATAATCATAAACCCCGGTGGCCGAGACGATTTCAATCAGGGGCAGCGCCTCAGGATCTTCGTTACCCAGCACGGAAGCGGTAACTTCTACTCCCTTGATCATTTTTTCCGCCATCACTTCAGTATCATACTTAAAGGAGTCTTTCAGTGCCGGTTGGATATCTTCCTGGTTGTGGACAAATGATATCCCGATAGTGGACCCCTGGGTAGCCGCCTTGACCATCACCGGCAACCCCAGGGCCATAATTCTTTCCGTAATACTGTTTAACGACCCGCCCTTGTATTCCCGGTACGTAACAGTAACAAATTCAGGGGTAGGCAGTCCGGCTTGCAGCAATATTTTCTTGGTCGTGATTTTATTCATGGCGATAGCGCTGGCTAAAACACCGGAGCCGGTATAGGGTATATCCAGCATTTCCAGTAAACCCTGGATGGTGCCGTCCTCGCCATATTTACCGTGCAAAGCTATAAAGGCCAGTTCGATACCGTTGTTTTTTAGGTTTTCCACTATATTTTTGTCCACATCAATTTTCACTGCGTCATAGCCTTTTTTAAGCAAGGTCTGGTAAATTGCTTCGCCAGTGCGCAAGGATACTTCCCTTTCGGCTGAGCGACCGCCCAGTAATACACCTATTTTGGGGCCCATTAAGCCACCTCCGAGATTATAGATTATTCAATATATATTCTGTTGGTGTCCTAAAAATCCTTTGTGTACCACATATTCCCCTTGACTAAAATTATTTATTATTTTATAATTACACTTGTCGCGAAAAATATATGCTTATAGGGGAGTAGCTCAATTGGTAGAGCAACGGTCTCCAAAACCGTGGGCTGCGGGTTCGAGTCCTGTCTCCCCTGCCAGATAAAAAAAACCCTTGTTTATAAAGGGTTTTTTTTTATCTGCAAAAATAAGTTTATTTTAGCTGCGTATATTTTTAAGCATATGCCTGGCCGCCTTCAGGGGATGTACAAAAATCATACGTAGTCCGGAAAAACGCATTACTTTTTTTACCTTGTCCCGCATATCTGGCCGGTAGCAATGTATTGTGCATTTTTCGCATGTGGGTTTTGCATTACCAAATTTGCATGCCTCCAATCTCTCTGTTGCGTATTCTAATAAAGCCTGGCAATCCTGGCACAGTTGTTTTTTAAAACCGTGCTTACTTTTGCAATAAAGGTGGATCATTTTTTTAACTGTATCCTTCTCTATCTCAATGGAGTTTTTTAACTGCACAAAAAACACCCCCGACTCATTTCCAATAATCTTAGTAAAAATTTCTTAAAAAGTCTGTGATCAAGCAATTAGTCATTTGTGATATTAATCACACCAGTTTATCTAATTCCGTCATTTTTTTAAACTTGTTTTTGCGTTACATTTTTACTTGCTTAATCTGGCTGAGCATGAAAAAGATGATTTGCAAGTTACAATTATAACCGGTTACTCTGGTAAAGTGACCACATTCCGGTTAATAAAGCTGGTTTTGGTATTTTTGCCAGGCAATTATGCCAGCCATCCGGTGTGATATTTATCACACCGATTTTGTGCGGTGTATGACTGCAATTGCCCCCCAATTTGATTATTATCAGTTTAATATAGTACTTTCGGGGGTGGTAAAATTTATGCGGGATACCATTAAGCAGGTTGGCCGGGTTGCTCAACCCTATATTGGGGAAAAATTATTAAGCTATCTGTGTAAAATGAAAGGCGGCAAGTGTGCAAGCCTGCCCAAAATGTCCTTGTCCGGTTTGCTATGTACAGGGCTGGGCAGTTTTGCTGGGATAGGGTTGGTGGCCATATTATCGGATATTTATAAACTACCGCTTCTGCTGCCTTCTTTTGGGGCTTCAGCCGTACTACTATACGCTGCCTGCCACGTCCCCATGGCCCAACCCAAAAATGTTATCGGCGGTCACCTAATATCAGCATTTATGGGTGTGCTGGTCTATCAGATGTTTGGCGACGCTTGGTGGACCATTGCTCTGGGGGTAACGCTGGCCATTGTAGCCATGACGGTAACATATACACTGCACCCGCCCGGAGGCGCTACCGCTTTCGTGGCCGTGTATACCGGGCAAAACTTTGGATTTATCATATCCCCCGTCGGGGTTGGCGCCCTTTGTTTAATTATCATCGCCCTGCTGGTAAATAACCTGTCCAGTGAACGTAAATATCCGGATTACTGGTACTAATAAAACATAGAATGTATTAAATAACAAAGCTACATTACATACTATCTTACTGGATGGAAATCTATAATGAAGGGGTTTTGCTGTATGGAAATAATTAAAATGAGTGAGTTGCCGACTTTCAAAAGCCCAAAGGGTATAACCGCCAGGAAACTGCTGGATAAAGACGGACTGGTTTTAATGAATTTACTTTTTAAACCCGGTGAAGTATTAGAAATGCATACCACCCCCCAAAATGTAGTCTTTTACGTGGTAAACGGTGAGGGGACAATTACGATTGGGGATGAAGAATCCAAGGTGAAAAAAGATGAGCTTGTTTATAGTCCCAAGGGAATTCCGCATGGGCTAAAAGCTGCAGGAGGTCAAGAATTTCATGTGTTGGTCTGGAAACTACCCACTGTTTAAAGCTTATCATCCGCAGTATCAAAAAAAGCCGCGCTAACCTGGTTGTCATTGGCAATCAAGGTTATGCGCGGCTTTATTAGTTTGGGTGACGCAACGCATTATACTTTTCCAGGTGGGAAATCCAAGAAAATTCTAATATGTAAAAAATGCTGGTAATGGGGACACATCTCTTCAAGGAATGTCCCCGATTTATGGTCAGAGCTAAGAGGGAACTGATTTAGCGCGCCTTCTTGTCGTTACCCGAACGATTATTACACGCTTCAGGCGCCGCCGGGGCAAAGCTTTATTTCCCGGGTGATGGCGCGGGAGCTGTTGGTGCCGGTCCAGCCCGGAAAAAATGCCGAAAACCGCCCCGCTTCTCCCCCGGCCACTATAAGCAGGATGTCTTCCGGAGCAGAAACGGCTTTAACTAAACCTTCCTGGTCAACTTTATCATTGCGCAGGCTCAGGCCGCATTTTTGTAAATCGCTGGCTGCTCGCCGGGCGTTTTCGTATAGGAATTGGCGTACACTTTTTTGTCCCATCCCTGGGCAGCCAGGTTTTTATAATGTTCTTTACAGATAACTATAGCGCACTGGCAGGTGCCCTTCATGTTAAAGGTGCCCAGGGCGGTCATGCGGTCGGCTATGGTGAATAAAATCTCTTCGCCCTTTAGAACTGAGTGGTTCTGCACCTGGTTGGTTGGGTGCCTCGGCGGCAAAGACCGTAATTATGCTCTGTTCCCGAGAGAAGCCCCGCAGCACATGCAGGGGTTCCCACTGGGTGGTTTCATCTTCAGCAATGCAGTAGGTGTATTTCCCTGGGTGGCCCGGTCAAATTCATAACCGCCCAGGTTCATCATGGCCAGGCGTACGGCCCGCCCGATGGTGGCGTTGGCCCGGTTGCCCGGCCCGAAAAGGTTTTGCCCGGAATTCATGCCCAATAGCCCGGCCACCGGCCCGTTAACCACCCAACAGGATGGCTATGCCCGCCGTGGAGGTGGTTGGGCCGTGAGACCGAAGGCGGGGTCGCAAATGGCCTGCATGGCGGTCACCCACCTGGAAACCAGTTCTTCCATAATAATCAACCCCTTTTTAATATCCTGAACAATTGTGGTTAAGGGCCGGTGTGCTCCCCGCTGCGTTCAAAACTTTCGCGCCGACAGCACCAACGGCTCGTCCCGGTCAAAACCGGATCGCCCTCAATTCGCCGTTCTAGCTCAGTTCGGGCTCTCGCGGGCATCACGCCCGCTCGTTCGGTTTTGCCCAGGGCTTCGCCGGCTGCTGTTACCGGTGCTTTCGTACATCACTTGCGGGGAGCCACCGGCCCACTAGCATACTTTTTCATTATCTGCTGGCGGCGCGTTAGCGGCATGGGGGTTTACCCTATTTTCATATGCTTTTGGCAAATAATTCTAGTATGCCCAGGCTTAATGAGGGCACGTAGGTTAACAAAAGAATTAAGATAAAAGCGGCCAGCAAATAAGGTAGTACCGCTTTGAACAGCTTTTCCAGGCTGACGCCTGATACACCCGAGGACACGAACAAGCAAACGCCAAAGGGTGGCGTCATTTGCCCTACGGCCAGGTTAAACACCGCAATTACTCCGAAGTGTACGGGGTCCACCCCTAGCTGCAAAGCGATGGGAAAAAAAATCGGGATAAGCAGTAATATGATAGCCACAGTGTCCAGAAACATCCCTGCTATTAAGAAAACCATATTCACCAGCAGTAGAAAAACTAATTTACTTTCGGTCATGGATAGGATTGCTCCCGTAATCGCCTGAGGAATGTTTTCGATAGTCATTATCCAGGTGAACAAGGAGGCGGTGGCAATTAGCAGCATAATCATGGCGCTGGTGAGCCCGGACTTGACCAACATACTGTAAAAATTTTTCCAGTTGAGCTCTTTGTATATAAAGAACCCTACCAAAAGGGCGTACACAACGGCTACCACTGCGGCTTCTGTGGGGGTAAATACCCCTCCGTAGATGCCACCTAAAATAATGACGGGCATTAAGAGCCCCCAGCTGGCTTCCCGGAAAGAGTGCCAGGTTTTTTTCAGGCTGCTGCGCTGCATGGTTTTATAACCGAGTTTCCCGGCCATTTTCCAGGCTACGGCCATGTATACCGCGGCGCCCAGGAGGCCGGGGATGATTCCGGCCAGGAACAAGTCGCCAATTGAGGCGCCGGTGATCACGCCATAGATAATCAATGGAATACTGGGGGGGATGACCACACCCAGCGTGCCGCCCACCGCCTGGACAACAGCGGTGAAGTCCGGTTTATACCCCCTTTGGCGCATTTCCGGGTACATTACGCCACCGATGGCTGCGGTAGTGGCAGCCGAGGAACCGGAAATGGCGGCGAAAAAAGCTGCTGAAGCAATGCTAACCAGGGCCAGGCCCCCGCTTATCCAGCCCAGCAGGTCACTGGCGAAGTTAACCAGCCGCCGGGATATGCCGCCATGTTGCATCAGTTCACCGGCCAGCACAAAAAAGGGCACGGCTAGCAATATAAATGAATCTGTGGCTGTGAATAAACGTTGGGGAACTACCGTAAGCGGTATGGTCCCCTTGGAAAGCAGTGCCGCCACTGCAGCCATTGCTAGGGAAAAAGCTATGGGAAAGCCGACCAGCAGCAGTAATAGCAACACAAGTAATAGAATTAAGGCTACAGTCATCGGGTTTCCCCCCCTTTTCTTTCGGGGTGGAAGATTAATTCCAGGGAAAAAATTAAAATTAATAGGCCGCCTACGGGTAATGCGGCGTACGACAGGCCTATGGGTATGTGCATGGCCGGTGAAAGCTGCTGCATATTTAAAACGGATACAGTAATACCATATTTGATTAATAATATGGCCAAAACGGCCAGCAACACGTAGTTAAAACGAGATACAGCTATTTTTAGGCTCCTAGGAAAGAGTAAGGTTACGGCCTCCACAGCCACATGGATTTTTTTGCGCACACCCAGCGCGCCGCCAACAAAGGTTAGCCATACCAGGCAGTAACGGGATAGCTCTTCCGACCAGCTCAGTGAAAAAAATACAAAGCGGAAGATAACCTGGGCAAAGGTGGTTATTACCATAACAATAAAGAGGGTAAAAATGATAGTTTTACAGGCTTTTTCCAAACAATTAGCCAGGTGGGAAAGGGCATACATTTTTTTGTCAGCCTCCTGTTAAGTTCCCCTAAATAGTTTGCATCAAATCAAAGAGGGTAAGTCCCTAATAGGAACAAACCCCCTTGTTGTTACCCCTTTGCCTTATTTCTTGTTGGGGTCGGCATTCAGGATTTTTTGAATTGTGTCCTTGCCAAAACGGCCTTCATATTTTTCGTAAACAGCCATGGTGGCTTCCCGTAAAGCGTTTTTATCCGGCCTGGTAATAACCATGCCCTTTTCTTCCAGCTTGGCAAGCTGCTCATCTTCCTGCACTTTAATTTGCTCCCGCTCGTATGTGGCAGCTTCTACCGCTGCTTTTTTGATAATATTTTGCTGCTCGGGACTAAGTTTATCTAGGCTTTTTTGTCCGATTAAAAGCAGGGCCGGTGAATAGAAGTGACCGGTTAGCGCTAGGTATTTCTGGACTTCATATATTTTCATGTTATAAATAATAGGTATAGGGTTTTCCTGCCCGTCTATGGTTTTTTGTTGCAGGGCGGTATAAACTTCGCCCCAGGCCATCGGGGTGGGGTCGGCGCCCAATTCTTTGAATGCCGCCTGGTGCACTTCGTTTTCCATAGTGCGGATTTTAAGCCCCTGGATATCTTCCACGCTGTTAATGGGTCGCTCGGAGTTGGTCAGGTTACGAAAACCGTTTTCCCAGAAGGCCAGTCCAACGATGCCTATATCACCGAATTGTTCCAGCAAATCCTGGCCAATTTCTCCGTCCAGCACTTGGTAAGCGTGTTCACGGCTGCTAAATAAAAATGGTAAGTCAACGACGCCCATTTCCGGTACGAAGTTAATGACCGGTCCCGTGGATGTCAGCACCAGGTCGATGGTGCCCAGTTGCAGCCCTTCAATCATGTCGCGTTCCGAGCCGATGGTACCGTTGGCATAGATGTCGATTTGTACTTGTCCACCGGTTTTTTCTTCTACTATCTGTTTAAACTTTTCCAATCCCAGGTGATACGGGTGGGATTCCGCCACAGCGTGTCCGGCTTTTAAAATAATTTTACCCTCGGCCTCCCCGCCTGCCTGGTCCTTATTTTTGTCTTCTGCGGCACAACCCAGGACAACCAGGGACAGCACCAGTAATATGGCAACCAGCCAGGCCGCTTTGCGTAATGACATTGTCAGCACACCTCCGTAAAAATATTTTAGTTATTGTTTATTATTAACATTAAACTCTCTGATAGCTTCCACCGCTTTAATTAATTGGGTCACCATCTCGTTATACGGGGTTGAGATGCCCAGTTTGGCGCCTTCCCGTACAACTGCTCCGTTAATAAAGTCAATTTCAGTTCTACCTCCCTTATCGAGGTCCTGCAGCATGGAAGAACGGTTTGTACCTGTGGCTACGGCCACTTGCTTTACTTTCTCCAGGACATCGGCATAAGGTATGTTTATACCCCCGGCCCGGGCCACCGCTTCCCCCTCGGAGACCAGCATTTGCATCAAAGCGCAGGTGGCATCGTATTCTACCAGCCGTCCGTTGGTAACGTTTAAAAGGGCTGTCAGGGGATTGATGCCAATATTAATCAACAATTTGCCCCATAGCTGGCTGGCAATATCATCGACTACCCTGGTCTTGATACCGCAATTGGTAAAAGTGTCGGCGATGTCATGGACGCGGCGGTCACCGGCGCCTTTATAAATGCCGATAATGGTCTCACCTACTCCGGCATGGCGAATGTATCCGGGGCCCAGGACGGTGGCGCCGTGGGCGGTGGTTCCGGCAAGCACGGTGGCATTTCGCACGGTGTCGGCAATAATCTCGGCGTTACCCAGCCCGTTTTGCAGGGTGAGTATGACGGTACTTTCTGTAAACAGGTTACGGGCAGTATTTACAGCATCAGCGGTATTATAGGATTTGACGAAAATAATAACCAGATCTTGTGCCCCGAGGTTGCGCGTATCTTTCTCCGCGGTCAAAGAAACGATCTTTTCCCCGCTTTTTTCTTCTATTCTTAAACCTTGTTTGTTGATCATTTCCACATGTTCCCGCCAAACATCCACCAGGGCGACCTGGTGACCTCCCCCGGCCAGGTAAGCGCCGAACAGGGAACCCATGGCGCCCGCTCCGATTACAGCAATTTTCACTTACAAAATACCCTCCTCTGTTAATTCAGCGATCAGCCTTTCCTCGTTTTCCTCCAACATGGTAAAAGTGTGCTCACGGGCGGGAAACTCGCCCCTGCGCACTTCCCCGGCAAAAGTGTTTAAAGCCTTTTGCATTTCTTCGCCCAGTGCGGCATATCGTTTGACAAATTTGGGTGTGAACCTGTCGAACAAACCAAGCAGGTCATGAATCACCAGAACTTGCCCGTCACAATAAGGTCCGGCCCCGATGCCGATGGTCGGTACCTGCACTTTGGCCGTAATGATTTTGGCCACGGCGGAGGGAATGGCTTCCAGTACAATGGCAAACACCCCGGCGTTTTCCAAGGCGATAGCATCCTTTACTATTTGTTTGGCACCATCGATATTCTTACCCTGCACGCTAAACCCGCCCAACTGGGCGGCGCTTTGCGGCGTCAAGCCAATATGGCCCATCACCGGAATGCCGGCTCTTACTATGGCCGCCACCGTATTCGCCATTCGTTCCCCGCCTTCCAGCTTGACAGCGTCCATAAATCCTTCTTTCATTATCCGACCGGCATTTTCCACGGCCTTTTCAATGCTAACTTCATAGGACATAAAGGGCATGTCGCCCACCAGGAAGGTATGCTTGCCTCCTCTGGAAACAGCCTGGTTGAAAATAAGCATGGTGTCCATGTCGACAGGTACGGTACCTTCGTAACCCAGCATGGTCATGGCCGCAGAATCGCCCACCAGTACCAGATCAATGTCGGCCTTATCCACCTGGGTCATCATCGCGTAATCGTAGGCCGTAACCATGGTGATTTTCCGGCCTTGCTGCTTCATCTCCCGCAGCCTTAATATATTAACCTTTTTTTTGTCCATAACGTACTCCTCCCCACTATATTTATTTAAGTTTACTTCAGACAAACTTGCTAAGGCATCGGCCTAATTTTTAATGTTCAGGTAATAATATGTGTAAATTATTTAATTCTTTTTATAGTTGTCGAAATTCCTGCTTGAAATAATTGATTTTTTAGAAAAATAGGCGAAGTATTAAAGGGACCGGGTACAACCCCGGTCCCTTCCAGAATACGGTATCTTTTTATTTTTCGGTTTCGGCTTCCGCTTTGGCCTTTTCAATAATTTTGTCGGCCAGGTTGGCGGGAACCTCTTCGTAACTGTAAAACTCCATTTTGAACTGGCCGCGACCCTGGGTCATTGATTTCAGGTCATTGGCGTATTTGAACATTTCCGCCAGGGGCACATGGGCCTTGATAACAGTGCCGTCATCGGTTTGATCGGTGCCCAGCACGCGACCGCGCTTGGTATTGAAGTCACCGATAATGTCACCCATGAACTCATCCGGCACGCTAACTTCCACGTACATGACGGGCTCCAGCAGTGCGGGTTTGGCCTGGGGAACCGCCTTTTTAAAGGCCAGGGAAGCGGCAATTTTAAATGCCATTTCAGAGGAGTCTACGCTGTGATAGGAACCGTCATATAATGTGGCTTTAAGACCCACGGTGGGAAAACCGGCCAGGGCGCCCTCCGCCATGGCTTCGCGCAAGCCTTTTTCCACTGCCGGGAAGTAGTTTCTCGGCACGGCGCCGCCGAATACTTCTTCATTGAATTCGAAGTCGCCCTCGGGCAGCGGTTCGAAACGGATCCAGACGTGACCGTACTGGCCGCGACCGCCGGATTGTTTCTTATGCTTGCCTTCCACTTCAACTTTGGCGCGAATGGTTTCCCGGTAAGGCACTTTCGGTTCTTCCACTTCCACGTCTACACCGTAACGGCGCTTCAAGTTATTGATGGTGATATTTACGTGGGCTTCGCCCATGCCGGTCAGCAAAGTCTGCTTGGTTTCAGTGTTTTTCTCCACCTTGAGTGAAGGATCTTCATCCAGCAGTTTGTTCACCGCGTCGCCCAGTTTGTCCTCGTCGTTTTTACTCTTGGGCACAATGGCCACGGTATAGTTGGGAACCGGGAAGTCAATGCCTTCCAACTGTTCTTTCTTGTCTTTGTCGCACAGCGTATCACCGGAGCCGGTATCGGTGAGTTTGACGACAACTGCCATA
This sequence comes from Desulfoscipio geothermicus DSM 3669, assembly GCF_900115975.1. GTDB lineage: Bacteria > Bacillota > Desulfotomaculia > Desulfotomaculales > Desulfallaceae > Desulfoscipio > Desulfoscipio geothermicus. Next base: position 56,024 of record NZ_FOYM01000013.1, read on the forward strand.
TCGCCGCAACTTGCCTGGGAAGTTTGCTCGGTGTGCTTGCCGCGAACAAATAACACCTGGCCGATCTTTTCGTTCTTTTCCTTGGTGGCGTTATAAACCTGAGCGTCGGCTTTGAAAGTGCCGCGGAATACGCGAATAAAGTTCATGCGACCGACATAGGGGTCCGCCAGGGTTTTAAATACCAGAGCGGCCATGGGGCCGTCTTCGCACTGCGGTGCGGGCAAGTACCCGGCCAGGAATTCGGACAAGTTGGTTATAGCCATGTTTTTGGTGGCGGAACCGCACAGAACCGGCACTGCCTTGGCAATAGCGATACTCTTCTGTAACCCTGTAAGGATTTCCCCGGGGGTTAATTCCTCGCCCTCAAGGTACTTCATGGTCAGGTCGTCATCGCCCTCGGCAGCGGCCTCTACCAGCTTTTCGCGGTATTCTTCCAATTGGTCCTGCAGGTCGCCCGGGATATCAACTTCCCGGGGCTTGCCGTCGCCACCGAACTCATAGGCTTTTTGATTTAGTACATCCACAATGCCTTTGAAGTCAAGACCTTCACCTATGGGAAAGTTGATGGGTACAAAGTTGGCTTTAAATTTGCCGTTCAATTCGTCAAGCAGCTTGCTGAAGCTGGCGTTCTCCCGGTCCATTTTATTGATAAATGCGACTTTGGGCAGGTTGATTTTTTGGGTGAACTTCCAGATAATTTCATGCTGTACCTGTACTCCGTCCACTGCGGAAAGGACAAACAAGGCGGTATCGGCAACCCGCAGGGCTCCCCTGACTTCGCCGATAAAATCAGAAAAGCCGGGCGTATCCAAAATATTTAACTTTATGTTGTTTATTTCAACAGGAACCAGACTTGTATGCACTGTCGATTGACGCTGGATTTCTTCCGGGTGATAATCCGCTACGGTGGTTCCGTCCTCTACACGGCCCAGTCGGTTTATAACCCCGGTGTTGAAAAGCATGGCTTCCACCAGGGATGTTTTGCCCGCACCACCATGCCCCACAAATGCGATGTTGCGGAGTTGTTCAGTGTCATAATTCTTCAAAATTACTTGCCTCCTTTTTTGTAAATAATGGTTTCCCCTCGACCCTTTTTCTATACTAATTATAAGCCAAAATTGGCCAAAAATGGGATTTAGACATAAAAATAGCCCGAAGGGCGCATTTAGACATTATAGAAACGGGTTCCGAGTCGGCTAGAATTTTACTTCTACAAAATAATGATAAATTCCTTGTTTCACGGTTTATTTAGCAAAAAAATTTTAAAACCAAGTGTTTTATAATTCAAAAATATTAAATTCTTGGCCGTCAATCATATCTTGCAGGTAGTGGATTGCCTGAAAGTCCGTCAAATCAAAGTGCAGCGGGGTAACTGATACATACTTGTTTTTTATGGCTTCCACATCAACATCCGCTTCCACTGCAGGGTTTTCCGGCACGGAATCCTCTGGTTCGCCGGCCATCCAGTAATAGGTTCTTCCCCGCGGATCAACCCGCTTGTGAAAAATGTTTACATAACGCCGGTTACCCAGCCTGGTTACCTTGATACCCCTCGGTTTACCGGGCGGAACATTGATATTCACCAGGTTGCATTCCCGGGTATTATTCCCTTTCATCAAACCGGGAATAATCAAACCGGCAAAAGCGGCTGCATATTTAAAATCGCCGCTTTCATAAGAGGCCAGCGATATGGCTACCGCGGGAAAGCCGTTGATTATGCCTTCGATGGCCGCAGATACGGTACCGGAATAAAGTACGTCAGTACCCAAATTGGGGCCGTGATTTATTCCGGATACTACGATATCAGGCGCCTGGGGTAGTAAAGCCTCAATGGCCAGTTTTACACAGTCCGCCGGGGTGCCGTCCACTGCCCAGCCGAAAGTCCCATCCGTAAATTTTACCTGTTTGGGGCGCAGCGGCTTATGAACGGTGATGCCATGACCTGTGCCGCTCCGTTCTCGGTCCGGCGCCACAACATGCACTTCCCCGAGCGGCGCCAACGCCCATCTCAATGCTGCCAGTCCCGGGGCGTGAATACCGTCGTCATTGCTCAGCAGTATACGCATCCTCTATCCCCCAATAAGAGATTAAAACTCATAAATGGAAATGGTTAGAGTGTTTTCATCGTTGTTTTTGGAAAGTCCGAACATAATTTTTTTGTCTTTTAAATTTTTATTTAAAAAATCTACTACTTTATACATATCTTCATACATGGTAAAATTCTTATGGGCGATTAATTCCAGTTTACCCTGTTCGGGTTCCGGGCGTTCCAAATAAATCTCCTCCTGTTATCTTCTTATAAGTGAAAATGCTTCCGCCCTGGTGGCCTCATTGCGTTGGAATTGCCCGCGCACCGCTGAAGTGACGGTTTTGGAACCGGGCTTGCGCACTCCGCGCAAAGTCATGCACATATGTTCCGCTTCGATTACCACCAGTACTCCATGGGGGTTTAATCTTTTCATGATGGTATCAGCTATTTGTGTAGTCAACCTTTCCTGTAACTGGGGCCTCTTGGAAAAACCTTCGACTACCCGCGCCAGCTTGGAAAGCCCCGTTACGTTTCCCCGCCGCGGGATGTAAGCTACGTGCGCTTTGCCGTAAAAGGGCAGCAAATGGTGCTCACACATAGAATAAATAGGTATATCCTTGACCAAAACCATTTCTTCATGTTCTTCCGCAAACATCTTTTGTAAATGCCTGTCCGGGTCGTCCCAAAGGCCACAGAAAATTTCGTTGTACATGCGGGCCACCCGGGCCGGGGTTTCCTTCAAGCCTTCTCTTTCCGGGTCTTCGCCTATGGCTTCCAGAATCATGCGCACGGCAGTTTCTATTTTATTCTGATCTATCATGGTTATTTTCTCCTTCCTAAGACCCTCCTGCCGGTTATTATAACTCTTTGACCGATATTTAAGTATTTCGCCATTTTTCATTGTACGTCCTGCAATTATATATAAAAAAAGACCCTGACCCATATATTGGTGCCAGGATTTACCCCGTCAGACCCAGGGCTTTGCGATAACTTTCCGCGGCTTCCCGGGTCCTGCCCAGTTCGTTCAACAATTCAGCCCGCAATCCCCAAATTTCGTATTCTTGGTCGCTGCACGGTAGCTTTTCACAGATTGCCAATGCTTCACTGAATTGTTTTTGTTTAATCAAACAGTTTATTTTATTGATTAATATTTGCTTGCGGGTTTGTGTATCCTTGGCCAGGGACAGGGCTCGTTCATAATGTTCGATGGCTTTTGGCGTGTTGCCCGTAGCTTCCAGGCACATGGCCAGATTATTCTCCAGGGTGGCGTCCCCGGGATTATTTTGTGCCGCTCCCAGGAAAGAATCCAGCGCCTTTTCCTTCTGGTTCGTTTTTAGATAGCACGCCGCCAGGTTGTTTAAAATCGTATAATCATTTGGCGCCAACCCCCGGGCCAGTTCATAACAGCTTTGGGCTTCATCAAACCTATGAAGGTTAAATAAACTGTAGCCTTTGTTATTTAATAACTCTAAGCTGTTCAACCCCATCTTCTGGGCCTTTTCATAATTTGCCAGGGCTTCCTCGTGCCGGTTTAGTTTACTTAACGCCAGGCCGATATTAAAGTGTAAAAACGGGTCCGTCTTGCCCACCCGTAAGTTCTGCAGGAAGAATTGTAATGCTTCTTCAATATATCCTTTTTCCAACAGTTCCAACCCTGCGTCACCTGAAACCGCTTGCCCGGCCAGCCATTTTTTTTCCAAATCGTTTTTCCCCGGGGTGGACGGGCTTTGGGCCGTAGGTTTGATTGGCTCGTTGTCGGGCGGATAGCGTTTTTTGTACCTTTCCAACCAGTAAATAAAACTGCCGATGTTCTCCGGCCCGGCGGCCTTTTTCCAGTACATAACCGCTTTGTCCACCTGTCCGTTCTTCAAATATAACCGACTGGCATGCAAGTATAGTTCCCGGTTGTGCGGGAAAATGTGCATGGCTTTTTTTAATATGAGCAATGCATTGTTCTTGGAACCGATTGTTTCCAGCAATAAGGCAGAACTAAACAACAACAAAAGGCTAAATTTAAATTCTTTTAGGTTTCTAACCATACCAATCACCAAACCACACCCCTTATTTTGTTTGGTAGTAAAATATTCGATTAATGGGTGTTAAAACCTTCCAGCCATGCCATAAATAATAAAACATATAACGGGGTAAATAGACAAAATATAAAATAAACAATTAGGGGTTGTATAATAATGAAAAAGAAAAAACGCAAGCCAAACGCAGAATATGAGCGTGGCAGGGCTTTTGTAAAAGAACCTACGGGTTCGGCCCCGCTGATCAACCTGGATGGAGAGTGGCAGCATGATTTTGCAGATCACAAAGAAGAGTAGCGCCGGTTAAAAAACCGGCTTTTTTTTTATCTGCCAAGCATATTCGTTTTACTGGGACATAGAATTTATGGTAAAACGGGGAGGTGTTGATGTGGTTCCGTTGAAAAAGGAAACAACAAGTTACCCGCCGCTGAATTTAAATGCAGTGTTCAAGGGTTTACTGGCGGCAATCATAACTACCATTCTGGGCAGCGCTGTGTCGGGTGTTGTCTACCACGTGACTACTCTTTCTGAGCAGACGTTACCCCTGGCATCCTCGGGCCTGTTTTATTTCAGCATTTTTACCGGCAGTGTTTTTGCTGCGCGGGAAGCTGGTTGTAAGGGGTTGGTGCATGGTATCGGGGTAGCCCTGCTGTTTGTTCTTTTTGGTTGGCTATTGGCCAACTTGTTTTTAAATGCCAAGGCCGCTTTTCTGGTGGTATTGCAAAAGACGATTATTTCCCTGGTCACGGGAGCCCTGGGTGGTGTGCTGGGGGTGGGGTTGTCCAGGTAAACAATATATATTAAAAGGTATAAAACACTGCCCGACTGGTTATTCATTTGAGTAGAGAAAAACCAAGTAAAACTGCACCGACAGCCAGTAAAACCAAACCGATTAACAAGCGAAAATTGGTTTTTCGGGACATGTTCTTCCACCTCCGTAATATATAATATGCACGAAAAAAAACACCGGACCTGGAAACCCGGTGTTTTTACTCATTTTAAAGGAAAACATAAAAAGCATTAAAGAGCAGGCCTGCACCTGCTCCCAATTATTATTGTTTCCATATTTTCATCAACAGGTTGCGCAGAAAAGATGGCAATCTTACATAATAAACCCGCAAAACTTTCACTCTCCTTCGCCGGTTATTGTTATCTATATATAATATTATTGAGTGGAGGGTGTGAATGTGCATGTAATATCCAGTAAGACAATTTTTTCCTGATCAATGCAACATCTCCGCGCAGGTGAGACTTAACCGGCAAAGAATTTAAGAATATTTTACCATACCTTTTTTCCAGAATTCTCTTATCCAGGATAACTACTACGCCCCGGTCCCGTTCGCTTCTGATCAACCGTCCGAAACCCTGTTTAAACCGGATTACTGCGCTCGGTAAACTTAAGGTGTAAAAACCGTTATAGCCCAGGGCGGCGATTTTTTCGTTACGCGCTTCCAGTACCGGGTCATCCGGCGGTGCAAAGGGCAATTTGACGATAATCACATTAACCAGGGCCTCGCCGGGAATGTCCACCCCTTCCCAGAAACTGAACGCGCCAAACAATACGCTGCGCCGGTTCATGGTAAACTGTTCGATTAATTTGGTGCGGCTGCCGTCTATATTGTGTCCCAGCAGGCAGATGTCCACTTCGTCAAATGCAGGCTTGGTTTTTAAATAAGCCTCTTTTAATAATTTATGTGAAGTGAAAAGTACCAGGGTTCTACCCTCGGTTTCCAGCGCCAGGGAGAAGATAGTATCCGCCAGCGTGTCCAAATAAACCTGACTGTCGGTTTCATTAAAATTCGGTACGTTATCGGCAATACAGAGCAGGCATTGCTGGTCGTAATTAAAAGGTGATTGGATTATCCCGGCGTTCACCATTTCTTTAGGCATCCGGTCCAGGCCGCATTGTTTTATAAAGTGGTCAAAACGGTTGTTGACGGTCATGGTGGCCGATGTGAGGATAATGGCTCTGGACGTATCAAATAGTCGTTCATGTAGTATTTCACTGATATCTATTGGCGTGGCATGCAAGTCACAGTTATATTTTTTATCGTAACCGGGTAAAGCGGATACTTCAACCCAGCAAACATAATTATCCTCGGGTGCTTTAATAATAAAATCAATATCTTTTAGATAGCCGGTACCGGTGGTAATGTTGTTGTTAATATCCTGCAGTATGTCCGTCAAGGAGTCGTTGGAGACCGTCCAGATTTCCAGCCACTGGGTGATGGAATGCAAATTGGTTATAAAATGACGCATGTGAAAAAGCAAGTTCTGATAATCAGCTTCAATGTTTTCCAGTGTATTGGGCTCCCGGTGCAGGCGTACCCTGGTCTGACTGTAACTTCCCCGGTTGTTTGTTTTCAAGTGTTGGACCAGGCTTTTAAAAAAAACATTCACTTTTTCCATAAGTTTATTTTTGGCTTCCTCGGCTTTATTTACCGCTGCCAGCCAGCGTTGCCCGTCCTGGGGCGGGGCCAGTTCCGTTAATTTTTTTAAATTTTTTCCGGCCAGGGATAACCATTGAATAATTTCTGTACGGGTAATTTTTTTGCCCAGGTGTTTATATGCCGTTTCATCTATATTGTGGGCTTCGTCAATGATTAACGCTCCATGGGGAGGTAATATTTTTATATCGGAAACAATATCCGAAAAAAGCAGGGAGTGATTAATGATTACCAGGTGGGCATCTTCCGCTCTGCGCCTGGCCCGGTTGACAAAACAGTAGCCACTTGACCAGCGGCAACCGTTGCCCAGGCAAGATTCGCTTTCCGAACAAAGTTGCAGCCAGGATTCATTATCCGGACCGAATAAATTTAATTCCGTTTTATCTCCGCTATCCGTGTTTTGCAACCAGACCAACACTCGCGCTGTGAGCAGCGCTTCGCCCCGGGTCAGGCCGGCCGAGTTATTAAGCAGGCTGATAAAGCGGTGCAGGCAAAGATAATTGGACCGTCCTTTCAGGAGCGCTCCCTTAAACGGCAAGTTCAGTAAACGCTGTAATAAAGGAATATCCTTATGCCAGATCTGCTCCTGCAAGTTGATGGTGTTGGTGGCAATTACAGCCCGCTGCTCGTTTTGTAAAGTCCAAAGTAGAGCGGGCAACAGGTAAGCTATGGACTTGCCGGTTCCGGTACCTGCTTCTACCAGTAGTATTTTTTGCCCTTCCAGTGTGTCTTTGACAGTTTGCGCCATCCGGACCTGTTCAGGACGATAGGAATAGTTGGGCATCAGGCCGGCAAGCGGGCTGTCCACACCCAGCAGATAATCCAATTGAAATCCGGGTTCGTTTATGTGCTTTGGCATTTCCAGGCTTTCCGGTTCAGGCTCACTGACCGGCTCTTTGACCGGGATGCGCCGGCTTATTTTTTCCCAGGAAAAATTTTGTATTTTGTTTTTTGAAACATTTTCCACCACTTCCGTCAGTGGGGACCGGCCCTGCCGGAGTAACGATACCAGACGATGCAGAACGCCAATTTCGAAAGAGGAAACCTTTTGCAACAGCGCAAATAATAATTCGGTGGTGGACAGCGCGTCGTTAAGAGCCCTGTGCTGCGGGCGTTGCGGCAATTGCAGGTACTGCACCAGGCTGGCCAGACTATGCCCCGGTATGTCAGGCAAGGTGATCCGGGCCAGTTCCAGGGTGTCCAGATAAAAGGTAAAGGGCAGGTAATCAATGTTTGCCGACAAAAATGAACGGTCGAAGGCAATATTATGTCCCACCAGGGGAACATTTTGCAAAAAACGCTGAATTTGAGGTAAAACTTGGTCCAAGGTGGGGCTTGAGGCCAATTGTTCACCTGTAATGCCGGTTAACCTTTTTATTTTCAGCGGTATTTGAGTATGCGGATTAATTAAAGTATCAAAAGTCTCAATTATTTCTCCGTCAATCACTTTAACCAGGGCAATTTCAATGATTTTATCCTGTTCATGATCAAATCCGGTGGTTTCCAGATCGCAAACTACAAAATTTTGCAATATTTCACTTCCCCGATGCAAAGTTGTCCGGCGAGGCGGCAGCAGATTTTGCTTCAGTTACTTCGGCTTTTAAACGCTGGTTTTCCTGGGTTAGGTGGTGCAACTTATCTTTTAGCTCTTTAAGTTTAATCATATTCTGAAAACTTTTAATAGCATTGAATAACAGTGTCAGCAATACGCCCAGGCCAAAAGAGCCGAGAATTATCACTACCAGGGAAATACCTGAATAAGACCATTTTAAAAATTTGATGTCCACAGGAGTGGCGTTTTGTACGGCGAATATAGAAATAAACAGGGCAAATACCAGGGCTAAAACAATTATTATCTGCACGTTAACCCCTCCCAATCTTAAAAATATAATTCTGTATAAAACCTAATTTATCCTGCTAACTACTCATTGGCGATAGGAGATGCATTAAATGCGCAATAGAAAGTTAAATGCTGCAGAAGCTGTCGAATGTCTGGAAAGGTTGCTCGGTCGCCCTTGGCTGGAGGAGAATGTCAAGCTGATGAAAGACGGGCAAGGCGGCAGGGGTGGTTTCGGGCGCAGTATAGATTATGCCGCTCTGGGCGTTGCCCCGGTGGTGAGTCTCTGGTACAGGGCCAGGGAAGAAATGATCGCCGCCCAAATAAGCGGAACGGGGTTGACCGGAACGCATACTTTGCATGCTGCCGTCATTGGTGCTGATTTGTCAAGTATAAAAGACTGTCCCGGTTTTGACTTTATATTATCAAGACTCAGACAAGCGAATAGTTTAACCCCCGCTGCCAATGAGTTGTGCATTGCCGCCGGCTACGCGCAGAGCGGATACGGGGTGCATTTTATGCACCGTAACGGTTTTATCGTGGAAGGCCGCGGACGCAAGGCACTGGTTACCTGTGTGGGCCCGGCTCCACCGGAAGACGATTTTTGTATGCAGCCGTTCCAAACAGAGGCGGGCTTGTCCGGGACCGGTCATGTGTTGTATTGGTGGGCGGGCGATGGGTTCGCCGGGTTCGGGGGTGTGCCCGCAGAGTGGATAGCCTTGCATAACACCAGTGTGGTGATTTTTGCCAGCGGAATACAAAAATTAAACAACCGGCCCGTATTTATACGTAAAGGCCGGTTGGTTAGTCTGGCAAATATAAGTTTGCAAGATGACATCTATGTACCGGGTGAACTTTTGGAGCCTTACTAGCCGTCATGCTCATCGCAGTTGCAGCGGTGTTCCGTGATCACCGGCCGTACCAGGAGGGCCGCCTTTTCGCCCCAGTTGTCGGGGCCGGGGTAAAGCAAGCGCAGGGACATGGCCAGTCCGTGAATTTGCCCGTGTAAGAAAGCGGTATAATTTTCATGGCCGTTTCCCGTTCTGGCCTTTTCCAGTTCTTTTACCAGCAGGGTCAGGTATTCAAAAACTTCTTCCTCTCGATTATAGCTCATAGCTCTCTCCGGGTTGCAGAATGACTACCTGGGCCGGGGTCTCTTTTTCCACACCCGCCTTGAACTCTTGCGGGTCCTGGGCAATCAGCGGCCAGGTGTTGTAGTGCATGGGAATGACGATGTTGGGTTTGATTAATTTTACTGCTTCCAGCGCGTCTTCCGGGCCCATGGTAAAGTTGTCCCCGATGGGTAGCAGGGCCAGGTCGATGGGGTGCAGCCTGCCGATTAACTGCATATCACTGAATAATCCCGTATCCCCGGAATGGTAGATGGTTTTGCCGTCCAGTGAAAAAACAAACCCGCAGGGATTGCCCATGTACTGAATGGTCCCATCTTCAGCTATAAAACCGCTGCCATGCCAGGCCGGGGTGAGTTTGATTTTTACCGGGCCGAATTGGTTGCTGCCGCCGATGTGCATGGCGTGGGTTTGTACGCCGAATTTGCCGCAGTAACTGGCGATTTCAAAAACCGATACAATTGTGGCACCGCAGTTCCGGGCAATGGTGATGGCGTCGCCCAAATGATCGCCATGTCCGTGTGAAATTAAAATCAAATCCGCGCTTAGATTTTCCGGTTTAACTTTTGCTGCCGGGTTTCCGGTGATAAAGGGGTCTATTAAAATGGATATTTGCTTTTCCAGCAGGAAACCGGCATGTCCCAGGTAAGTAACTTTCATTTTATATCACTCCTATGTTTGGTTTTATTTAGATAATCATTACCAACATTTTTGACACTTTTATCAATATTTATTTTGCGGTTTGATTATCTGCAACATATTCCAAAATTGCGTGGGCTGCGGTGTAGGGGTCCAGTTGTTTTTGCACCACCTGATCCAGCAGGTCGTTAACCTTGCCGGGCAGGTTCAACTGCTTCAATACCTTTTGCTGCCATTTGAAATTAACAATCTCCAGTGTTTCCGCACGCATTCGCTGTTGCCTCTTTATTTGAAGTATATTATTATCTGCCAGGTGTTGCCGGTGTCCTTTGATGGCGTCCAGCAGCTCGACGATGCCGGTGCCCGCGAGGGAGGAAGTTGGTTTTACCGGCGGTCGCCACTTGGCCTGGTCGCATTGCTGGTCCAGCATGATTTCCACTTCAGTGACGATTTTTTCCGCCCCCGGCATGTCGCTTTTGTTTACGGCAAACACATCAGCTATTTCCATAATCCCGGCCTTGATGGTTTGTATGGCATCCCCTGCTCCGGGCGTTAATACAACCACTGTGGTATCGGCCACGTGCATAATATCCAGTTCTGCCTGCCCCACTCCAACGGTTTCAATAATAACCCAGTCAAATCCGAAAGCATCCATGGCTTTGACCACATCCTTGGTGGTTTTGGCCAACCCGCCCAAACTGCCTCTGGTACCCATGCTCCTGATAAAAACGCCTTTATCCAGTGCGTGTTCCTGCATTCTAATGCGGTCACCCAGAAGAGCACCCCCGGAAAAAGGACTGGTGGGGTCTACGGCGATTACTCCCACTGTTAGCCCCTCCCGGCGCAACTGCTTCACCACCTGGTCCACCAATGAACTTTTACCGGCCCCCGGTGAACCGGTAAAACCGACCACATAAGCCTGACCGGTACGTTTAAACAACTCTTTCAGCAATTCTTCGTGCTGGGGATCCTCATTTTCCAACAGTGAAATCAAACGCGCCAAAGCCCTGGTTTCACCGGCTTTAAACCTATCAACTAAATCTTGCATTTTTAAACCTCCTGGGTGAAATTTCAGATAATTTTTGTTTAGTTTCTCCGCTTAAAGGTTAAAATCCTGTTTTAAGCACCCATATTTACAAATAAAAAGCCTCCGTATGTTTCGGAGGCCCTGCTTTACCGTTTTTTCAACCGTATATCCCATTGGCAATAGAATTTTAACCATTTAAGAGATAACCATTTCCCAGGCAGCCGTTAATGCATAAAATGAAATCAAATCAAGTTGTTGATTAACCTAATCTCCTCTCCCTTTCTCCGCTGTATCTCCAAGATACAGCTATTTTTTTTGCCCTTCAATGTATTTTTCCGCAGCTACTGCGGCTATGGCTCCGTCGGCCACTGCCGTAACGACCTGGCGCAGGGATTTCTGTCTGATGTCCCCCGCCGCGAAAATCCCGGGCCTGGATGTGTGCATATTATCGTCAGTAATTACATAACCGCGTTCATCCAGTTGAATCAACCCATTTACCAGTTCGGAAACCGGCTTTGTGCCTACGTAAATAAAAACACCTTCCACTTTAAGACTGCTGGTTACTCCGCTTTGTACGTTTTTAAGCACAACCTCCTGTACCGTTGCTTCGCCAACTATCTTTTCCACCACCGCGTTCCAGTGAAATACAATCTGGTTGTTTTCTCGGGCCCGCTGCTGTAGTATTTTGGTCGCTCTTAATTCGTCACGACGGTGAATGATATGCACTTTGCTGGCGAACTTGGTCAGGTATAAAGCTTCTTCCACAGCCGCATCTCCGCCACCGACAACGGCAACTTCCTTATCTTTGAAAAAAGCCCCGTCGCAGGTGGCGCACCAGGAAACGCCCCGACCGGTAAACTCTGTTTCGCCGGGCACCTGCAGTTTGCGCGGTTGCGCCCCGGTGGCCAGGATAACAGTTCTGGCGTGGACTGCGTCATCATCCGTGATTATGGCAAAGTAATCTTCCTTTTGTTCTATGGACTCAACATTGGCTGAAGTCACTTCCAGGCCGAATCTACGCGCTTGTGCATCCATTTGCATCATCAATTCGGGACCGCTTATTCCGTCTGCGAAACCAGGGTAGTTTTCAATGTTTTCCGTACTGGCGGCCAGCCCGCCTGGCATGCCTTTTTCAATCAACAATGTTTTTAGAGCCGCCCTTGAAGCATATATTCCTGCGGCTAGTCCGGCCGGACCGCCACCGATAATTGCTACGTCGTACAAGTTCACTGCCGGCACCCCCGTTAAAATGGTAAATTTGCTTAACTATAATATCTCAATTTTACAATATTGTCAATGAGTTTGTATTCATTATATTATTTACGCAGCAGGTGGTTTTCATAAAGCTGCAGAAACAATAAAAATTAAATATTAGTGCTGTATCTTGACCTCCGGGCTATTGACCATTTCCTCCGCTGTTCCTTGGAGAACAATTTCCCCGGTTTCCAGGACGTAAGCATGATTGGCCACGGACAGGGCTATGTGCGCATTTTGTTCAACCAGCAGTATTTGGGAAATCCAAGCAATATGCCGATAACGGCGGGCAGTAAGCCGCCCGCCAAAAGTGATGGTAAGTTGAATATTTTTGTAAGTCCCACACTGTAATCATTATTGGTGGAAGTTACCAGGGCCACTTTTTTCCAGCCCAGTTCTTGGGCGCAATAAATTTAATTGCCTTAACCGGGCGCTGGAAAATTAAACCATCTCGGATCGTATAAACTCTCCTTGCTTTCACTGTCTTCCAGGTCTTCCGGGAAATTGAGGGAAAACGTGCTGGAGCCTCCTATCACGGCATATTCCGCTTCCGGTATGCGGATATTATCCATTGGTCCATCACTCCGTTATCATTTTTTGCGCCACGTAGAAATGGCGGATGCTTTTCCTGTGAATCGCATCAAAGGTAAAGGCGTTAAAACTGCCCAGCAGCATAAAGCCTGTATCCTCCAGGTATGATGCAATTTCTTCCGGTCGGTAGGCCTTCTCGCGGTGTGATTCGGCGAACTTTTTGTAGTATTCGCCCTCGCGCATAAAGCCGGTCAAATTAATGTGCCAAATGTTTGCAGTTTTATTATAGCCGGTTTCCCAGATTATTGTCATGTCCGAATCGTCCACAACGGTAATGCTGTTGTCCGACCCGGACAGCCAGGTAACCGCGTTAAGGTCGAAAATAAAGGCGCCGCGGTCAAGCAAATTCTCATTAACCTTATGGAAAGTCTGTTTGATGTCTTCAATTTCCAGCAAGTAATTCAGACCATCGTGAAAGCAAGTGATTAAATCAACTTTTTCCGGCAAACGGAGATGCCGCATGTCCTGTTTTAAAAAAGTAATGGATAAATTTTCCGCGGCCGATTTGGCCCGGGCCAAAGCAAGCATTTCCCCGGCTATGTCAATGCCAAAGGTTTTATAGCCCCGCCTGGCAAAGGGGATGGCTGTGTTGCCCGTGCCGCACGCCATGTCGGCGACGCTTCGGGCCTGCAGGCCAAAGTGCCGCAGCAGCGCTTCCGCGTAATCTATCCAGGCGTCAAAATCAACTCCGGCAACCAGGTAGTCATAAATGCGGGACAGCCCGCTGTATTGTTCCATGTTTAATCACGCCCGTTTAAAATTTAAAAACCCCCGGCATATAACCGGGGGCTGTTATTTATTATTTCTTCAAAGCGGCCAATATATCCTCGAGAACTTTCTTGATTTCCTGGTCCCCGTTTATGTTAAGCAACAGTCCCTGCCCCTGGTAGTAATCGATCAGCGGCTGGGTTTGGGCTTCGTAAACATCCAGGCGGTTGCCGACCGCTTCCTCGTTGTCGTCGCTGCGCTGGTACAGTTCGCCGCCGCAGCTGTTGCACTTGCCTTCCACTTCCGGCTTGTTGAACAGTACGTGGTAGCTGGCGCCGCAGCCCTTACACACCCGGCGCCCCGTCAAACGGGCCATCAGCTTTTCCCGGGGTACGGCAATGTTGATGACGCCGTTCAGCTGGATGTTCATATCATTGAGGGTGGCATCCAGCGCCTTGGCCTGTTCCAGGGTACGGGGGAAGCCGTCCAGAAGGAAGCCGTCCTGGCAATCGGGTTTGGATAACCTGTCCTTAACCATGCCGACAACCACTTCATCGGGCACAAGGGCGCCCTTATCCATGTATTCCTTGGCTTTTTTGCCCATTTCGGTTCCTTCCTTGATGGCGGCGCGGAACATATCACCGGTGGATATGTGAGTGATGTTCAATTCTTTGACCAGCACCTCGGCCTGGGTGCCTTTACCGGCGCCGGGAGGCCCCATGATTAAAAGTTTCAAAACAATTCCCTCCTCAATCAACTATATATATTCAGCTTGTACACATTATAACATTAATATCAATTACTGAAAATATAAAATTAACAGTACAGAGGAAGGTGACGAGCATAAAAAATAAAACCCGTTATATTTCTGGCGGGTATTATATATAAATGATAACCCCGTCCAGGTACGAAAATAACACAAGCTATTTTCGGGTTAAAATAATAATAGGCGCGCATTAATGTACTGATCTAATGCGCGCCTTTATATTGGTCGGGATGACAGGATTTGAACCTGCGACCTCACGGTCCCGAACCGTGCGCTCTAGCCAAACTGAGCCACATCCCGATAAGTAAAGATTTTATCGACAAATAATATGATAACTCAGATTTAACTGATTGTCAAATAGATTTTTATGAGAATTACTGACAGCCGATAGTTCTAATAATTAGCTGCATTTTGTTTAAACTAATATTTGAAATAAGAAACGGAGGTGCGAAATGAGTACCCTTAGCCCATTTACTTTTTCCGCCCCCATCCAGGGAGTTCAGGTCAAACCGCTTACGCAAGATGGCAAGCAAATTCGCATCCGGTACAATGGTCTTTTAAATCAATCGGGCGCCGAACAAATATTTTTACACGGCGGTTTTGGGGAAGATAAAGAATGGCAAGAAGTCAAGGACTACCTGATGGAAAAAACCAGCGAAGGCTGGGAGCAAACAATTGATATTCAAGACAGACAGTTCAATTTTTGCTTCCGGGATAACGCGCATAATTGGGATAATAATAACGGTGTCAACTGGATTTACCGGATTACGTAAAAAGCCGGGCTTTAAAAGCCGGGCTTTTTATTATGGCAAAAACCCCTGCAAGGTATTATGCTTTAGGATGTTGTTGGCAATGGCTGCGAAACGAGCTTTTTAGCCAACTCGCAACCCAGCACCCACAAGGCGGCTGTCGTCAACTGGTAAGGGGCGATGCTGTCAAACAAAATGGTTGCCCGGGCGGGAAACTCATCGTCTCCTTCCCATAAAACGGCTGCCAGCGGCAGTTTGGGAAAGGCCGGGATTAAGGCGGCGGCGTCACCCATATCAATGGGTTTGCCACCCAGTTTCACGGTTTGCTGCAGGAATAAATCCAGACCGCTGCCAAACGCGTCTCTTATCGGTTCACAGGCGCTTTTAATAAATGGTACATGGTGGTGAATTCCCTGGGGTAGTTCAAGGAAAGATAACCATCGGTTCCTTGGCGGCAATCCGCTGCATTGCTTAAGGTACTGTAGTATTAGTGTAGCGTCATTGTACGAAACTTGCCGGTTATCTGCCGTGGTGACTTCTCCGCTGGCTAAAGAAACAAAGTGCTTTTGGGCGTAGTATGATATAATAATATGATTACCATCATCAGAATAAGCAGCGCCGCTTTTCAATACCATTTCATCGGGGTCGGCGGCCAAAAAATCATTCACCGCCGCGGTATGAGCCGTTAGTTCATTACACATGATTATCACTCCAGTTATTAATTATTTTACCGGGCCAGCAAGTACATGACAAATGCGGTAACTGCCCCTACCAGCATGATTAGAGCTCCCATGCCGCCGAAATTGGCCAGTCTGTTAATTTTGACCCCTTCTTCCTCGGCCCTTATCCGCATGTGGTTGTAAACCGCCAGGCGTCCAATTATATCCATGACCAGAGAGTCGGCAATGTCCGGTTCACCACCCCGGCTTAGCATGTTCTGCACGACGTTATCCAGCCATTGCTTTTGCAATACGGGGTCAAGGGAATCATAAACGCCCCGAAGATAAATTTTAAAATTTTTCTCTCTGGGCTTGATATGCTGAAAATAATAACGGCGGTCGGTTCGTTGCAACTGGCGCGTAGTCATTTGTAGTATTCTGGTTTCAAGTTCGCTTAAATTGAATTCATTTTTCAACATTTGAATAAATGTATTGGCCAACAGGCATCCTCCTGCAATATAATTATATAGGTATGTAAAAGCCGGCATATTGATAATATATAATAATATATGGTATTATTGCCTTCAATATCAAGGGTGCATTTTTTATAATAAACTAATAAAGCAATACACGTTCCATATCATGAATCCAAGATATGCAAAAGGAATGGGGGATTATTTTGGAAGTTTACGCCCTGGTGGGGCCGAGCGGTACCGGCAAAAGCCATCGCGCGGTTATGCTGGCCAACAGGTTGGGTGCTGAGGTTATTGTGGATGACGGGCTGATTATCAAGGGAAACCAGATTGTCGCCGGGGTATCCGCAAAAAAACAACCGACCCGGATCGGGGCCATCAAAGCGGCATTGTTTATGGATGTCGATCAAATGAATATTGCCCGGGAAGCTATTACCCGTCTGCAACCGGAAAAGATACTGCTATTGGGTACGTCCAGGGGAATGGTGGAAAAGATATCGCAACGGTTGGAGTTGCCCGCTATTACGGAATTTATCATGATTGATCAGATAGCTTCGCCCAAGGAAATCAGGAAAGCGCGGATCATGCGCAAACAACATAGTAAACATGTCATACCGGCGCCCACCATAGAGGTAAAAAAGAGCCTGCCTGAAATAATTATTGATCCTTTACAAGTATTTTTAAAGCGCAAGGGGCTGAGAGACCGCCGGAATTGGCTGGAACAATCGGTGGTCAGACCCACATTTACCCTGTATGGCAAATTCACCATTTCCCAAAGTACACTGGGAGTCATTGCCGCTTTTGCCGCCAAAGCTGTTCCCGGGGTTGTGGGGGTGCAACGCGCTCATATTGTTAGAAATGAACAGGGAATTATCATAGAACTCGACATAGTGTTCAGTTCAAAAATTAATATAAGCAATATCAGCAGGGATGTTCAGGTTTATGTCAAGGAACAGGTGGAAAAAATGACCGGATTGGCGGTAAAACACATCAATATCACGGTGGCAGGGTTAAAGGTGGAAGAAATAGTTTAAGCAGGAAGCCGGGCTTCCTGCTTATGTTTTGGTGGCAAAAACATGTCTGCCTATTTGTGTCACGACGGGTAAAGATTTAATCCAATTGTCCGAAGCAATCCTGGGGTTATAGAAAAATAACGCCCCGCCTGTGGGGTCATACCCTTCCAGCGCCGTTTCAGCGGCCCGTATAGCCTTTCTGTCCGGGGTTAAATTAATTGTACCGTCGGACACCGGGGTAAATTGACAGATGTGTCGGTTGCGTTGGAATATGACTTCCCGGACGGTATTGGGGAAGTGCGGGCTTTGCACCCGGTTGACAATTACCGCCCCCACCGCCACCTGGCCCAGGAAGCTTTCGCCCCTTGCCTCAGCATAAATGGCTTTGGCCAGTAGCAACAGGTCTTCTCGGGAAACGCTGCCGCGGCTGGTATTTTTTCCTGCCGCGTTATTCCCGGCGGGTATGAACAAAACCTGGTACGGGTGTATTACCGATGTCTTCAGGTTATTGGCCCGCATCAACCGGTCCACTTCAATATTAAATGTTTGCGCTATTTCTGAAAGGGTATCTCCGGGCTGCACCGTATATTTCACAATAATAGTCGTTGTTTTCATATCTGTACCCGTGTCGGCGTGCGCGGTGCTGACCGGAGCGCTAATGCACAGCAGCACCAGCAAGAATACGCCGGTGACCCTGAAAAAATGAGTACTCATTTTTTCCTCCTTTCTGACCAAAAAATATTTTTTACATTTTATATATATTATATCCTGGGATATTTATCCATAAAAAATGTGGACAGGCTGCTTTTTCATTTAAAAGCAATCTATCCACATTTTTTATCTTAATTTACTCCATATATAATAATGCATTCATGATGGCCGCGGCAATGGTGCTGCCGCCCCGGGTGCCCGCGACCGTGATGTAAGGCACTTTATCCAGTGCCACCAGCAGTTCCTTGGACTCGCTGGCCCCTACAAAACCCACCGGCGTGCCGATGACCAGCGCGGGCCGGGCGGCGCCGGTATCAATGAGTTTGCAAAGGGCAAACAGTGCGGTAGGGGCGTTGCCGATAATTACTATGTCGCCGGTCAGCGTACCCGCCCTTTGTATGGCTATCATGGCCCGGGTCCGGCCCGTTCTTGCCGCTTCCGCCGCAATGTCCGGATCGCTGATTCGGCAGGCGGTCCGGATGCCGAACTGGGCCAGCTTCTTTTTATTTAAACCGGCCAGTACCATATTGACGTCGGTAAAAACGGTACAACCTTGGTGAATGGCCTTGAGACCGCTGGCAACGGCCCGGGGGTGAATTTTAACCAGGGGGGCGATGTTGAAGTCACCGGTGGTATGCACAATCCTTTTGACAATGGCCTGTTCCATTACGGGCCAGTTAGCCAGCCCGGGTGTGTTTCTTTCAATGATGGCCATACTTTCCCGCTCTATGTCACCTGGGTGGGTTATGTATTTCAAAAGGATGCCCTCCTGACCCGGTCCATGATGATATTCAGTAGGCGTGGGTCCGCCCCGATGTGTTCGGCCAGGGAAATTTCCACGCCCGGGTAACGGTTTTTTTCCGCCGCCAGGATTTCCGGAATGTCCCGTTGCATATGCAAGCCCATGTATAGAAAGAGGGGCACCACCACTACTTTTTCCGCTCCCCGCTGGATTATCCGGGCAACGGCTGCCGGTAGGTCGGGTTGGTTAAATTGCAGTGCCGCGCCTTCCACCAGGAACTGTTCATCAACGCCGGCGGCTACCATGGATGTTATTTTGTGCAAGGTAGCCTGCGCTTCAGGCAGCCTGCTGCCATGACTCAATAATATAACGCCTGTCTTCATCTGCCTTCCGTCCTTTCATGCGTATATAATTTTTCAATCAGTTCATCCAGGTCGCTGATTGTGCCTACCGGATCCGGGGGTCTTTTGATTACCACCACCGGCAGTGACAAATCAAGGGCGGCTTGAATTTTAGTATCGGACCCGCCCGCGATGCCGCTCTCTTTGGTTACCAGCACATCGGTTTCGTATTCGGTCAACAGCAATTTGTTCATAGCCACTGAAAACGGCCCTTGCATGGCCACAATATCGCGCGGAGGTATTCCAAGGTCAATACAAAGGCGCAGCCCGGCGGGGTCCGGCAAAATTCTGGTAATCAGCCGCAGTCCCGCGGCATAAGCGGCGTCGGCAAATATTTGCAGGGTTTTGGTGCCGGTGGTAATAAATATGGTTTTACCCGCAAGTTCCACTGCCCTAACGGCAGCCTGTTCGTAACCGGTCACCGGAAAAATTAGCGGATGGTCGGGTAATGTCATGGCCGGCCTGACAAACCTGAGGTATAAAATGCCGGTTTGCTTACAGGCATTCATGGCATTGGCGGTGGCTATTTCAGCGAACGGATGCGTCGCGTCTATCAATACTCGCACATTTTTGGCGCTGATCAGGTTGACAAGGCCTTTTTCGTCCAGCCGTCCCGTTATTACTTCAGATGCTTTGGTGTAGTCTTTCAGCAAACTGCTGCCGTAGGCGGTAGCCGTGCAAACAATTAATTTGAAATCATGTTGGAATAGTTTTTCCGTTAAAGCCCGACTTTCTGCAGTGCCGCCCAAAACCAGGATCATAGTGCATATCCCCGTGGGGTTACGATGAACCCGCCGGCCAACCTGGTAGAACGATTCCCCACTATGACTGTGGTGAGCATGTCAATGGGATGGTGTAACATATTTTCCAGGTCGGTGATGTAAATTTCTTCATCTTGCCGGGCCGCGTTTTTGACTATCCCCACCGGTGTAGATGGTTCTTTGAATGTTAAAAATATTTCCCGTGCCTTGTTAATTTGCCAGTTTCTTTTCCTGCTGGCCGGGTTATAGAGCACAATGACAAAATCGGCGCCGGCCGCAGCTTCCAGCCGCCTTTCTATGGTTTCCCACGGGGTCAGCAGGTCGCTCAGGCTGATTACCGCGAAATCGTGCATCAGCGGGGCGCCCAGGCGGGCAGCGGCGGCAGTGGCCGAAGTAATCCCGGGGATGACTTCCACGGGGACGTCGTCCAGTTTGCCGGATGCGTCCAGCATTTCGAGCACCAACCCGGCCATGCCGTATACGCCGGGGTCACCGCTGCTTACCACCGCCACGCGGCGCCCGGCGGACGCCTGCTCAATGGCCGCCGCACAGCGGTCCTTCTCCCGGGTCATTCCGGTGCTGATGATCTCCTTGCCCTGAATATTATCTCGCACCAGGTCAATGTATGTTTTGTACCCCACGATCACGCCGGCGGTCTGCAGCGCCTGCAAGGTCCGGGGGCTCATATCGGCTGCCCCTCCCGGGCCGATGCCGACCACGGTTATTGATCCTCCGCCAGGGCGATGGTTACGCCCGAAAATTTTTGTTTCGGTAATATTAATTCACCCTTTCTTGCTGCCAGAAGTGCTGCGGGTTCACACACTGCGGGAACCCCTATTTTCTGTTTTACAAAATCGGAATATTGCATGGTTAGGGGCGTTGTTCGAATAAAATCATTTATTTGCGCTGCTGTATACCAAACCAGGGGCACTTTTAAGGCCTGGGCCGCTTTTAGTAAACCCGGTTCACCGGCCTTGCGGTCAATGGTGGCCAGGGCCCTTACGCTTAACCGGGATCGCTTACTTTTAGCCAGGGCGGTCTTAATGGCCGTCAATATTTTTTCCCCGGGTGTGCCCGACCGGCACCCCACTCCCACCACCAGGTTACGGGGACGCAAAAACATGGTATTGTCGGGGAGCGGGTCGTAAACCCGGTTGGTTGCTATAACCTTATAATCGGTGTGGCCGGCCGGGGCGGGATAATCATTGATACTAAAAAATTTTACGTTGTTAACATCATCAGGCAAGGTATCTGTCTCGGGCAGATAAAAATGTACGATTTTTCCGTTAACAATGGCACTGTTAACCCGACGAACCGCCGCCGGGGGATCCAGAGCCCAGCCGCGTTCTCTGGCCAGTTCGTCCACCGCCGGCAGGCCGCGCACATCGGTGGCCGTGGTGATTACGGGCCTCGCGCCAAGGGCGTTCGCTACATGGCGGGCCAGGCTGTTCGCCCCCCCCAGGTGACCGGAGAGTACGCTGATTACGTTCCGGCCCGCCTCATCAACAACCACCACCGCCGGGTCGGTGGTTTTGTCTTTGATATGCCCGGCAATCATTCTGACCACGATACCCAGAGCCATGACAAATATAATCCGGCGATGGCGGGCAAATGCTGTACCCACTGCGGGGGCCAGCGCTTGAAATCTTACGCACTGGCCGGCTGCGGTAAAATCCCTGTCGGGGGCGTATAAATATACCTCCTGGCTGTTCCGGGACAAAATTTCCTTGATTTGCCGTCCCAACAGGTAACCCTGTTTGGTCAGGCAGAAAATGGCGGTGCTCAATTTTTATCCCCGCGGAAGCCGTGGGAAAACCCTTCGTCATACAGGCGCGAAGGAGTGTAGGCGGCTTTTAAGGCATTTCCCACTGTTATCAGGGCTGTACGGGTGATGCCGGCTTCTTGCACCTTGCCGGTAATGTCGGCCAGGGTGCCGGATATAACGCGCTCATCGGGCCAGGAGGCCTTTTCCACGACTACCACCGGAGTTTCCGGGCGGTAGCCGCCCGCGATCAACTCACCGGTCAGCTTGTCCAGAAGGTGTACGCTTAGGAAAATGCACATGGTAGCTTCGTGGGTTGCTAATTTCTTGATGGATTCCTTTTCCGGCACCGGCGTACGGCCTTCCATCCTGGTCAGGATAACTGTCTGGGTGATGCCGGGCAGGGTAAGCTCGTGGGGCATGGCAGCGGCGGCCGCCAGAAATGAACTGACGCCCGGGATTACTGTAAAGGGCACTGATGCTTCTTGCAGGGCGTCCATCTGCTCCTGGATGGCACCGTAAAGGGAAGGGTCGCCGGTATGCAGGCGGGCTACATCCTGACCGGTGCGATACGCGTCAATCATTATTTGGATTATCTCCTGCAAGGTCATGCCGGCGCTGTTGTAAATCCTGGCATCGGCGGCGCACATTTTCAGCAGTTCCTTGTTGACCAGTGATCCGGCATAGATGACCACCGGGGCCCGGGCTAATATTCTAGATCCTTTGACAGTGATCAAATCCGGGTCGCCCGGTCCGGCGCCGATAAAATAAATCATTAATAATCCCTCCGCTTTTTAACTATCAATAAGGACATGTAGTGCAGTTTCTGTTCCTGTAATGTATCGAGTTGATCTGAGGCGAATTGGTCGGGAAAACCGCAGCGGTTAACGAAGTAAGTGGCAATATTATCAAAACGGTTGAAATATTCTACTAACTCGGGCAACCGCCGGTTTACTTTCATCAGCACTACAGTATCAAAGGTTTCCATGATACGCTGCAAGTCATCAAGGTCATAAGCTGCGGGGATCACGGCCAGTTTTTCTTCGCCCTCCACCAGCGGTTCGTTGATGTAGGCCGGACAGGCTGTTATGGAAGATACCCCGGGAATGGTTTCCACGGCAATATCCGGATGATTGCCCCTGATATAACGCAGTAAGTAACCGTAAGTACTGTAAAGGGTGGGATCTCCAATGGTGATGAAAGCTACGTCCCGGCCGTGTAACAGTTCTTCGGCCACCATTTGGCCGGCCTGCCGCCAGCTGTTTTCCAGCACCGCCCGGTCTCTGGACATGGGAAACTCCAGTTCAAGCAGTTTATGGTCGCCGGGGACGACCGCCTTGACGGTGGTCAAAGCCAGGCTTTCTTTCTCCATGCGTGATTTGGGTACGCACAGAACGTCCACTCCGGTTAATATCCTTTGTGCTTTTATCGTCAACAGTTCCGGGTCACCCGGCCCGACGCCGATGCCGTAAAATCTACCAGCCAAAATATTACACTTCCTCCCTGTTTTTTTCCGCGGTATATATGTAAATCGGGTTCAAAGCCCGCCACATGTGCACCTTTCCCACCGATGCAACCCGGGAGATATTGACCTGGATTAGTTCCCCGCCCCACTCGCTTAAGAATTGTTGACAAACCGCCAGCGTTTCCAGGGTCACCGCATTTACGACCACTCTTCCGCCCGGCTGCAACCTATGCATCACCAGTTGGAAAATTTCGGCCAGCCGGCCCCCGCTTCCGCCGATAATTACGCGGTGGGGATCGGGCAGTTCTTGGAGAGCTTCCGGGGCTGCGCCGGAAATTAAAACTACGTTTGCCACAGCGAATTTTGCTATATTGCTTTGGGTCGCTTCCAGGCCCCGGGGGGTTCTTTCCACGGCGTACACGGTGCCGCCGGGCACCAGCAAGGCCGCTTCCACGGACAGTGAACCGGTCCCCGAACCGATGTCCCAGACTGTTTGCCGTGGGGCCAGCCGGGCCTTGGCCAGGGTCAGCACCCTGACTTCCTCCTTGGTCATGGGCACTTCGTTCCGGTTGAAGAGTTCATCCGCAATGCCCGGAGTGGAATAAGGCCATTGATCATTCATTTTTTATCACCATCACGCAATTTTGAGCTTGCCACTGTTGTACCTGGGCCAATTCCTCCAGGGTGGTCGCATTTATTGTCTCATTAGGATAAGAGAGATTGCAACCCACGAACACCGTTCTGTTACCCGTTCCGGCCCGGAGCAGGGTCCGGGCCAGTGCCGCCGGGTTATGTTGTGGATCGGTCAGGGCAACAACCTTATGGTGGTTTTTAACCGCTTCGATCAGGGGGGCAACATCCCGCCCGTGGCAGCTGGTCAAGTATGCATCATCCCAGGTGATGCCCAGTTTGGCACAGGCCAGTTGTACCGAAGATATACCGGGGATGACATTAATATCGACGCCCGGCAGGCGGCGCTTGAGGGCGGCCAAAATGCCGTAAAATCCCGGGTCGCCCGAAGCCAGCACAGCAATTTTCCTTTGTGCGTTAATTTTTTCTGTAATAAACCGAAATAGGCCGTCCAGGTCTTTGGTAATGATATACTTTTCTTTTATCAAGTTATTAAATAACGTGAGCTGTCTGCGCCCGCCCACCAAAACATCAGCCTGACTGACGGCCTCTTCCGCTGCCCGGGTCAGGTATTCCCGGCTGCCCGGCCCCAGCCCGACTACGGTGATATCCGCCAACCCAATTCCCTCCCGATTAACCGGGCCTGTTCGTCCGCGGCCAGTATTTCACCGCGCATGGAAAGCAATACCGTGCCCACGACAAGCCGGTCCCGGACGTGGGCAGTCGCTCTGGCGCTGGCCCTTTGGGCGGCCATTGCCAGTACCCGGGTTAGATTATGCTGCAGCAGTATTTCCACTATGGCCTCGGTGGTGGTACTGTTTAAAATGGCATTTACTGTGGCAGAGCCGGCTCCCGCCGCTGCGGCCAGCGCCGCAAAGGTTTCCTGTCTGGCGTCAGCCAGCTTGCTGTGGGTATGAAATATGCCGGCGGCTACTTTGATCAGCTTGCCGCAGTGTCCCCACAAGATAACTTTTTTAATACCCCGCTCAACGCAGCCTTCCAGCATAAAACCCACGAAGTTGCCCATTTCGACGATTGTTTTTTCCGGCAATCCCCTGTCTGTGGCCCATTTGACACCCATTCGACCGGGTGTCAAAAGTACTTTGTCAAAACCGTGGGCTAAGGCCATGTCAATCATGGGCAACAGGGAATTTTTAAAGGCTTCCTCGGACATGGGACGTACAATGCCGGTAGTCCCTAAAATGGAAATGCCGCCTACAATACCCAGGCGGGGATTGAGAGTGCGTTTGGCGACCTTTTCACCGCCCGGCACACTAATGGTGACGGAACACCCTGTATTTTCAGGCAACACTTCGGCTACGGCGGTTTTGATCATCCAGGCGGGTACGGGATTGATGGCGGGCCCCCCCACCGGGACCTGCAGTCCCGGCTGGGTGACCCTTCCTACTCCCTCTCCGCCTTTTATGGAAATTAAATTGCTATCGTCGGGCACTAGCTCGGCAATAACTTCCAGGCCGTGGGTTACATCGGGATCATCGCCGCCATCCTTCAGCACTGCCGCACCCTGCCCTTGCGGTAGGCTGATATAACGCTGCACGGGCACCCAAATTTGGTTGCCCTGGGGATTGGAAACTGGCAACCGTCCGGGGTATTGGTTTTTAAAAAGTGCCGTAGCGGCGGCTTTGGCCGCTGCGGCTGCGCAGGCTCCGGTACTGATACCCGTTCTCAGTTTTTTTTGGGCTACCATATTATAATTCTCCTTGATAAATAAACCCGCTCCGGTAAATAGAACGGGCTAATAATCATTAACCACAGTTGTTTACCTGCCGGATTTGACCAGCTGTACACGTATGTCAATATCCACCAGCAAACGATAAGGGCGGCACATCTGAAAAATACGGGAAGTCGTTCTTTCTCCCAGGTATTCCTCCAGGTCTTCCAGATTGATGTTGCTGGTAATAACGGTCGGAAGTAGATAATTCAACCGGTAATTAATAATGGAAAATATTTTGTTGCGCGTCCAGTCGGTATAGTTATGCGCGCCCAGGTCATCCAGTACCAACAGGGGGACTTCCCTGGCGGTATCCAGTAATTCCGACTCGGTCATAGGATTTTGCTTGTGGGTATCATAAGTTGCCTTGATCTGGTCCAGTAAATCGGGCACCACCACAAACAGCAAAGTTGTGTTCCTGGCCAACAGGGCATTGGCTATGCAGCAGGCCAGAAATGTTTTACCGCTCCCCACCGGACCGGTTAATAATAGCCCCTGGGTGTGCGGGTCTTTCAGGTAACTGCGGACGAAATCTTTCGCGGCCTGTACGGTGATGGCGGCGGAATCGCGATAGGAAATTTTTTTGACCGGGTCTATTTTTGTTGGCGAATAAAAGTGCAACGCAAACTGGTCAAAGGTATATTGAGTAAACTTGGGCGGTATCCGGGCCGCTTTTATTTTATTGTTGATGACGCGCATCTTAATACAGCTGCAGGGCTCGGCCACGCCGTTTTGGACAACCAGCCCGCGGTCGGCGCATTTATTGCAAGTATAAGTCAAATCCTGACAGACCTTTCTAACTCATATAAAGAGATTGGATCAAACTCTTTTTATCACTTTTTTTATCGTTGTGCAGCCGGGCGCCGGCACCCGGTTTATTGCTTTGTTTTGTTTTAAATTTCCTGTCATATTCTTCAATGTTCGCGGGTGTTCTGATATTGTTTTTTTCCCACTCCAGCAAAATACCATCAATATATTTAAAATTATGTTTGCCCATCAGCACGGCCCGGCGCAAAGCCTCTAACACCATAACAGGGGATATTTTCTGTGACCAGATTTTGATTTGTTCCACTTCCATGGGGGAAAGGGGCCGGCCAAATTCATTTTCAAAACTGGTATATAAGTTTAGTGCCTTATATGAATCCATATTACCGTCCGTTAACAATTTTTTGATTGTTTCGTTTTCCTTTACTTTAGTACAGGCCCAGACCTCGGACAGTTTTTCAAATAATGGTTCGAAATCGTATCCCTTGATGACCAGGTTTTGTTCCGCGTCAAAAAAGTCCGTAATCTTGAGCAATTCCTTGTGGACTAAACTTTCCAGATCGCCGGTGATTTGTTCTTCATTGCCGGATAGTAGCTCTCTAAGCAAGGAAGGAGCAGGCAAATATATTTTTTCTTCAGTCCGTAATCTAAACAACTGAATAAGCAGCATCATTTCGGTATCCGAGATGCCCAGATGTTTATACAATTTAAGCAGCAGGTTCGGGATGGCCGTGGAGCCATGCGTAAACAAATCCGTCCCGAAGGCGGCGGTAATATTGCCCTTTTTATACTTTTTAACAGTTCCACCCTGCCTTATATTACCCATTGATATCTCTCCTTAATCTAAGCCTAAATTTATTTTATGGCAGGGTGGGCAGGTTTGTCCACCCCTTTTGCGGATCGGGCTTGCGACCGGTAAAGGTTGCTGCCTGCAGATCAAACTGTTTTAGCAACCGTTCCGCCGCTTGTAAACCTTGCCCAATTTCACTTAAAGAATGGGCGTCGGAGCCGGTGGTAAAAATTTGCACTCCCTGTTGCAGGGCTGTTTGCACAATGGCCTTTGAGGGGTGTAAATCGCCTAGCTCGCGGCGTAGCCCGGAGGTGTTGATTTCCAAGCCGATATGGTGCCGGGCCATATATTTAAATATTTTTTCAATATAACCCCGGTGCATTTCCTCAATATTATTACGGTCCAGGTATACTGTGCCGTAGCGTCGGTAAAGGTCAATATGTGCCATGCAATCAAACAGGCGGCTTTTTACAGCCGCTTCCAGTGATGTGAAATAATCCTGAGCCACCTCCGCACAGGTCTTGCCGGCAAAGTGAACGGCGCATTCCTTTTTTGACGATATGGCCACATGGTTTAGACAGTGAATGGAACCCAGCACAAAATCAAAGGGAAAGCCAGTCAATATTTTTTCTATGTACATTTCCCGGCCGGGCTCGTAACCTACCTCAATACCGGCTTTTATAACCAGACGGGGAGAAAATTTTTCCCGGGCCATGTTTATTTCCTGAAAATAAAAATCCAACCACTGCAGGTCTTCCATGGGCATGACACGACCGTTGCACCGTACGAACCAGTCCAGGTGTTTCCGGGCCTCGTCCACTTCCAGGTGGGGTGTGAAGCATATTTCCGCCAGGCCGATCTGCATCGCCCGAACACAGTATTCGTCAATACCCACCGGCGCGGCGTCAATGGAGTAACCGGGATGAACATGGTAATCCACCAATTTAATTGTATCAGACAATGTTGGCCCCCAACACGGTTTCCATTTGCTTCAACGCCCATTGATGGGCCTCTTCGTCAAAGCTGGCCACCCCGTTCCGGTATACAATAACCTTATAGTCACGGTTGCAAAGTTCTTCCACGGTATAAAGCACGCAGATATTTGTACACACTCCCACTACGTGTACTTCATCAGGTTTAATCCGCTGCAGGATTTCCTCAAGATTGGTGTTATAAAAGCCGCTATAACGGTTTTTCCGAACCAGTTCAACTTTTGATCCGGATGTTATAACGGAAGCCAGTTCCCTTATTATTTCCGCTCCCGGCGTATCTTTTACGCAGTGTTTGGGGAACCGGTGAAATTCAAGGTCGTCCGGTTCGTGAGCGTCCATGATAAAAATAACCGGTTCACCGCCGGACGTAAAGGTTTCTACGATGCCGGATACTTTTTCTATTATTTTTGCTGCACCGGGGCCGCAGTAAAGGGCCCCGTTTTCACTCATGAAGTCATTTAACATATCCACCACCAGTAATACTCTACCGGCCAATGATTATCACCTCGCATTTTTAGTTGATAACCGGGTCGTTGTTAATCAAGGCAGGGAAACCGGTTGGTTAAAGCGCCAGTTTTACAGCGGTCCCGCTGGCGGTGACCATCAGCATGCCCTCCCTGATCACTTCGTAATCCAGGTCGATGCCTACCACGGCATTGGCGCCCAGCCGCTGCGCTTTGGCGGCCATTTCTTCCAGGGCGATTTCCCGGGCTTGGGCCAGCTTGGCCTCATACGCGCCGGATCTGCCGCCCACGATATCGGTGATGGTGGCGAATATGTCACGGACTACGTTGGCTCCCATAATGGCCTCGCCGCACACTATCCCGAGGTAACCGTCAATTTTTTTGCCTTCTACCGTCTGGGTGGTTGTTAAGATCATGACCGATGCCTCCTCGATATGGTTTACACATTAGTAATTTACTGCAAAGGCAAAAAACAATCCTGCCAATTTGCAAAATGTTGTAGTAAATAATCAGGACCCTCGCTAAGAGGGTCCTGAAAAAATGGGACTATCTTTAATCAACTTTCGGCCTGGGGTAAAGCCCACTTCTCTCGACGATTTCGGGCACCACTTCTTCCCAGGCGATGGCCATAACGTGCACGCCGTGTACCCCTTTGATATTCTCTTTGATGTATTTGATTTGCTCAATGCAAATCTCTACTCCTTCGCGTTTGGGATCTTCGGCGTTTTTCAACCGCTCCACCAGTTCGTCGGGTACAATCATGCCGCTGACGTTGTTTTGGATGTACTTGGCGGCGCGCCAGCTTTTCATCGGCGTTACGCCGGCCAAGATATGCACCCGTTCGTGAATGCCCCGCTCCCGAACCATTTCCATGAAGCGCTCAAAGCGCTCCATGTCAAAAATGCACTGGGTCTGGATAAATTGGGCTCCGGCCTCCACTTTCTTTTCCAGGCGGGCCACCCGGAATTCAAACGGGTCGGCGAATGGGTTGGCCACCGCCCCGATGAAGAACCGGGGCTCGTGCTCCTTGATTTCCTCGCCGGAAAAGAATAATTTTTCGTCTCGCATGCGGCGCAGGTAATAAATCAACTGCATGGAGTCAATATCGTAGACGTTCTTGGATGTCGGGTGGTTGCCGAATTTCTGGTGGTCGCCCGACAGGCAGAGAACATTGCGCATTCCCAGGCTGTAGGCGCCCAGGAGGTCGGACTGCATGGCGATCCGGTTGCGGTCGCGGCAAGTCATCTGTACGATCGGCTCAATGCCGCAGCTTTGTACATGCACGCCGGCAGCGATGCTGGACAGGCGGACTATGGCAGTCTGGTTGTCAGTGATGTTGGTGGCATCCACGTAATCCCGCATCATTTCGGCGTGATGGCGGATCCCCTCGGCAGAGGAATGCTTGGGCGGTCCGATTTCCGCGGTAACCGCAAACTGACCGTTGTCTAATATTTTTTGTAATTTGCTTTCAGTTTTCAATCGATCATCACATCCTCCCTGACAGCCTTGCGCGGTCCGCCGTCACGGGACTTGGACCAGTCTTTGGGCGGCTGGAACTCCATTAATTTATCAAGTTTACCCAGTGCGCTCATTCTGTCATAGATAAGCTGCCAGGCGCAGTCCACATCCTTGCTGATTTCGCATTTGCCATACTGGGAGCCGCCGCAGGGTCCGTTCAAGATGCTCTTGGAACAGCGGATAATGGGGCAGATACCGCCGGTGCGATGCAGGATGCAGTCACCGCAGAGCCCGCATTTTTCTTCCCAGTTACCATGCACGGTTGAACCGCCGATGAACTTGGTGTCCAGCGCGGGTACCACCCATTTATCATTAAAACGCTCGGCCAGGTATTGCACGCCTACCCCGCAGGCCAACGACACAATGGCATCCACGTCCTGCACCATGTTACCCAGCATGTCGACATATTCCGGGTCGCACTGCCGGGTTGCGGTATAGGTTACTGTTTCCAGGGGGTTGTCTTCCATTTTGCGCATGATGCGCAGGGAGGAAGCCATAACTTCCGTTTCCTTTTCACCGCCGGCCAAACAAACGGTCACACAACCGGCACAGCCCACCAACAGCACCTTTTTACAATTGCTGATCATGGCTGCCACGTCTTTGACGGGCTTTTGTTGGGCGATAATCAAGCAGCGCCACCTTCTTTCTTGGCAGACTTATTGAGGGGATTGGGCCCCAACTCCATAACGCGGTCGGTCATTATTTTGACAATTTCAGCAAAACGTTGACCTTGAGCTGCAGACAGGTTGAAGAAATCCAAACGGTCACCGCCAAAACCAATTTCATCAAGGATTTTCTTAACCTGATGCACGCGCTTCTTAGCACGGAAATTTCCCTTCAGGAAGTGGCAATCACCCTCCATGCAGCCGGCGACAAACACACCATCTGCGCCGTCTTCAAAAGTCTGCAACAGCACACGGTGATCTATGGTGCCTGAACATGGCATTTCAACAATTCTGACGTTGGGAGCATACTGTAACCTCATCGAACCTGCCAGGTCCGCTGCAGAGTATGCTCAGTAATGACAGCAAAACGCTACGATCTTTGGTGAGAATTCAGCCACCTTAACGCACCTCCTTAAATAAACCGTCTATCATTCTCATGTACATGCGATCGTTATATCCTTGCAAGGTAATGGCTTTATTGGGACATTCTCCGGCGCAGGTTCCACAGCCCTGACAAATGACTGATTCAATTTCCGCTGCGTAATTGTTTACACGGGGTGCGTTAAAGGGACATAACCGCACACAGGTAAGGCAGGCCGCGCATTTATCGGGTTGAACCACCGCGACCACGCCGTGGGATTCCAGAACATCCTTGCTGAGGATGGTGGCGGCGCGTCCTGCAGCAGCTTTAGCTTGGGCGATATTCTCCTCCATGTTTTTAGGTCCGTGGGCAATACCGGCCATGAAAACGCCCTCAGCGGCGGAATCCACGGGACGCAGTTTCATATGCGCTTCCAGGAAGAAACCATCCGCATTCAAAGGTACCTTGAACAGCCGGTTCAATTTGGCGTTGTCTTCCGGCGGCAGGATAGCCGCGGCCAGACCCACTACGTCAGCCGGAATTTCTATGGGCAGCCCGAGCACATGGTCGGTAACGGTAACCTTGATGGTATTGCCGTCCTTTTCCACCGCCGGTTTACTGTCGGCGTTGTAGCGGACGAAAATTACACCCTTTCGCCGTGCTTCCTCGTATAATTCTTCCAGGAATCCGTAGGTCCGAATATCGCGGTACAGAATGAATACGTTTGTTTCAGGGTTGATTTCTTTCAATTTCAGCGCCAGGCTGATGGATTTAGAGCAACATACCCTGCTGCAGTATGGCCTATCGGGTTCCCGGGAGCCCACACAGTTGATGAGCACCACATTTTTAGCGTCTGTGACCTGTCCCCGGTAAATGGCTTCTTCCAGTTCCAGGTGCGTCATAACCTTGTCGTTCTCGCCGTACAGGTACTCTGTGGGCCTGTATTCCTGTCCGCCGATGGCGATTACTGTCACGCCGTGGTTTATAACGGTTCCGTCTACAAGCTCGGTCTTGTAGTTGCCTACGTAACCGGAAACATCTTTTATTTCAGCCGAAGTATAAGTTTTAATCAGCGGGTTGTTATTTATTTTGCCGATTAACTCACTGACAAACGCTTGAATGTCTTCACCCTTAAAGCCTTTTCTGATCCTTTGGGCCATGCCGCCCAGCTCGGGTGATTTCTCTACCAGGTTTACTTCGTAGCCTTGTTCCGCCAGACTCAGGGCATTGGTCATGCCGGTAACGCCGCCGCCGATAACCAGGGCGGACTTGGTGACACTCACCGAACCCTGCTTGATGGGTTGCAGCAGGGTGGACTTGGCGACGATCATCCTGACCAGGTCCTTGGCCTTGGCAGTGGCTTTGTCGGGCTCATGCATGTGCACCCACGAACACTGGTCCCGGATGTTGGCCATTTCAAACAGGTACCTGTTCAAGCCGGCCTCTTTCAACGTTTCCTGGAACAGCGGCTTGTGAGTTCTGGGGCTGCAGGAAGCCACCACTACCCGGTTCAAATTGTATTCATTAATTATTTGTTTCATGGTGGCCTGGCTGTCCTGCGAGCAGACGTACAGATATTCGCCTGCATACACTACATTGGGCAGTTGCTTGGCCATTTCCACTACTTCGGGAACTTTTACAACCCCACCAATGTTGATACCGCAGTTACAGACAAATACGCCGATTCTGGGTTCCTCACCGGTCACATCACGCTCGGGCGGGAACACCCTTTCCTTGACCAGGGTGCCGCGCACGTCGCCAAGCAGGCTTTCGGCAGCAGAAGCTGCGGCACTGGCCTGCATAACTGTTTCGGGAATATCTTTCGGACCGGCAAATGTACCTGCCGCAAAAATACCGGGTTGGGTTGTGCCGACACCTGTTAAGGAAGCCAATTCCGCGAAACCGTATTTGTTTAATTCCAGACCCATCATCTGTCCCACTTCCATAGCTTTCTTGGAAGACTGGAAACCTACGGAGAGGACTACCATATCAAATTCTTCGGTACTGATGGTACCGTCTTCATTGGCATAGCGAATGACCAGATTTTTGTCCTCACCCTCCGCCTCGGTGATCTCATAGATGCGTGAGCGGACAAATTTAACGCCGTGCTCGTTTTTAGCCCTTTCGTAATACTTTTCAAAGTCCTTGCCGTAGGAACGCATATCCATCATAAAGATGGTGGTATCCAGTTCCTCGGCGCTATGCTCCTTGGCGATAACTGCTTCCTTGATGGCATACATGCAGCATACTGAGGAGCAGTAATTATGCTGTATTCTGGCGTTCCGGGAACCGACGCATTGAATCCAGGCAATCTTGCGTGGTTCCTTGTCGTCATAGGGTCTGACCAGATGCCCGGCATAGGGCCCGGAAGCGCTCAAGATGCGTTCAAATTCAATACTGGTAACCACATTGGGATATTTTTTATAACCGAAGTAGAATAGATCGGTGGGATCGCACAATTCCGCGCCGGAACTGAGAACGATGGAACCGACTTCAACTTCGACTTCTTCATCCTGCATTTCATGATTAACAGCCTCACGCAGGCAGGCCTTGACACATTCGCCGCATTCCGAACAGACGGAGCAGTTGAGGCAGCGTTCAGCTTCCCGGCGGGCGTCTTCTTCGCTAATCCCCAGGGCAACTTCTGCAAAATTCTTGATCCGCTGCTCGGGATCAGTGAAATTGCCGACAGTCCGTGGATTTGACACCATTACTGCAGGGGCGTGTTTGGGGAACTCGGCGACGTCATCTTGGGAATAGGTGCTGAATTTAATGGTAGCTTCTTCGTTCCTGAGATAACGGTCGATGGAACAAGCGGCTTTTTTACCTGCGCCGATGGCGTCCACCACAGTGGCCGGGCCGGTGACAACATCGCCTGCGGCAAAAACGCCGGGTACGTTGGTGGCCAGTTCATTATTAACGATAATGGTATTCTTTCTGGATAACTCAACTGTGCCATTAAGCCCGGATGCATCAGGCGACTGGCCAATGGCGACAATAACATTGTCCACGTCGATGGTGAACTCACTGCCAGCCACGGGCACCGGACGGCGCCGCCCGCTTTCATCGGGTTCGCCCAGTTCATTTTGAATGCATTCCAATCTAGCGACTTTTCCATCTTTTCCGTGCACAGCCACCGGACTGGTCATCATCTTGAAGATAATGCCTTCTTCTTTGGCCTCATGTATTTCTTCTTCAGCTGCTGTAATTTCAGCTTCTGAACGGCGGTAAACTATGGTTACCTCTTCCGCTCCCGTGCGCAACGCGGTGCGGGCAGCGTCCATAGCCGTATTGCCGCCGCCGATTACGGCCACGCGTTTACCCAGGGTGACTTTTTCGCCGAGACTGACCCGGCGCAGGAAATCAACACCGGGAATAACACCGCCCAGATCCTCGCCCGGTATATTCAGTAATACACCCTTGTGAGCACCGATGGCAAGGAATACTGCTTTGTAACCCTGGTTCATCAGGTCGTCTACAGTTAACTGCGGGCCCAGCGGCGTATTGGTTTTAATTTCGACACCCATTTTTTCCAGCAAGCTGATTTCCAGGTCGACAATCTTCTTGGGCAGACGGTATTCGGGGATACCATACCTGAGCATGCCGCCGGCCTGGGGCAATGCTTCAAAGATAGTTACGCCATATCCCTGCTTGGCTAACTGGTAGGCAGCGGATAAACCAGCCGGGCCGGATCCGATAATGGCCACTTTAAAGCCATTGGATGGCGCCACTTCCGGCAGCGGCAGCTTATCCAGGTCACGGTAAGCAACGTCGGCAACGACACGCTTTAACTCCCTGATGTTAACCGGTTTATCGACACTTTTGCGGTGACATTCCGATTCACAGGGATGCGTACATACCCGGCCGCAAATGGCCGGTAATGGATTATCTTTGTAAATTAATTGCCAAGATTCAATAAATTTCCCTTCTTTAACCAGCTGTACATATCCCTGGGCATTTACGCCTGCAGGGCAGGCAGCCTTACACGGGGAGGTACCTTTCTTTTCAATGGAATAAGCAGCAGGCATAGCCTGGGCATACATTTTGTAAATAGCTTTCCTTTTGCCCAGGTCAGCATCAAATTCACTGGGTACATCAACCGGGCAAACGTCTTTGCATTCGCCACAGCCAGTACACTTCTCGAGGTCGATATATCGCGCCCGTTTACGTAATTTTACCTTGAAGTTACCCGGCTCACCTTGAACATCAAGGATATCGGTAAGCATATATTTTTCAATGTTCAGGTGTCTTCCACACTCTACAAGTTTGGGAGAAAGAATACACATGGAGCAATCATTGGTGGGAAAAGTTTTATCCAACCTCGGCATAGTTCCGCCAATGGCCGGTGATTGCTCCACTAGATACACGTAGTAGCCGGACTCTGCAAGGTCAAGTGATGCCTGGATGCCGGAAATACCGGCTCCTACTACCAGTACCGCTCCAACTTTATCTTTATTCATGCATCACACCCGTCCTCTCGTAAAGAGTCCTCCTGGCAAAACATATCATTAGCATAATATTATAATATTATATATAAATTTTTTTATGTCTTTTATCTATATGTCTGTATGCAACAGTTTTTTATGCTTCTTCCTTTTCCGGCATGATAAGCGCTCTTTCCATCAGTGTGCACATGTGCATGTTTTTAGACTTGGCTTTTTCCTCATACCACTTGTTCAGGTCGTTAAACTGGTCAATACAGTTGTGACAGGGCACTATTACTATTTCCGCACCGGTGGCCACCACCTGGTCCACTTTACGCTTGCCCTTAGCTTTACGAATATCATTGAATTCAGGCATAGCCATACCGCCACCGCCGGCACCGCAGCAGTAATTCATCCTGCCGTTGGGGTTCATATCTACAAAGTTCTTAACAAAACTTCTGATTAACTCCCGCGGTGCTTCCCAGACACCTTCCTTGCGGGCGGTATTACAGGGATCGTGGTAAGTAACCACTTCGGTAATGGCATCGGGGTCAAGCTTTAATTTACCTTCTTTAACCAGGTCATTAAGCAGTTCTAAGATATGGCGGATAGGAAACTCCTTTCCATCCCAGAAGGTTCTGTACCCCCAACGCATAGAACGGAAGGCGTGACCGCACTCGGTTACAATAAATTCTTTACACCCAAGCCGTACAAATTCTTCCCAAACCGGCTTGGAGATTTCCACGAAGTCATCGTTTTGTCCGGTGAAGAGCGCAATGTTGGTGGCATCCCAGCGCTTTGTGCTGATGGTATAGTCAATACCGGCCGCATAGAAAATCTTTAACGTGGTTTGCAGTTCGTTGGGATAATACTTGATATCCCGGGCGTTAAAGCCGTAAAAATATTGGGCTCCTTCCTTATTTAAAGGAATTTTATAGTTGGGGTCGCCCAGTTCTTCCTGCAGTTCCTCTTCAATCCATTCCAGGGTTTCTTCATAGTCGACCTGATCAACATTCATTTGGTTGCCGGATTCCTTGTGTTCT
This sequence comes from Desulfoscipio geothermicus DSM 3669, assembly GCF_900115975.1. GTDB lineage: Bacteria > Bacillota > Desulfotomaculia > Desulfotomaculales > Desulfallaceae > Desulfoscipio > Desulfoscipio geothermicus. Next base: position 92,602 of record NZ_FOYM01000013.1, read on the forward strand.
TCGGCAATGGTCTGGAGATAGCCGGGAATCTTGTCCTTATCCCAGGTGCCGCGCAATGAGCGCACCAAGGCGGCAATGTTGACGTTCATGGGGCATTCGATGGTGCAACGCTCGCACATGGTGCAGTACCAGATATAAGGATCGCTAAAGACTTCCTCTTTCATGCCCAGCAGCACTTTGCGCAGGAATTTGCGCGGGTCTTGATTTTCATGAATGTCAGAATACGGGCAGCCTGCTGTGCACATGCCGCAGGCCAGGCAGTTGGTAAAATCGTAGTTTTTTAGCAGGCCTGCTACCTCATCCCTGAACTTGGGGTTGAGTTCGGCAGCTTTAATAGCTTCCATTAAATGGTCCTCCCCTCTTGATCTTGGCATACGGTATAAATACAAGTGGGTCTGGTTACAGCGTCTGATTATAATAACAGTGACGCCATAACCAGCGAATTTCATTTATGTTTAATATTCATTGGGCAGTTGGTTGAGTTGGGCCCTGGTAAAGACGGGGCCGTCCTTGCAAACGTATTTGCCTCCCACGTTACACCTGCCGCACATACCGATACCGCACTTCATCCGGTTTTCCAGCGACATAATGGTTGTTTTCGGCGTGAAACCAAGTTTTTCCAGCACAGGCATGGTGAACTTAATCATCACCGGTGGCCCGCAGATAATGGCATAGGCATTTTCAGCGCTGGGCGCCACTTCTTCGGTAACGGCGGGAATAAAGCCTACCCTGCCGTTCCAGCCGTCAACAGGACGGTCAATGGTGGTAACCAGGTTGATGTCCGGGCTCTGTTCCCAGGCGGCCAGTTCCTCTTTGTACAGCAGCAGGCCGGGGTTACGGGCACCGTAAATGACGGTTATGTCGCCGTAGTCGCCGCGGCGTTCGGGGTGCAGCATATAGGTGGCCAGCGAGCGTAAAGTGGTGAATGCAAAACCACCGCCGATAATGACCACGTTTTTACCTTTGAACTCTTCCACGGGGTAATAGTTGCCCAGCGGGCCGCGCACTCCGACAATCGTTCCTTCCTCCATCAGGTGGAGAGCTGTGGAAACAACGCCCACTTTAGCTACCGAAAATTTAAGGAACCCCGGCTCAGTCGGTGAAGAAGCGATACCGAAGGGGGCCTCGCCTTTCCCGAATACACAAAGCTCGGCAAACTGCCCTGGCATATAAGAAAAGCTCTTTTCGTCCTCTTCATTCAGGTACTGCAGGGTAAAGGTGTGGATGAGCTTATCTTCTGTTTCAGTAAAGTTTTTGACCAGCTTCATTGGCAGCGGTAGATATGGATTTTTCATTAACTATCCAACCTCGCTTCCGAACCCCGAATATCCTCCAGTACCACCCGGATGTCCATATTAACGGGGCAGTTTTTGATGCACCTGCCGCAACCCACACAGGCGATTTCATTGAAGTTGTCTACAAAATACTTGAATTTATGCATGATTCTGTTGCGGTAACGCTCTTTATTACTGGTTCGCGGGTTGTGGCCGGAACCGTGCAGCGTAAAGAGCGGGAAGGCGCAGGAATCCCAGTTGCGCACCCGGCAACCGTTGCAATCGGTTGCTTCATCAACTATGTCAAAGCAATGGCAGGTGGGGCACAGGTAGGTGCAGGCTCCGCAGCCCAGGCACTTTTCATGGATTTTTTCCCAGATGGAGTCATAGAAATTAACGTCCAGCTTGGCTTTCAAGCCGTCGATATTTACCTGGCAAGTTACCACGGCATCTTGCTTAACTTTTGCGGCAGCATCTTTGTTGGCGTCCGCAGCGGCGGCAAAACCTGCTTTTTCAGCTATTTCCCGTCCCTTGTCGGATACCACTTCCACTACGTAAGCATCCCCGGTATCCACCAGCAAAAGGTCCAGACCTTTGGTATCAAAGGGACCGCCGTTTACTGAAGTGCAGAAGCAGGTGCTGGCGGGGCTGTTGCAACCAATACCTATCATAATTGTATTGTTACGTCTGGTTAAATAGTAGGGGTCTTGGTATTTATCGTTATTAAAAACGTTGTCGAGCAACGTCAAGCTTTTGGCGTCACAGGGGCGAACACCAAAGATCACTTTTTTCTGATCGTCCACGGGCGCTTCCAGCCTGGCGCCTTCTTCGCTAACGTTATAGCTGAACAGCTTTTCGGACTGCGGGAAAAAGATTTCCTTGGCCGGAAGCTTGGTGTTTCCCGCGTCCAGGGCTGCATCGGCACCGGAACAGATTTGTTTGAACAGCGTATAGGTTTCTTCCTTGACAGGCGCAAATACTTGATACTCGCTGATTAATTTATCCAGGAAGTTGGGTATGTCTTTTTTGCTTACTATCATCAGTTTCACCTCATTCCTTCACCAAGAAAGGTTCTGGGTCATTAGCTGTGAATGTAGCGAGGGCCGCTTTGTCGTCCATGTTGACCCCGGTCTCGGCGTTAAACAATTCTTTAACGTCATTAACCATTTTACGGGTTAACAGGCGCAGGTTGATGCCCATGGGGCAGGCCCTTTCACAAGCTCCGCAATCGGCGCAGCGACCGGCACTGTGGAATACCCTAACCACCTGGAATAAAATATTATCCTCTGTATTTGCGGCGCTCTTGCCAATCCATTCCGGCTGGCTGCAATCCACAAAGCATTCTTCGCAATAACACATGGGACAAGCGTTACGGCAGGCGTAACACCTGATACACTTGCTGAATTCTTTGGCCAGGTAAGCGCGGCGCTCCGCTGCAGACTTGGCGGCAAACTCCTTAACGTCTGCAAAGTCGTCTTCGCCCTTTTCCGGCAGCAGTTCGCCCATTAGTTCATCATAAACCACCGGGTTGCCGTAACGGCAGTCCTGGCAGGAACTATGCAACAGGTCTGTAATATTGACAGTTTCGCTGAAGTCTTTTCCCTTTAACACAACGGTGTCGCCGTTTTCTTCCATTGCCAGAACTTCCCTGCCGCCAAGCATGGCGTTCACTTTCTTACGGTCGATCATGCCGTTGCAGGGTACGCCGATGATATACAGATTATCCCTGTTAATCTGGTTTTCCTTGATCAGGGCTACGATAGACCGTACGTCACAGCCCTTGGCCACTACCGCCACCTTATCTTCCCGTTTGCGCAGGTAGTTGGCCAGATTATTTTCACAGCCCCTGCTCCAGGTCAGTTTGTCGGCTTCTTCGGAAGTGCGGGCGAAAAAGGGTGTGCCGCGCAGTGGGAGACTGCCTTCTGCAAAGCCTATCACCAGGTCAACTTTCTTTTCTTCAAGTAATTTTTTGGCTGCGTCTTTTATTTGAGCTGTTAGCTTTTGCATCCGCAACACCCCGATTCACTATCAATTAGGCCCTTATTGGGGCCGATTTCTTCAGCTTTTTGCGTAACTTTTTTGACCAGCTCGGCAAAACGCCCGCCTTCAGCCGCTGATACCCAGGAGAAGTTGACCCGGCCTTCATCAACGCCGACATATTCCAGTAAGTCTTTTAACAGAGCAAATTTCCTACGGGCTACCAGGTTGCCACTAACATAGTGGCAGTCGCCGGGGTGTCACCCGGAGGTGAGTACAGCATCGGCTCCGTGCCGGAGCGCCTTGATGATAAATAAAGGATTTATCCTTCCGGAACAGGGTATGCGTATCACCCGGATATTGGGTGGATACTGAATACGGCCTATGCCGGCCAGGTCAGCACCGGCGTAACTACACCAGTTGCACAAAAAAGCTACAATTTTGGGTTCGAATTTCATATCCGTTTGTTTCCCTCCCCCATCTATAGCGCGTTAATCATGGCCACTAATTGCTGGTTGGTGCAACCCTTGACGTTAATAGCTCCGCAACGACAAGAGGAGGCACAGGCACCGCAGCCCTTGCACAGGGCTTCGTTGACCACGGCTACTTTTTCTTCCGGATCTACCTGTACAGCCTTGGCCGGACAGACAGATTCACATTCACCGCAGCCAGCGCACTTCTTCTTGTTAACAAAGGCGCTCTTGCCTTCCACGGAAATGGAATCCTTGGCCAGCACAGTGCAGGCGCGTCCCACGGCTGCCTTGGCCTGGGAGATGTTTTCTTCCAGGTTTTTGGGCCCGTGCGCCAGGCCGCACATGAATACGCCATCGGTTCCGAAGTCAACCGGGCGCAGCTTCATATGAGCTTCCAGGAAGAAGCCTTCCTGATTGAGCGGGACCTTGTAAAACTTGCTTAACTTGGTATTGGTATCTTTGGCTGCCACAATGGCGGCTGCCAGTCCAACCACATCGGCGTTGATTTCTACGGGCACACCCAGTACGTGGTCGGTTACCGTTACCTTGACGCCGCCCGCTCCGGACTCCACCACCGGTTTGTTGTCCACGGTGTAGCGGATGAAGATGACTCCCTTGTTACGCGCTTCACGGTACATTTCTTCAAAGAAACCATAGGTTCTTATGTCACGGTAAAGTACAAATACGTTGGCGTCAGGATTGATTTCTTTTACCTTGAGGGCTTGTTTTACGGATTTGGTGCAGCAAATTCTGCTGCAGTACGGGCGTTCTTCGTCTCTGGAACCTACGCACTGGATAAATACAACATTCTTGGCGCCGGTAACCTTGCTATCCTTAGCGGCCAGCAGGCCTTCCAGTTCCAGGAGGGTCATTACCCGGTCACTTTGCCCGTACAGGTACTCGGTGGGCTTGTATTCTTCAGCGCCGGTGGAGATTATGGTAACGCCGTGCTGGATAACTTCACCACTACTCAGTGTAGTTTCGAAGTTGCCGACGAAACCGTGCACATCGGTAATCTCAGCACCGGTAAATATTTTAATATTTGCATCGGCATTGACCTGGGCCACCAGATCGCTGACAAACGCGGGCACGTCTTCACCCCGCATGCCAAAACGGAGACGGTTGGCGATACCGCCCAAAGTCTCTGCTTTTTCCACCAGATATACTTTGTAACCCTGCTTGGAAAGATTAATGGCGCTGGTCATGCCGGATACACCGCCGCCAATAACCAGGGCGTCATGATTCATATCCAGGGTTACGCCGTCGATCGGTTCGAGCAACGCGGCCTTGGATACAGCCATTTTAACCAGGTCCTTGGCCTTGGCGGTGGCTTTCTCGGGCTCGTTCATGTGGACCCAGGAACACTGGTCACGGATGTTGGCCATTTCAAACAGGTTGGGGTTCAGCCCCGCTTCCTTTAAAGTCTCCTGGAACATCGGTTCGTGAGTCCGGGGACTGCAGGAGGCTACAACCACCCTGTTTAGGCCGTACTGTTCAATGGCCTCTTTTATTTGTGCCGAGGTATCCTGCGAACAGGCGTACATTTTCTCATCAGCAAAAACAACACCTGGTAATGTCTTGGCAAATTCCACAACTTCGGGCACGTTAACCACGCTACCGATGTTGATGCCGCAGTGGCAAACGAACACACCGGTACGAATGATTTCACCGGCCACATCTTTTTCCGCCGGGTACTCTTTAGCTTTGGTCATAGTGCCGCGTGCGGATGCCAGGTCTGCGGCTGAAGCTGCTGCCGCGGCGCTGGCCTGCATGACGGTTTCGGGAATGTCCCGTGGACCGCTGAAAGCGCCGGCCACGAAAACACCGGGTTTATTGGTAGCCACGCCGGTCAGGGCGGGCGGTTCGCAGAAATTAAACTTGTTCAACTCCAGGCCCAGCTTGCCGGCCAGTTCCACCATTTCGGAAGCCGGTTCCAGTCCGAGGGAAAGGACCACCAGGTCAAAGTCTTCATAGCCAATGGACCCGTCTTCGTTGGAATAACGGATACGGCAGTTTCCGGATCCGTCGTCGGCTTCCATTACCTCAAACACGCGGGAACGAATAAAACGCACGCCGTTTTCCAGTCTGGCCCGGTCATAATATTTTTCAAAATCTTTGCCGTAGGTGCGCATGTCCATAAAGAAAATAGCCGTGTCCAGGGGATAATGGGTGTGTTCCTTGGCGATTACGGCTTCCTTGATCGCGTACATGCAGCAAACCGAAGAGCAGTAACCATGTTCGATGCGGCAGTTACGGGAACCGACACATTGAATCCAGGCTATCTTTTGGGGCTCCTTGCCGTCGGAAGGCCTTTGCAGGTGTCCGCCGAACGGACCGGAAGCGCTGAGGATACGTTCAAATTCAAGGCTGGTTAAAACATTGGGCAGTTTGCCGTAGCCATAATATGCAAGCTGGCTGACGTCAAATTTTTCAAAGCCCGGGCAAAGAATGACGGAACCAACTGCAATTTCCTTCGTTTCGTCTTGCATTTGATGATTGATGGCATCCGCCTGGCAGACTTCAAGACATTTGCCACATGCTTTGGGTTTTTTGATTTTCAAACATTTGCTGGCATCAATGGCATAGGCGTTGGGATAGGCTTGGGCATACTGTTTGTAGATGGCCTTCCTCTTATTAAGACCCTGATTGAATTCGTCATCCACTTTAACCGGACATTCTTCAGCACAGGATCCGCATCCGGTACATTTTTCCGGGTCAACAAAACGGGCCTTTTGTTTAACGGTAACTTTAAAGTTACCCGGTTCACCCTGAATGTCCACCACTTCAGCGTTGGTAATGGTATTGACATTCAAGTGTCTCCCGCAATCAACAAGTTTGGGAGACAGGATGCACATGGAGCAGTCATTAGTAGGGAATGTTTTGTCCAGCATCGGCATGGTACCGCCAATGGCCGGGCTTTTTTCCACCAGATATACATAATAGCCTGATTCCGCCAAATCAAGCGATGCTTGTATACCGGCGATACCTGCGCCAACTACTAGTACGGCTCCGACCTTGTCAGGTTTTGTACTCATCTAAGCATCACATCCGTCCTCCTAGTTTCGGCATCACAGAATTCCAAAGATTTTCCGGGCCGGGAAGATATTGCATTTAACCGGATGCCCGAGCCGGTTACTCAAAGGATGCTCTGTTCCCGGTTGTACTGATTGTTTAGCAAATTAGCTGGTTCGTTAAATGCTACTAAGGCTAATATTATAACCTTTGTGGTGAAACCGGGATTGTTTCAATGTATTGCAAATCTTGGCACATTTAATGTTAAATAATTATTTATTTCACCAACATAAGGTTTGATTTAGCCCAATTGTTCGAAAAATCTTTAAATTATTTAATAAACCGGGATTATGCATACCTTGACCTTAGTATAATATTTAGCGCTTACGCTGTCAAATGATTTGGTTTGGTGTTAAGTACCCGGGACAGCGCCAGTTAAGAAAAGGCGGTTATATTATAACCGCCTTTTCCTAAACCTTGACCGGCTGTTTGTGACGGTCTTAATTTATCTTACTTGGAGCGGAAGGTTTTCAGGAAAGAGTCGCAATAGATGTCTTTATTCAATAAAATGTTGGCCGCTGCCACTGCATCCAGCAGTTCTTCGTCGTCCACGTCGGCAATGGCTGAATCCAGACCGCAAGCCATGCTCATAATCAAGAAGGTACGGTTGATCAAGTGACGGTTGGTGCAGCGCTGGGAAGAGTTGCTCAAGCCCATGGTGGTTCGCGGTGCCGGGTCAGCCAGGGTCTTGATTTGTCTGAGAGTTTCCAGCACTTCAACGCCGTGCTCCTGCGCTACATTGCAGGGCAGCATAAGCGGGTCGATGTACAGGTCTTCCATGGGAACGCCGTGCATATCGCAATTGACTACGATTTCCATGGCCAGGGCGATACGATCGGAAGCGCTTTTCGGCACACCCTTTTCGTTCATGGCCAGACCGATAATGGCGGCATTGTACTTGGCTGCCATGGGGATATAAATATCCATTTTGAACTGGTCAGCTGTCGTGGAGTTGATCATAGCCTTGCCCTTGTGCACTTTCAAACCGGCTTCAATGGCATCGGGGTTGGTGGAATCGATGCAGCACGGCAGGGGGGCGGCTTCCTGGGCGGTTTTTACCAGCCATTCCATGACGGCGGGCTGGTCCGCTGCTTCCACAGTCGGACCGGTATTGACATCAAGATAGGAAGCGCACATTTCATACTGACGCTTGGCCCAGTACCTGACGGGTTCCGGGTCCTTGTTCTGGATAGCTTCCCGGATATCCTTAAACATGCCGTTGATCCGCTCACCAATAAGGATCATGCTCTTAGCCTCCTCTATTTTTTAATAAGCATTGCTCTCCATCATTTTGTCCAGCTGGACCTTAACCTGCTTGACGGTCTCGGGGTGACGCAGCACAAATATGGAACCGCCCGCCTGGGCAAAGGTTGTGGCGGTGATAACCTCCCATAGGATGGCCCGGCGCTCCTGGGCGCCCCATTCGGGATTTTCGTCATCGGGGCTCTTGGCTTCCTTGGCTTTCCAGGCCTCCTGGCCGACAAAGCAGATAACCGGCATGGCCAGCATCTTGTCACCCATGAGTGCACCCATTCTGGCCCTTTCCATGATGGAGTAGGCATACTCAATGCCGTAGCCCAGTGCGCCCACCAGCGGGTCAATGGCAATGCGGTTGGCCGGCAGATTCATTTCAGTCATCAAAATATTTAACTGTTTGGCGAGGTTGATATCCAACGGGCTGGAAGCAATCACGCTGTGGCCGTTCACCATCGCGGCAGCGGTGATGGTCTTGTAATTTTTCTCGGTGGCGCAGCCGATCAAGCAGTTCTTGCCGTTCAGGGCTTCACCGACTTTTTCGAACAAATCGGCGTCCTTTTCCTCTACGCCGCAGCCGATAACGATCAGGGGCACATCTACGGCATCTGCTACTGCCTTTGCCGTGGCGGCGCACTCTTCCGGAGTAGCATTTTTATAATCAGGATGGGCGCTCATTAAGCGCAGGGCGACCAAATCAGCACCGTATTCCACGTTCTTCTTGGCCCAGGCCACGGGATCCGCCAGTACGTCGGCAAAGGGTTTCTTTAAAATTTCAGGCCAATCTACAGGTTCCAGGTCCCAAACTTCCAGTGCCAGTACCGGCTTGTTGGGAATTTCTCCTTCAAAATGCAGGAAAGGCAGTGCGCTTTCGCCGCCTACCTTAACGGTCGAATCGGCTCCCAGCACCATTTCGCCTACCTTGCTGGTCCATTTTTCCTTAGCTATAGTAACAGCCATTAGTTCCGCTCCTTTCTGCGTTAGAAAGCTAATTTTGCGGTATTACAGAATGGCAGCTTTCTTTAAAATTTCGTTCACAGCTGCCACCACCGGTGAATCATCAGGTAAATCAAAGAGTGGTTTGCTCAACAGGTCATATTCCATAACCTGCTCATCTAGAGGTAATGTGCCGATTAATTCCAAACCGGTTTTTTCTATTTCCGGTTTGAGTGCATCCAAATTACCCTCGTTCACTCTGGATACCACAAGGTACATTTTCTTGATATCCAACTTTAAATTCTCCACCAGTTCGCGCACCCTGCCGGCAGACCGGATACCGCGGGCCGAGGCGTCGCTGGTGATGAACAGAATGTCTATATTTTGAGTAGTACGCCTGCTCAAGTGTTCCAGGCCGGCCTCATTGTCCATTACCATGTACTGGTAATTTTGGCTCAAATCGGCTACAAAACCACGCAACAAATTATTGGCGTAACAGTAACAACCGGCTCCTTCCGGGCCGCCCATTACTAAAAGGTCGACATAATCACCTTCTGAGAGGGATTGATGTACTTTGTATTCGACAAACTGGTCCTTGGTCATGCCTGCCGGCAGAGGTTCAAGGTTATTGTTAATCCGCACCAGTAAGTCTGCAATGGAACCCTCGATTTCCATGCCCAGCGCTTCGTTCAAATTGGCATTGGCGTCGGCATCCACTGCAAAGACGGGTTTTTTATCGGTTTTTATCAATTGCCTGATAATCAAAGAGCATAATGTGGTTTTACCTGTACCGCCTTTCCCGGCTACTGCTATATTAAATGACATATAATTCATCTCCTTTGTTGGTATATATAACTGTCAGAACTGATTACAGGTTATTATTTTCCACACTGCTCTGAATTACTAGTGTTAGGCTGCAATCGGAGCAATGTTATGCGTTCCACCGCTGCTTGATGAAGGAAGGAATGCCGGCGGATTCACGCGGCCCGACCAGCACTTCCCAGCCGCTCAGTTCCTGCAGCTTGCCGCTTAATACGGCCACGCCTCCCGGAATGATCAGCTTCTTATGGGAAACCTTGTCGGCAATACCGGTCTCATTAACCATTTCGGTAATCTTCTCCGGTGTAAACTTGCCTGCCGCCCAACCGGTTAATACAGAGATGCCGTCGGTGTCCACCGGCAGGATGTAGGCGTCAATGCGACCGGCTTCAATATCACCCTGTACGCAGAAGTAAGTCAGGGAGAAGTTGGTGGTGACAAATACCGGTGCATTCGGTCCGGGGTTGCCCACTTCGTACAGCTTGGATTCTACCGCAATCGGTTTCTGCGGGTCGGTGTAGATGTTCAGGCGCAGGGTGATCAGCGGCAGTACGTCGGCGGGATCTGCAGTATTCAGTACTACTATCCCGGCGTATTTGGCAATGTACACGCCAGCGTCCACAACGGCCTGAATGGGATCCGGGTTGTCCGCAAAGGTAATGGTGGGATAACCGAACGGGCGAAACTTCTTCAAAGCCTGGCGGCGAATCTGGGTCTGGTCGGCCAGAACCTTGTTGACTTCGCGGGCGCCGGAATCCAGGAAGAGCTTTTTATAACCGGCTTTCTGTACCAGGTCGGCCAGCTCATTAAGGTCAGCACCTTTAATCACCACAGGAGCATCGTATTTTTTGGCCAACTCGACCATGGCTTCCAGGTTAGACGCATTGGCGCCGCAGATAAGCGGGTTGTTGTCACCGGCTACTTCCAGCGCTTTTTCCATGGCCGCCGGATCTTCACTTATCAACACCAGCGGAAATTCAGTGTTATCCTGAACTGCTTTTGCTGCTTCGGCAAACTTGGCAGCATCGCCGGAAGCGTTAGCCACTGCAACGAGGTTCACGCTGTGAATCTGGCCGACGCGGTCAAAGACCAGTTTGTTGATTTCCGCTACCTTGGCTGGGATATCGCTGTCGGTGTCGCTGACGGAAATAGCAATCCCTGTGGGATGCTCAAAACGCTTGTCATGACGGAAAAGAACGGTTTCGTTACCCAGTGCGACTTCTTTTGCACCTTTGCCGACCTTCACCAGTGCCACCGGCGGGGCGGAGGCGGAATCGAGAGCTTCCTTTGCTGCATCGCTTACATGGGGGCACTGATCCAGGCTGGCTTTACCGCTGGCCAGTTGCATGGCGAAAGCCAGGCAGGTTGGTTGCCCACAATCTTTACAGTTGGTTTTCGGCAGCTGTTTAAAAATTTCTAAACCTGTTAAACCCATTACTCCAAACTCCTTTCTCGAAAATCGCTTGTCATATATACGGAACACTCCGGCGGAACCCTTAAAGAGGATGTTCGAAAAGTCCGCGCGAAATCCACGTCGAATTTCTACGTTGGCTCGGCTTTTGCGGTGCTCACGTATTATATATACGCTCCGCTCCTCAAAACCTTCGCCGCCTTGAACTTCTCGTGTCTTTCGTGCTCCTTTTCGAACACTCATTTAAAGGGGGTCCGCCACTGGTGTTCCGGAAACTCGAAAGGAAATACTAGCTGATATTACATCAACGGATCCATGGTCAGCGCCGGGTGTCCCTTTTCCTCAAGGAAGGACATGATTTCCTCGCCGCTGGTGCCCACGGTTTCGTCGGCGATCTTATCTACAAACTCCTTGCCCAGGCCGGCATTCTCGGCCGCCTCCTCCAGGGCGGGGCGCAGCTCTTCCTTCAGGGCCTTGGGCATCCAAACCAGCCGGCCCAATCCGCCGTCGGCGGGCACAAATTTGGGCGAAGCCAAGTAGGATTTACCGATGCCCATGAAGCCGGGCATCTGGGCACCGCCGCCGATGGTGCCGGCCAGCGTGCTGAAAGTCATCCCGGACGGGGTCATGCCGCCGTGTTCGCGGTTGACCACCATGAAGCCGTTGCACTCGGGCACCATGGCCAGGATGCACTCGAAGCAGCCGCAGGAGGTCATCGGGTATTCCATGATGGTGTAGAAGTTGACGGCCTCGATGTTGCGCTGCGAGTTGTTGAAACAGAACTCGTTGAAGGACTGCCACTGGCCCTTGACTTCGTCGATGACGCCTTCCTTCGGGATGGGCTGGTTGGCGCCGTGCGGGTTGATTTCGTAGGCCGCTTTGGCGTCGAGCCAGCTCACTGCGCCGCACAGGCCGACCCGCTCGGGGGCGATCACGCACACGTGGGTGGGCGCAAAGCTCTGGCACAGGGTGCAGGAGTAGAA
>NZ_FOYM01000002.1 GCF_900115975.1 Desulfoscipio geothermicus DSM 3669
CAAAGAGTTTCAGGGACGTTCCTACGATTCCATGGTGGCGCACACTACCATCGTGTTCATCCGATACATCATGCTGGCTCTGGAGAGCCGAAACGGCGAAGACCCGAGAACCATCGGCAACCTCTTCTACATCTGCTGCGACGAGTTGCAGGATATCAGTCTGGTAGATGCGCTACAGAGGATTTTCTCCCTGATGGAGCGGTTTTTACAAGAGCAGCTGCAACTGGCGGAGGCGGAGATCCGCAAGCTGATCGACTACTTGATCAGCAATTTACCCTCGTTTTTCAAGGAACGACTGGCTGCTTGTTACTGCGAAAGTTGAGTAATATACAAAAGCCCAAAGGGGGCTGGCACCTTTTTCAAAAAGCGAAAAAGGAGCCAGCCCCCTTTGGGCTGTTTCTTTAATCATAAAAAAAGCGCGCTTAATTCAGTTCCCTCAGCGCGCGCTTTTTAATACTTTGTACCTCAGCCCTGGCCCATATTGGAGGTTGGACATTTGATGTTGGATATTAGAAGCATAGTTGAAATGCGGCACAGCGTTTTATGTCGTTACGCTAATCACTCCGGGCTCCTCAACGATTTCCCCGATCTCCTCCGCCAGCACCACTTCCGGGTCTTTGCGCAGGGCGGCCAGCAGGCAGTCTTTCCTTTCCCGGGGAACCACCATGAGCAGGCCCCCGGATGTCTGGGGGTCGCAGAGGATCAACCTCATTTCATTGGACAGCGCCGGGTCCCACTGCACCGCTTCCCGGAGGTAGCGGTAGTTATTGTGGGTACCCCCCGGCACCGCCCCGGCCCGGACCAGTTCCTCGGTTTCCGGGATCACTGGTACCCCGGCGGCCTCCACCCGCGCCCCGACCCCGCTGGCGGTAACAATTTCCCGCAGGTGTCCCAGCAGGCCGTAACCCGTCACGTCGGTGCAGGCGCTGACCCCCACCTCCAGCATAATTTCGGCGGCCCGCCGGTTCAGCGTGAGCATGATGTCGGTCACCCGCCCGACCAGGTCTTCACGCACCAGCTTATGGTCTATGCCGGTGGTGACCACTCCGACGCCCAGCGGCTTGGTTAAAACCAACCGGTCGCCGGGTTTGGCCCCACTCTTGGTGATTATTTTGCCCGGCTCCACGAAACCGGTTACCGCCAGGCCGTATTTGGAAGCGCTGTCGGTGATGGAATGCCCGCCCACAATGGTGACGCCGGCTGTGGCGGCTTTATCCGCGCCGCCCTTGATGATAGCTTCCATAATGGACAGGGGCAGGCTCTGGTTGGGAAACCCGACGATGTTCAGGGCGGTCACCGGCCTGCCCCCCCATGGCGTAAATATCGCTCAGGGCGTTTGCCGCCGCAATCATCCCGAACTGGTAGGGATCGTCCACCACTGGAGTGATGTAATCAACGGTTTGGATAACGGCCAGTTCATCGTTCAACCTGTAAACTGCCGCATTTTCGTCGCGCCCGGCCAGGACGTTGGGGTCCCTCACCGGGGGCAGGCAGCGCAGAACCTGCGCCAGGTCCGCCGGACCTATCTTGCATGCTCACCCCGAGCCCGGGGAATAAGAAGTCAGTTTGACATTTAATGGTTGGTTCTTCATAATCTACACCCCTGACCATTTAACATTTTACAGATTAGCACAGGATTAATTATAATACAAATGAATTTATAACAATAAGCATTATGCAGTTAGGTTATAGTTTATCGAAGGGTCGGGCGGATAATGGCCGAGCTGAACCTCTATCACCTGAAAACTTTTTATGCCGTGGCCAGGCACCTTAATTATTCCCGGGCGGGAGAAGAACTGGCCCTCAGCCAGCCCGCCGTGTCGCGACAGGTGGCGGCCCTGGAAAAAACCTTGGAACACCCCCTGGCAGGCCGGAACGTTACCGCAGCCGACCTGGCGGAGGAAACCCTGCTCTGGCGGGAAAAAGGCTCCGCCGCTCGGGCGCTGGTGGAATCGTTCCTTGATGAGGAAGGCATTTCATTCAAGAAAACGGCGGAGATAAGCGACGCCGGCGCCATTAAGCGCTTGGCGACCGAACAAGTGGGGGTAGCATTTCTGCCGAAACACGCGGTGGAACTAGAACTGGCGGCCGGTGTCCTGCGGGTGGTGGATCACAACCGGCTGGCTGTACCGGTGTACTGTTCCATCATATCGGTGAAGGATATGCACTCGTATCCTGCGGTGCTTGCTTTTCTGAATTTTGTCCGCAAGTGGGCCACCGGACATTATTAGTACAGACAAGCGATTAATCCAAATGTTGATAAACGGTACCGGTTAGGAGGTTTCTGTGGGGCTGGAAAATCGACCAGATTACTCCAGACAGGTTTGATTTAATTGGCGGGTTTATTGCGCTGATGGGTGTGCTGATTATCATGTACTGGCCCCGTTAGTCAAACGCTAGATAACGATACTTGCATGTTGCCATACTGTTGTGGTAAAATCTAACAGGTAGTCCTTTATTTACAATCTTGCCTATTGAGGTGGTAAGTAGTGAATTATACAATTAAAAAGGAAAAAGATTACCTGGTGGTTTCCATATCGGGCGAAGTGGATATAAGTATAACCGATTCGCTGCGGGAAGATATAGACCGGGCACTGCAGGATTACGGTTTAAACAACCTTATTTTTGATCTTAGCGGGGTGGAATTTGTGGATAGCGCCGGTTTGGGGGTTATTTTGGGCAGGTATAAAAAAGTTGCCGCCCGGGGCGGAAAAGTCTACCTGGCGGGAGCCAGGCCCCAGGTCAAAAAGATTCTGGAACTGTCCGGATTACTCGGCCTAATGGATGAATACCCGTCAACCGGCGCCCTTTGGGAAAAGCTGGGTTGATCAATTCATCAACGGCATAGAACAATTCTTTTTTAATATTACAGCGTAATTTAAAAGTTAGCGGAGCCATGGGGACGGTTCGAGCGTCCCCGAAGCGCAGCGAAGGGCCGAAGGGAAGACGATGGAACCGTCCCCGTGGCGTAGCTGCTCAGGGCACCTTGAAAGGAGGCGGAACAATGAATAAAGCTGTGCTTGAATTCTCCAGCCGGACGGAAAACGTGGCCTTTGCCCGGGTAGCGGTAGCCGCGTTTGTTTCCCAACTGGATTTTACCTTGTCCGATATTGAAGAGATCAAGGTGGCGGTTTCCGAAGCTGTATCCAACGCCATCATCCACGGATACGGGAATAACCCTGACCATACGGTCCGGCTGGAATTACGCGTGGCAGAAGAATACATGGAGATTGAGGTAATTGATCAAGGTAAGGGCATAAAGGATATTTCCCAGGCATTGGAGCCGGCTTATTCCACCGACCCGGAAAGGATGGGGCTGGGTTTTGCTTTCATGCAATCATTTATGGAAAAATTTTCTGTGCAATCCACTCCGGGTAAGGGCACCAGAATAAAAATGAGCAGAAGGGCGGGGGCGCCCCGACAGGCCGCAGTGCCTGAACAGTAGGGGGAATGGGTGATGAGCAGTAGATTGATGGATATGAACCTACCCCGTTTCCCCTTGCTTAAAGACGAGGAAATGAAGGAACTGCTGGAAAAGGCCCAGGCGGGAGATGCCCAGGCCAGGGAACGCTTGGTCAACTGTAATTTGAAACTGGTGTTTAACCTGGTCAAGCGTTTTCAAAACCGGGGTTACGAGTTGGAGGATCTTTTCCAGATCGGCTGTATCGGCTTAATGAAAGCCATCGACAAATTTGACATGAGTTACAATGTGCGCTTTTCCACCTATGCCGTGCCCATGGTAGTCGGTGAAATCAGGCGTTTCTTAAGGGACGATAACCCCATCAAGGTAAGCCGTTCCATTAAAGAAACCGCTTACAAAGTGCAGCAGAGCCGGGATATGCTGGTGGCTAAAATGGGACGGGAACCAACCGTAAATGAGATTGTCGCTGAGCTGGGCATACCCAGGGAAGAAGTGATCACGGCTCTGGAAGCATCTCAATCGCCCGCTTCCATCTACGAAACTTTGCACCAGGACGACGGCGACCCCATTTACCTGTTGGATCAGTTAAGCGAGGAAGATGAGGCGGAGGTTCCCTGGCTGGACAATATTGCGGTGAAAGAGGTGCTTAAGAAACTGCCGGATCGGGACAGGCTGATACTCCTTTGGCGGTTTTTTGGGGATAAAACCCAGGGGGAAATAGCCGACCGGCTGGGCCTGTCCCAGGTACAAGTATCCCGCCTGGAACGTCAAGCCTTGCAAAAGTTAAAAGACATGATGGAAAGCGCCCGGTAAAAAAAGGGGACTGGCTCCTTTTTCGTTTTTTGAAAAAGGTGCCTGTCCCCTTTTTTGCCGGTCCCCTTCTTGCTGATTTGCATAAAAAACGCAGCAGGACAAATAATACAATTGCCAAGTTATTTTTAAAGTTCAAAGGAGGATGAAACGTGCATATCAAGGTTATGGAAATGGTGGGGGAATCCAGGGAAGGTTGGCGCAGCGCAGTACAATCTGCTGTTGACGAAGCTTCAAGAACAGTGAACAATATCGTGGGCGTGGAAGTGGTAAATTTAACCGCCAACGTGGAAAACGGCAAGGTAGTGGAATACAAGGCCAATTTAAAAGTAGCCCACACCAGCTGACAAGGACACCATAAGGTGTCCTTACATTGTATTCTCGAAGTCGGTGAGGAGTTAGCAAGTGAGTAAACCTATCAACGTAATAGTAGTGACCGACGGGGACAAGGTGGCCCAAAAGGCGGTGGAAACGGCGGCCCGTAATATCGGGGCCAGGTGCATTTCCGCCTCGGCGGGTAACCCCACCCCCTTAAACGGTGAACAACTGGTGCAGCTGATTAAAACGGCGGCTCACGAGCCGGTGGTGGTAATGCTGGATGACCGGGGCGTAAATGGGCCCGGCCAGGGTGAATCAGCATTGACCTACTTGGCCGGGCACCGGGATATCCGCATTCTGGGCGCTCTGGCGGTGGCATCCAACACCCAGGCCACGGAAGGTACGCATGTGCATGCGTCCGTGGATTACCGGGGTGAACTGGTCAGCGGTCCCGTGGATAAATTGGGTAACTATTGCCCCGGCGAATCCTTGCACGGCGATACCGTGGAAGTATTGGACGAATTAAACCTGCCGGTGGTGATCGGCATTGGCGATGTGGGAAAAATGAACTATGCGGATGATTATACCAGGGGTGCTCCGTTGACTACCAAAGCACTGCGGGAAATAATCAGGAGGAGTGGATACGCATGAGTCCTGCCGCTATTGAGGAAAAAACTAAATTAAGCAAACATCTGGATGTCAATAAAGATTTGCTGGATGAGAAACTGGCCTTTGATAAAAATTTCGACATTGTCCGGCGGGAAATGACCATTGGCGGCAAAAAAGTGTTGATGCTTTTTGTAGATGCTTTCGCCAATGCCGAATTAATGACGGACATCTTATATAATTTAGGTAAACTGGACCGCGAAGACCTTTCGGTGGACGCCTTCCAAAAACTTTTCAGCAAATATATTAACTATGTCGAAGTGCAGCAGGCGGACTACCTGGAAGACGTAATTGAAAAAATGTTATCCGGCCCGCTGGCCTTGCTGATAGACGGTTCCGACCAGGCCATCATGCTGGACGTGCGCACTTATCCGGTCCGCAGCCCCCAGGAACCGGACTTGGAAAAGGTGGTCCGGGGTTCCCGGGACGGTTTTACCGAGACACTGGTTTTTAATACCGCGTTGATCAGAAGGCGTATCCGCGACCCCAAGCTGCGGATGGAATATGTCCAGGCCGGCAACCGGTCGAAAACAGATATAGTCATCTGTTATATTGAAGATATCGCCAACAAGGATTTGGTTGACAGCGTAAGGGAGAAGATTTCCAGCATCAACATTGACGGCTTGCCCATGGCGGAAAAGGCTGTTGAAGAACTGATCACGCCGGGCAACTACTGGAACCCGCTGCCGAAGGTGCGATACACCGAAAGGCCGGACGTGGCTTCCATACACCTGCTTGAAGGGCACGTGCTGGTGCTGGTGGACACTTCACCCAGCGTTATCATCACACCGGCTACTTTTTTCCATCACTTGCAGCACGCCGAGGAATACCGGCAAAACCCCACAGCGGGAGTATACATGCGCTGGGTCAGGTTTTTTGGAGTGGCTGTTTCCGTATTTTTATTACCCTTATGGTTGCTGGCTGTTTTGCAGCCGGAAATACTGCCGCCGGCGCTTAAATTTATCGGCCCCGATAAAATAGGCAAAATACCGATATTTTTGCAGTTCCTGATCGCCGAGCTGGCCGTGGACATGGTGCGCATGGCCACCATCCATACGCCGACGGCGCTGGCCACCGCCGTCGGCATTATTGCCGCTTTGCTGATTGGTGACATGGCGGTAACGGTGGGATTGTTTAACGCCGAAGTGGTTATGTACACGGCAGCGGCGGTAGTGGGCAACTACCTGACCCCCAGCTACGAATTGGGCTGGGCCAACCGTCTGATTCGTTTGTTCCTGCTGGTTCTAGTGGGGCTGTTCCGTTTGCCCGGCTTTTTGATCGGCTTTGCTCTCGTGCTGGCATTGCTTGTTTTCACCCGCTCTTTCGGGGTGCCTTACCTGTGGCCGCTGATACCGTTTAATGCCCGGGCGATGTACAGCATCCTGGTACGCAGGCCGGTGCCGACGGCCAATATTCGGCCCAGCGCCTTGAAGCCCCGTGATATTGACCGGCAGGGAGTTCCGGTGCCGGCCCGCAAGCCCGATGAGAAAGCAGGTAAAACCAAAGGCAACAAATAACCGCGGCTCCGGTCGCGGTTATTTTATTGCTTAGGAAAGTATACCAAAAAGGGGACAGGCTGCTTTTTTCGTTTTTTGAAAAAAGATGCCTGTCCCCTTTTTGGCTTTTTTATTGATCGTCTAAAAGTATACCACCGCTTGTTTTAGTCCATAATATCATAATGTGAGAAAAGTGTCAGATGGGAGGGCTTTTGAGCGCCATGTCCGTTAAAGTGGGCATACCCAAAGCATTATTGTTTTATTACTATTACCCCCAGTGGAAAACTTTTTTTACTAAATTGGGTGTGAAGACCGTTATATCCAGGGACACCACCCGGGGGTTGCTGGAAAAAGGCCTGCAATCCACTGTCGATGAAGCCTGCCTGCCTGTAAAACTGGCGGTGGGTCACGTATTGGATTTACGCGACCGGGTGGATTATATATTTTTACCTCGTATGGTCAGTACGGCGGTACGGGAATATATCTGCCCGAAATTCCTGGGGTTCCCCGATATGGTGCGCAATACCATTGAAGGGCTTCCGCCGCTGATTGACTGCAATGTGGATTTGTACCGTAGGGGCAGCAGCCCGTACGAATTTTTTTATTCCGTCGGCAAACTTTTTACCCGCAACCCGGCGCGCATTTTTATGGCCTACCGGGCCTCTTTTGATGCGTTGCAACAGCAATACCGGGCCCTGGAGTCGGGTAAGCTGCCATGTGAAACGGATAAAAGTGCGATCGGAACTGACGCCGGTCAATACAGTGACTTGAGAATAGCGGTTATCGGTCATCCATATAACATATATGACCGTTTTATCAGCATGAATATGATTGGCCGGCTGCGGGAAAACGGGGCCCACGTGGTGACCGCGGACCAGTTACCCGAACATGTTATTCGGCGGGAGTCGCAAAAATTACCCAAGAAGCTGTTCTGGACCCTCAACCAGCGCATGACCGGGGCCGCTTACCATTATTTCGCCCGGCCGGACGTACACGGTGTTATCCATGTCGCTTCTTTCGGCTGCGGACCGGATTCCATGACAGGCGAGCTTATTGAAAGATTCGCCCGCCGCCAGACGCGCAAGCCCCTGCTGAATTTGACCATTGACGAGCATACCGGCGAAGCGGGCATGGTTACGCGCCTGGAGGCGTTCTTGGACATGGTGCGGTGGCGCCGCAGCCTGGAAGACGTGGCGGCGACACTGTAGATGATATTCTCGAACGGAAAGTGTCCGGGAAGTAAATTGCTTTGGGGGACCGGTAGTTTCCCGCAAGAGATGTATCGGAGCGCCGGTAACGGGACTTGACGAAGCCGAGGTTACCGGCTCGGCGGGACGAATCGCGCAGATATAATCTGTGATAGCAGGTAGCATGAATGCGACTGTTTATAACTGAATATAGAATAGCCATCCCGTTGCGCGCAATATGCAGGACCGCCGGAGCCGGTCCGAGGCAAGTCAAAGTCCCGTCGGCGCGGAGATTCTGAACGCAGCGGGAAACTACCGGTCCCGTTGAAGTAACTATGTTTATTTTACAAAAATAGGTGATGATTCTATTGAAAGTAGTTTACCCCCATATGGGGCATATGTGGATATGCGTCAAGGCCATGCTTGAATACCTGGGAGTGGAAGTGGTCGTGCCGCCCCCTTCCAGCAAAAAAACGCTGCAGTTGGGCGTAAAACACGGGCCCGAATTTGCTTGTATGCCGTTAAAGTTAAATCTGGGCAATTTTATAGAAGCCGCCGAAATGGGCGCCGACACCATGGTCATGGCCGGCGGGTGCGGGCCCTGCCGCTTTGGCTACTACGCCCAGGTGGAACATGCTATACTGCAGGACTTGGGCTACCGGTACAATCTAATAGTGTTGGAGCCACCCCAAAAACATATCGGCGAACTACTGGGCAAAATAAAGTATATAACCGGCAACAGTTCCTGGCGCCGGGTCATCAAGGGGATCCAGTTCGGCTACCGCAAAGCCAAGGCCATGGATGAAGTGGAACGTATGGCCCATTATTCCAGGCCGCGCGAACGGCAAACCGGCGACACCGATCGGGCATTGCAAGCGGCGCTGCGGGAAATAGTGCACGCCGCTACGCCGGATGAACTGCCGCAGGCCCGGGAAAAAGCCGTCGCCATCATGGGCGGCGTAGCGGTGGACAGCCACCGACCGGTGGTGCGCATTGGACTGGTGGGGGAAATTTACACTTTACTGGAACCCTTTACCAATCTCGACATTGAACGCAAGCTGGGCGGGATGGGTGTAGAGGTTGACCGTTCCATTTACCTCAGCGAGTGGATCAACGAGCACCTCTTCATGGGACTGGTTAAAAACATGCGCACCAACAAGCTGGCCAAACAAAAGGCGCTAAAGTATCTGAAGCATTTCGTCGGCGGGCACGGGCTGGAAACCGTAGGCAATACTATCCTTTACGCTGAGCAGGGGTTTGATGGGGTGATTCAACTGCTACCTTTCACCTGTATGCCGGAGATTGTGGCCCAAAGTATCCTGCCGAAAATAAGCGCCGACCTGGGTATTCCCACCATGACCCTGATCGTGGATGAACAGTCCGGCGACGCTGGCATAGTCACCAGGTTGGAAGCCTTTGTGGATTTACTTGCCAGAAAAAAACAAGCTGCGGGAGGATTGGCTGGAAATGTATTGTTATCTGGGTATTGATGTTGGTTCGGTCAGTACTAACCTGGTGTTGACCGGTGAAGACGGTACGGTGAAACACAGTATATATTTGCGCACCCGGGGCAGGCCCATCGAAGCGGTGCAGCAGGGAATGAAATTAATGAAAGCGGCCCTGCCGCCCGGGGCCAAAATTGCCGGTGCGGGTACCACCGGCAGCGGCCGGCACCTGGCGGGGATCATCACTGGTGCGGATATTGTAAAGAACGAAATTACAACGCACGCCATTGCCGCCTCCAATATTGTCCCCGGGGTGCAGACCATCCTGGAAATAGGCGGCCAGGACTCCAAAATAATAATCCTGCGCAACAATGTGGTAGCGGATTTTGCCATGAATACCGTTTGCGCTGCCGGTACGGGCTCGTTTTTAGACCAGCAGGCCGCTCGCCTGAGTATTGACATTGAAGAATTCGGCCCCCTGGCGCTGGAATCGGAAGTGCCGGTGCGCATCGCCGGGCGCTGCGCAGTTTTTGCAGAAAGTGACATGATTCATAAGCAGCAGATGGGCTACAATGTGCGGGATATCCTGGCCGGATTGTGCGAGGCGCTGGTACGCAATTATCTGAATAATGTGGGCAAGGGTAAAGAAATATTGCCCCCGGTGGTTTTTCAGGGGGGTGTAGCCGCCAACGCCGGCATGAAGTGGGCCTTTGAAAAGGCCCTGGGATTGGAAGTGCACATACCACCTTATTACAACGTAATGGGCGCGCTGGGCTCGGCTATGCTGGCCCGGGAGGCCACCAACCGTAAACCCACCTGTTTCCGCGGGTTTGATATTGTGGATAAGGATTTCCGGGCCGGTGGATTTGCATGTGACGGCTGTCCGAACATTTGTGAAGTGGTGGAAATTATGGAGTCCGGCCGGGTGATTGCCCGCTGGGGGGACCGCTGCGGGCGCTGGAGCAACACGCTGGTAGAAAAAGAAAAAATTAGTTGATAATCCCTTGCGGAAAAATAACTCATAGTCTACAATGTTTTTATGGTTTTTTCACCAAAAAATTGAGTAGAGAGGAGTTATAGAAGAGATGAGCGAAAATAAAATTTTGCTCACGGAAAAAGAAATGCCCCGGCAGTGGTATAACGTGATGGCGGACATGCCCAATTTGCCCAAACCGCCATTACACCCGGCCACCCAAAAGCCTGTGGGTCCGGAAGACCTGTCTGCCATATTTCCTATGGAACTGATCAAGCAGGAGGTCAGCACCGAACGCTGGATCGACATTCCGGAAGAGGTACAGAAGATTTACCGGCTCTGGCGCCCTTCGCCCCTGTGCCGGGCCCGCCGGTTGGAAAAAGCGCTGGATACACCTGCCAAAATTTTTTATAAATATGAAGGGGTCAGCCCAGCGGGCAGCCACAAGCTGAATACCGCCGTACCGCAAGCCTATTACAATAAAAAGGAAGGCATCAACCGGCTGACCACGGAAACGGGCGCCGGGCAGTGGGGCGTAGCCCTCAGTCAGGCCTGCAACTTCTTCGGCATGGAATGCCGGGTATTCATGGTCAAAGTTAGTTATGAACAAAAGCCGTACCGCCGTTCCATGATGCAGATTTTCGGCTCTTCGGTGGTGCCCAGCCCAAGTAATGAAACCGCAGCGGGCCGGAAAGTGCTGGCTGCCGATCCCGACTCCCCCGGGAGCCTTGGTATTGCCATCAGCGAAGCGGTGGAAGTAGCCGCCCAGCGCGAAGACACCAACTATGCCCTGGGCAGCGTGCTAAATCACGTGATACTGCACCAGACCGTCATCGGCCAGGAAGCGAAGGAGCAAATGGCCAAGGCCGGGGAATACCCCAACATAGTAATAGGCTGCTGCGGCGGCGGGAGTAACTTTGCCGGCACGGCGTTTCCGTTCGTATATGACAAACTGGTGCGGGGCGCCAAGATAAGATTGATTGCTGCGGAACCGTCCTCCTGTCCCACATTGACCCGGGGCCGGTTCGGATACGACTTCGGTGATGTGGCCGGGCTGACACCGCTGCTCAGCATGTATACCCTGGGGTCCGAATTTATGCCGCCCAGCATCCACGCCGGCGGGCTGCGTTACCACGGTGATTCCCCGCTGGTTAGCCAGCTGTTGCATGACGGCATTATCGAGGCCACTGCCCTGGATCAAACCTCTATTTTCGAAGGGGCCATAATGTTCGCCCGCAGCGAAGGCATAGTTCCGGCTCCGGAATCGGCCCATGCCATCCAGTGTGCAATCAACGAGGCCCTGGCGGCGAAGGAGGCCGGCGAAGCCCGCACTATTTTGTTCACCCTGAGCGGGCACGGGCTGCTGGACCTGCCTTCGTACGACAAGTTCATGGCGGGCAAACTGGAAGATTTCCCGCTCCCCGAAGACATACTGGCCAAATCACTACAAAACCTGCCCAAAATTTAAGTATGAGTTCGAAAAGGAGCACGATAAACACGAGAATTTCAAGGCGTCGAAGGCTTTGAGGAGCGGAACGACTAGTGCCTTCGGCACTAGTATCATTGAAAGCGTGCAGCATTGACATAAAAGTCCAATGTATGCTTAGAAAATTATCCGCATGTTATGAAACAGGACTTTTATGTCGCTGCACTTAAAACAATACGTGAGCACCGTAAAAGCCGAGCCAACGCAGAAATTCGACGTGGATCTCGCGCGGACTTTTCGAACAACCTCTTTAATACATGCCAAAAAAAGTATGTCCGCACATAAGGCTCCTCTCATTCGTTGAAAGGGAGCTTTTTTGTTTACAGAACCACATTAAATGGGCCTGGCTATCCCGGCGGGGCATTTTTTTAACACAAAGTGTCAACTTATGGTATAATTAAAAACTAATGCAGAATAACGCGGAGGCTGGATTGGCATGGAAATAATCACCACCCATACGAATACCGACATGGACGGGTTGGCGGCTATGGTGGCGGCGCAAAAATTATACCCCGAGGCCTGGCTGGTATTGCCCGGCAAATTGTCCCGCAACGTAGAAGAATTCATGTCACTGCATAAAGACACCCTCAATGTTTACAGCATCAAGCAAATAAATTTGGAACAGGTTAAAAAGGTTGTCTTGGTCGATACCAAGAGCCGCCGCCGGGTGGGCAAAATCGGCGATATATTAAACAAGCCGGGCGTTGATGTGCATGTTTACGATCACCACCCCTGGGTGGAAGGTGACGTGCGGGGCTCTGTGGAAGTGGTGGAGACGGTGGGGGCCACGGTAACCCTGCTGGTGGAACGCATCAAGCAGGCCGCATTGCCCTTAAATCCCCTGGAAGCAACCATTCTTTGCCTGGGTATTTATGGCGACACCGGCTCCCTCATGTTCACCAGCACCACGCCCCGGGATGTGGATGCCGTATCCTACCTTCTGCGCCGGGGAGCCAACCTGGCGGTGGTGGCGGACTTTTTGGGCCGACCCATGACCGATGAACAAAAAGACCTGTTGAAAAACTTGCTGGTAAACGCCGAGCGGCATCAGATCAACGGCGCCAAGGTGTTGATAGCCCGGACCAAAACCGATGAATTTGTAGTGGGACTGGCTATGATCGCGCACACCATTTCGGAAATTGAGCGACTGGATGTGGTTTTTGTGATAGCCGAAATGGAAGACCGGGTACATATAGTAGGCCGGAGCAGCATACCCCAGGCCGATGTCGGCGATATTTTAAAACATTTCGGCGGGGGCGGCCACGCCGCCGCCGCTTCGGCCACCATCAAAAACGGGGTGCTTGATGATGTGTCCTGGGCGTTGCTTGATGTGATATACGAAAAAATAGATCCGCCGTTATGTGCGGCCGATATCATGTCAACGCCGGTGAAGACAGTAGCGCCGGAAATGAGCATAGCCGAGGCGGGACATATTATGTTGCGCTACGGCCATACCGGTTTGCCCGTGGTCAAAGGGGAAAAGCTGCTTGGCGTAATATCCCGCCGCGACGTGGAAAAAGCCAACCACCACGGGCTGGGCCACGCCCCCGTGAAAGGTTTCATGAGCGTCAGGGTGGTATCCGTACCGGGCGATATGCCCGTTTCCGAGGTGCAGGAGTTGATGATCAACCACGATATCGGGCGCGTGCCCGTGGTGGAAGACGGGAAACTGATCGGCATCGTTTCCCGCACTGATATCCTGCGCACGCTGCACGGGGAAGTGCAATCCCGGCACCGGATTGTCTATAACAACGGCCGGGGGACGCTCAGCCGGCGCAACATCGGTTGGGTCATGCAGCGCACGCTATCTCCCACCGTTTGGAATATTCTCAAGCAGGCCGGCAAACTGGCCGACGGTATGGGGTTTAAAATATACGCCGCCGGGGGATTGGTCCGGGACGTGCTTTTGGGGCAGGAAAGCCTGGATGTGGACCTGGTGGTTGAGGGTGATGGCATCCGGCTGGCCGAGGAACTGGGCAAGGCGCACAGGGCGCGGGTTCGGCAGCATCACAAATTTGGTACCGCCGAAGTGATATTATCGGAAGATTTTAAAATAGACGTGGCCACCGCCCGGGTGGAATTTTATGCCTACCCGGCCGCTTTACCGCAGGTGGAAAGTTCTTCCCTGCACCAGGACCTTTACCGGCGGGATTTTACCATCAATGCCATGGCCGTTTCCCTGAACGAAAAGAAATTCGGGGATCTGGTGGACTTTTTTGACGGCCGTGAAGATCTGGAACAACGTATGGTGCGGGTGCTGCATAATTTGAGTTTCGTTGAAGACCCCATCAGAATCCTCCGGGCCGTACGTTTTGAACAGCGCTATGGTTTTAAAATTGAGCCGCAGACCCTGAAATTGCTCAAGGAAGCAGTGCGCCAGGGGGTGCTGCACAAGGTGACCAGCGAGCGGGTCTGGGAGGAACTGAAGCACATACTGGTGGAAGCCGAGGCTGCTAAGATGTTGCATCGGTTGGAGGAACTCAATGTTTGGCCTTATGTTTTCCCGGACGTTAACTACTGGGAAGTCGACCCGGTATTAAAGGAATTGCATAATGCCATGGATTTGCTGGATCAATGGGGACAATTACAGCCTGCCGAAAGATGGCTGCCTTATTATATCGCCGTGCTGCATTGGTCGGAGGTGGAGGTGGCTCTGCGGGTTTGCCGGAAGTACAACCTGAGCAAGAGGCAGACCGAGAAGGTACAGCTGGCACTGGAGGGCTGGCGCGAAGCCGTAGCCATGATCTGGAAAGCGCCGCAGGACGTAAAAATCAGTCAACTGGCCAAAGTATTGTTGAAAATGCCCCGGGAATCTTACCCCATGCTGCTGGCTATTCTGGAAGATAGCTGGATCAAGGTACGTTTCCGGCAACTCTTGAATATTATTATGGATAGCAAACCGAAAATTAACGGAAAATATATAAAAAGTTTGGGCTACCGCCCCGGCCCGGTCTACCGGGAAGCATTGGACGCTTTATGGCGGGAGCGTCTGGACGGAAATTTGCGCACCGAAGAGGATGAACGGCAATTTCTTCGGGATTACCTGGACCGGGTAACCAAAGGAGAGAGTAAATGTTAAATTTACCGAGCTTGACGGAACTACTGCTTTTATTGCCGGCCATTTTAATCGGGCTTACTTTTCATGAGTTCGCCCACGGGTGGGTCGCCGACCGATTGGGTGATCATACGGCCCGATACCAGGGCCGGCTGACCTTGAATCCCCTGGCCCATATCGACCCGGTGGGCTTTTTGATGCTGATATTATTCAAGTTTGGATGGGCCAAGCCTGTTCCGGTCAACCCTTACAATATGCGCGGTGACCCGTCCCGCAACATGCTATTGGTGTCGCTGGCTGGCCCGGCCGCGAATATACTGGTGGCATTACTGGCGGCTGTGCTGATCGGCACCGGCCTGCCCCGGATTATTCCTTACGGAAATTATCTTTTTTACCTGACCCTGCAAATAAATGTAGTGCTGGCCATATTTAACCTGATTCCGGTGCCTCCCCTGGACGGCTCCAAGATTCTCGCCGGGCTGTTACCGGGTCAGTCGCGTTTTATTTATCAAATGGAAACCTACGGCACAATTATACTGCTAATTTTACTTTTTACCGGCGTGTTGGGCAGAATTATCTGGCCGGCGGTAAGTTTTGTTGTTAATTTGTTTTTAGTTGTGGCCAGAATTATTTGACGGACTGCAGTGTGAAACAGGAATGAAAAAACCTCATGCAAAGAAGGAGATAGGTTATGCGCGTTTTATCAGGTATTCAACCGTCGGGTTCCCTGCATTTGGGGAACTATTTCGGCATGATGCGGAGAATGATTGATTATCAGGAAAACAGCGAGCTGTTTTGTTTTTTGGTGAATTACCACGCGCTGACTTCTGTTTTTGACGCGGACAGGCTGCGACGGCAAACCTTTGAAGCGGCTTGCGATTTCCTGGCCCTGGGGCTTGACCCGGACAAGTCGGTGTTCTGGGTGCAATCCGATGTGCCCGAAGTAACGGAATTGACCTGGTTGCTCAGCAACATCACGGGTATGGGGCTGCTGGAACGCTGCCATTCCTATAAAGATAAAACCGCCAAGGGTATTCCCGCCAGCCACGGGCTGTTTGCATACCCGGTTTTGATGGCTGCGGACATTTTATTGTTCGGCGGAGAAAAGGTACCGGTGGGCAAGGACCAGAAGCAGCACCTGGAAGTGGCCAGGGACATCGCCGTCCGGTTTAACAATGTATACGGGGAAACCTTCGTCGTACCGGAGCCGGACATTGCCGGAGACGTGGCCCTGGTGCCGGGCATCGACGGCCAAAAGATGTCCAAGTCCTATGATAATACCATTGAAATTTTTGCCGATGAAAAAACGCTGCGCAAAAAAGTTATGAGCATCAAGACCGACTCCACGCCGGTTGACGAACCCAAGCCCCTGGAAGGAAATGTGCTTTTTGACCTCTATGCCCTGTTTTTGGATGAACGGGAAAGGGAAACTCTCAAGGAAAGGTTTCTTACCCCGGGGCTTAAATACGGTGAAGTTAAAAAGGAATTGTTCGGCGTGATTTATGAATATTTCGCCCCTTACCGGCAGGAGCGGGAAAGGCTTGCCCGGGACAAGCAGTATGTGCTGGAAACCATGCAAAACGGAGCCCGCAAAGCCAGGGAGGCGGCATCGACTTATCTGGAGCGCGCCCGCCACAACGTGGGGTTGGATTACCGGAGCATTTAAGCTATGTTATAGATGACCTCTCTTATTTATATAAGGGAGGTCTTTTGCTTATATACTCAAAAAACACGTTATTCCTTTATTTGCCATAAAAAGTAGCCTGTCCCCTTTTTTGCTTGTATAGTTGTGCTGCCGGAAAGGCAACAATAAAGGGCGGGGTGGTAGTATGTGGTATTTGCTTTTTATTTCGGCCGGGGTCATGATTATCCTGGTGGTTTCACCGGTCACAGTCAATCTAAGATACACGCTGCGCGAGGAAAAAGACCCGGACCCCAACGCCGTTTTAAACCTGGCATCGCCTGATACCGGTTTGCGCCTGTCATTTTTATGGGGCCTGGCAACCTTGCGTATGCGCATGTCCTCTGCCGGCATGGGTTTCGGAGCATTAAACCCGGTATTGAGGCTGCGCACCAGATTGGCCGGGCGGTCGGGCGCCACCCTGGCCCGGGAAAAGGCCGGCATAACCCCGGCCCGGGCCTGGCGATTATACAGGCGTATCAGAAAAATTATGCGGGCGGTTTTCCCTGCCTATAAATATTTGCTGTCTAAAACAATATTACACCGTTTCTGCTGGCAAACCAGGCTGGGATTATATGAGGCCGACCAGACAGGGCTGGCGGCGGGGGTGTTATGGATTGTTAAAAGTAATGTTGCCGCCCGCATATACCGTTTGCTGAATAAACCGGCCCCAAAGCCCGATCTGCAGGTTACGCCGGTTTTTAATGCCCGCCTGCTGAACATGCACCTGAACCTGGTTTTAAGCCTGCGGCTCGGCTACCTGATGCTGGCCTTAATGCTGGGGGGGTGGCTATACCGGAAGAATTGTTAAGGTGAGGAATAACCCCTTTTAGTTTTGAACCGGTGCAAAAGGGCATTGTATATTTAGGCCGCTTCCCGGTAATATTACCCTTACAGGAATACAGGCGGCTTTACGTAAAAATAGCCGTTAAAATCTGGGGGTAGTCAAATGGAACAGCATCCCATTGAAGGCTTGATGAAAACAGCCATGGAAAGCATAAAAGAAATGGTGGACGTAAATACCGTGGTGGGAGAACCCGTGGAAACGCCGGACGGAAGCGTTATTATTCCCATCTCCCGGGTGGCCTGTGGGTTTGGCGCCGGCGGAGGCGAATTTGAAATCAGTGAGGCCGGCGGCGGTAAGGACCAGCAGGGAGGGGAAAGCCAGGTCCCGGCTTTCGGCGGCGGTAGCGGTGCCGGCATGTCTGTTAAGCCCGTAGGGTTTCTGGTGGCCGGTAACGGGCAGGTGCGCCTGTTGCCGGTGGACGGCAACGCTTTGCTGGACAGGCTGATTGATATGGCGCCCCAGGTGTTGAATCAAATCCAGGGTATGCTGGAAAAACGCGGAGAAAAGAAGATCAATAAGAACGAACTTACTTGATGGAGCCATATAATGCCTATCCTGTTTTGCTACGTAAAGCATAGGATCACTTTCAACTTTTCCATACCTGCAGAATATGATGATACTGGGTGCCTTTATGCCCTCCGGAGGAGGATGATTTAATGAAAGTGATAATTGTGGGCGGCGGTTGGGCCGGCTGCGCCGCGGCATATGCCGCCGAAAAATCCGGCGGGGAAGTTGTTTTGCTGGAAAAAACAGACTTGCTTTTGGGTACCGGCCTGGTGGGCGGCATTATGCGCAACAACGGCCGGTTTACTGCCCTGGAAGAGGCCCGCGCGCTGGGGGGGCATGAGTTCATAGCCCTGATTGAATCTGTTGCCAGGCACGGTTCCGTTGATTTTCCGGGACACAAGCATGCCATGCTCTACGATGTAACCAGAATCGAGCCGGTAATGCGTAAATTCCTGACCGGCTGCGGTGTTGAAATAAAACTGCAAACCAGAATGACGGAGGTTTTTGCCAGCAATGGTTATATTAACGGGGTGGTAACCGGTAACGATGAAATGTTGCGCGCCGATGCCTTCATTGACACCACCGGCAGTGCCGGCCCGGCCAAGAATTGCACCCGCTTCGGGAGCGGTTGCGCCATGTGCATCCTGCGCTGCCCCACATTCGGCCCCCGGGTCAGTCTCACGGCCAGGGCCGGCCTGCCGGAAATCACGGCAGGTGAGGGTTTTCCGCATTTCGAAGCCATGAGCGGTTCCTGTAAGCTGGATAAGGGGTCGCTGGCCCAGCATCTGGTGGAAAAGTTGGAAAAGGACGGCGTATTGATTATTCCCCTGCCGCCGGAAATGTACAAGGACGAACTACTTGGCGGCAAGGCTTGCCAGCAGTATGCCCTGACTGATTATGCCAGGAATTTGATTATTCTCGATACCGGTCACGCCAAGTTGATGACGCCTTATTTTCCCCTGGAAAAATTGCGGGAGTTGCCGGGATTTGCCAACGCCCGTTACGCCGACCCATACTCGGGCGGCCGGGGTAACTCGGTGCGCTTTATGGCCATGTCCCATTGCAATGACGCCCTGCAGGTAGACGGCGTTAAGAATCTGTTTTGCGCCGGGGAAAAAACCGGCCCGCTGGTGGGTCATACCGAGGCCATTGTTACCGGCTTACTTGCCGGCTATAACGCGGTAAGGCTGGTAAACGGCCGCGAACCGGTGACATTGCCGGAAGACCTGGCCGCCGGGGATATCATTGCTTACATGCACCGGCAAATGAAGCAACCCGCGGAATTGACCAAAAAATACACTTTTTCCGGTTCGGTTTACTTTGAAAGGATGCAGCAAAGGGGGTTATATACCACCGACATCACAGCCATTCATGAACGGGTCCGCCGGGCCGGGTATTGTAATATGATTGGTTGACTAACCAAACAATAAATTATAGTAATTATTGCAGGAAATTTAAATAAATAAGAGAAAATAGATTATTATAACAAACTGTATAATGAGGTGTACGAAGTAATTCAAAGGAGAAATAGCAGTGGTAAGCACGAATAAGGAACTAAGAAAAAGCGGGAATAGTAATAAACTCTATGAACAATTTTACCGGGTAGCGTTGGCGCTGGTAATTGGTATTTTAACCGGGCTCGGTGCTGTGGCCTTTCGTAAATTGATAAGTTTTTTCCACAACGGATTTTTTGACCATGGTGGGCAGTTACTTTCTTTCCTGGGGCAGTATTACGTAATAATTATACCAATGGCTGGCGGTCTGATTGTAGGGCCGCTGACTTATTTTTTCGCCCGGGAAGCCAAGGGGCACGGTGTTCCGGAAGTAATGGCGGCGGTTGCTGTACGTGGTGGCCGTATACGGCCCAGGATAGTGTTGGTAAAGGCTTTAGCATCCGCCGTATGCATCGGCTCCGGCGGTTCTGTCGGCCGCGAGGGCCCTATTGTGCAGATTGGATCGGCCATAGGTTCCACGGTAGGACAAGTATTTAAAGTGTCAACGCGTAAAATGCGGGCGCTGGTAGCCTGCGGGGCAGCGGGTGGTATTGCCGCTACTTTTAACGCGCCCATAGGCGGTGTGCTATTTGCACTGGAAATAATTCTCGGTGACTTTACAGGCGATCATTTAATGCTGGTTATTATCTCCTCCGTAACATCCGCTGTAATCAGCAGAATTATGCTGGGCAATGACCCGGCTTTTATCGTTCCGGCCTACCCGCTCAGCCACCCCGTGGAGTTGCTGCTTTACGCTCTACTGGGTGTTGTTTGTGGCATATTTGCCGTGGTATACATCAGGGTGCTTTATAAGTCTGAAGACATTTTTGATTCCATCAAGATTATTCCGGAATACTTAAAACCCGTGTTAGGCGGTTTTTTGATCGGTGCCATAGGGCTGAAGTTTCCACAGATTTTCGGGGTTGGCTATGAAAGTATCGAGATGGCCATAACCGGAAACATGATATTTAGTATTACGGCGGCACTGGTGCTATTGAAGTTGTTGGCTACTTCCATTACCATTGGTTCCGGCGGTTCCGGCGGGGTTTTTGCGCCGGGGCTGTTTATGGGTTCGATGCTGGGCGCTTCAATGGGTTACGTATTTCATTATTTATTTCCCAACATTGCCATAACACCGGCCGCCTATGCCCTGGTCGGGATGGGAAGTGTATTTGCCGGCAGCGCTCATGCACCTATTACGGCCATAATCATGCTGTTTGAAATGAGTAACGACTATCATATTATTCTACCGCTGATGATTGCGTGTGTGATCAGTTCGGTCGTGGCCAAAACTGTTTATCATAATAATATCTATGTAGTCAAGCTGGTTAGACGCGGGCTGGACATTGAAGCGGCTCGGCGGCCTGATGTATTGAAAAATGTCCTCGTCAAGGACGTCATGACCTCCCGGATTGAAACAATTCCATGTAAATTCACCATTAAAGAAGCCCGGAAGTTGGTTCATGGCAGCCCGCACCGGGGATTTCCCGTAGTAACCGAAGATGGTTACATTTGTGGTATTGTTACCAGCAACGAATTGGAAAGAGCTTTTACTGAAGGGGATATCGACAAACAGGTTAATGAACTGGCCGTTCACCACCTGGTTACGGTCACCCCTTACGAGCCTATCAGTGTGGCGGCCAGGAGGATGGTCGAATATGACATAGGGCGACTGCCGGTGGTAGACCCCGATAATGCCGAGAAAATTATCGGGTTGCTGTCCAGAACGGACATTATCAGTGCCTATTCCAAGGGTCTTTTGCAGGAGGACAACCTTGAAGAAAGCTTTGTCAGCAAGCACATCACCGACATAGAAACACTTAAAGGGTAGCATTGGCCAGGAATATTTTTCATATTTGGGACAACCCGATCATACTTTTTGTTGTAAGGGGACTTGTTTTGAATAAGTTGTGGCCCGTCCTCTTAACCTCATACGGCGGAGGAGAAAAGTATGGTCAATTACATCTGGTTAGGCATGATGGTGGTTGGGGTGCTGGTGGCGGGGTTCAACGGGCATATCGAAGTGGTGACCAAGGCCGCCCTGGATGGAGCCCGGGTCGCGGTGCAGACAGCCATGGACCTGATCGCCATTATCACTTTCTGGCTGGGGATCATGAAACTGGCGGAAGCCGCCGGCCTGGTGCGGGCGCTGGCCAGAATGGTCCGGCCCATCACCAGTTTTCTTTTCCCCAGCGTGCCCAGGGACCACCCGGCCATGGGGGCCATTGTCATGAACCTCAGCGCTAATATTCTGGGCCTGGGTAACGCCGCTACGCCAATGGGATTGATTGCCATGCAGGAACTGCAGAAATTAAACCGGGGCGATCCCAAAGAAGCCACCGACGCCATGTGCACATTTTTAGCCCTGAATACGGGGTGTATCACCTTGATACCCACCACCATCATCGGCATCAGGCTGATCTACGGTTCGGCGGACCCCACAGAAATTGTGGGCACCACCATATTTGCCACGGCCTGCGGCATGACGGTGGCCGTCATTATGGACCGGATGCTGCGGTACATATACAGCCGGAGGTGGTGATATAAATGTTCGGCATTGTTTCCGACCTTTCCCGCTGGGCCATTCCGGTTGTTCTGCTACTGGTGCCCCTTATCGCCATGATCAGGGGGGTAAATGTATTCGAAAAATTTGTGGAAGGGGCGGAAGACGGCTTCAGCACGGCCATCAAGACTATTCCGTACCTGGTAGCCATGCTGGTGGCCATAAGCGTGTTTCGAGCTTCCGGGGCGCTGGACATTGTGACGGGCGTCTGCTCACCGGTGCTGGATAAGGTGGGCGTGCCCGCCGAGGTGCTGCCGCACGCCGTGATGCGCCCCCTTTCCGGCGGTGCCGCCCTGGGGATAGCCACGGATATTATTAAAACCCATGGTCCGGACAGTTTTATCGGACGGCTGATTTCCACCATGCAAGGAAGTTCAGATACCACATTTTATGTTTTAACCTTGTATTTCGGCTCGGTGGGTATTTCCCGCTACCGCTACTCCATTATCTCCGGCCTTTCCGCCGATTTCACCACCTTGATAGCTTCCGTGTACGTGGCCCATAAACTTTTCGGGCCCATTTAAAAATGGAATAGTATAATTAAGAAATGCATCCCCGCCGGCAGTCCGGGAGATGCATTTTTTTATGATTTTCATTTAAAATAGTGATATTATATTTTTTGAAATATAGAGTAATAAAATGCTTAATGGGGTGAATTTTTCTTGGAGCGTCTGCACAAATACATGGCCCGTGCGGGGGTGGCTTCCCGTCGCCGGAGCGAGGAACTGATTGTCGAGGGGAAAGTGATGGTCAACGGTAAGCCCGTGACAACGCCCGGGCTGAAAATAGACCCGCTGCGGGACCGGGTGGAGGTGGACGGACAGTTTCTGAGGAAACCCGAAAAAAAGGTATATCTTTTGCTATACAAGCCCACCGGTTACGTTAGCACAGTGAGCGATCCCCGGGGCCGCCGCAAAGTAACCGACCTGTTGCACGGTATCAAGCAACGGGTTTACCCGGTGGGGCGCCTTGATTTTGATTCCGAGGGACTGTTGCTGCTCACCAACGACGGTGCGTTAACCTATGCCCTCACCCATCCCCGGCACGAAGTGCCCAAGACCTACTTGGTCATGGTGCAGGGCATGCCGAACCGGCAACAAATCGAGGCGCTGCAAAATGGAGTGAAACTGGAAGACGGACTTACCGCCCCGGCCGGGGTACGCATAATCGGCAGCAGGAAAAACAATGCCCTGATGGAAATCACCATCCGCGAAGGGAGAAACCGTCAGGTGCGGCGTATGTGCGAGCATATCGGGCATCCCGTATTATCATTAAAAAGGGTGCGCGTCGGCCCGTTACGGCTGGGCGACTTGCAGCCGGGCCAGTTCCGCCACCTGACCGTAAAGGAAGTGCACCGGCTGAAAAAAGCCGCCAGGATATAGACCGTAAGTGCATCGAGCGTTGGGCAATACCACAGCGGGCTTGCTGAATAGTACAATGCGTCAAGAAATTTCACACCGGGCCTGCCGGTGGCAGGATATTCCGTCATTATGGTAGAATTATGACCACAAAGCCTGCTCGGAGGTGCGCTCATGAACACGGCGGAACATAAT
The DNA here is from genome assembly GCF_900115975.1 of Desulfoscipio geothermicus DSM 3669. Taxonomy (GTDB): domain Bacteria; phylum Bacillota; class Desulfotomaculia; order Desulfotomaculales; family Desulfallaceae; genus Desulfoscipio; species Desulfoscipio geothermicus. The sequence continues at coordinate 23,502 of NZ_FOYM01000002.1, forward strand.
GAAGACAGAGAAATAAAAGTGAAAATAAGATTGGATTTCAAAGGACAAGCCCGCCCCGGCCGTTTCCTGTTCGGCGGTAAGCCGGTGGACAGGGTGGCCGAAGAGGTTAGGGAACAGCAAGTGGCCCTGTTCAGAAACGTGCCCATGCAAGGTTTACATATAGACGATATTGATATGAGCATCGAAGTTTATACGGTGTGGGACGATGTAGCCAACAGCGAGATAGCTTACGCGCCGGTCATACTGACTATTACTGCGGAAAATGTGGAGGACTTGCTCCGGTTTATCGTGCGGGAAGATTTTCGTAAAATTGAGGTTGTTGAACCGGGGCGCATGGTACTTTGCCGGAACGACATGGAGCGGCTGCTTTTTAAGATGCATGAAGAAATGAAGGATTATATCAACCACCTGGAAAGGAAATATAACTTGCGATAATAATAAGCCCCGGCACGGCATATATCATGTAAAAAAAAGAAGGTGATATGCTGTGCGAAAAGATTTTTTGTTTTGGGGCACCAGGTTGGAGCACTGGTTGATGCGCGTCGTTATTCTATGCGCGGTAATGATGGTGACTGTCCAGTGGTTTGCGTACGACCCCGCGGTACGGGTTATCAGCAAGGTTGACGATGATTTACGCGGCAATGCCGGATCCTCACTTACCAGTCTGGATCACCTAGTCACTTTTCAATTACTGGACTATTCTACATTGCCCAGGGCGGCTGTACTGGTTAACGGCGAAAAGAGGGGAAGTTTTCAATATCGCTATGTTACGGTGCCGGTGGCTGACGGGGATGAACTGGCTATTGACGCAGCATTTTACGAACAACCGGTTTCTTTTAAAATAATTGAAACTTACGGTAATGTGCGCTGGCCTGAATCGGGCATGATAGTCAAAGTGCACGGGACCACAAAAAAAATAGGCAAGGTAATAATTGATTGACCCGGGCACGGGGTCATTAAACGTGGAGGTGAGTTAATGTCACTGTTGGGCAGCAAGGAAGTGGCCAGAGCTGCCATTAAAATGGCTCTTTCGGAAAGCAGGGATCAGGAAAGGGAACTTAAGGAGTTTTTTATAAAAAAAGGCATCAAAGCGGCGGCAGTGGACCACGGCGGTGATTTTATCGCGTCGGTGAACAAAATCACGGAGCGTTCGGTGGTGGCCGCCAAGCGGGAAAAAGTAATCCGAGAGGTGCATGCCGACGAAGGGGCTGTGGCCGGGGCCACCCGGGAGGCCCTTTCACAGGTGATGCCCAAGGCGTTGGGGCTTAACGTGGGCGGCAAAATCGGCATTGCCAGGTATAAGGACCATATCAGCGTGGCCGTGTTTTTTGGGGTTGGTCTTTTGCACCTTGACGAGGTGGCCATCGGGTTGGGTCACCGGGCGGTATCTTCCTGAAAAATTAGGAGGTTGACCATATGCGAGGCATCAGAGGCGCCATAACCGTAGAAAAAAATACAAAGGAAGCGATTGGCCGGGCTACCCGCGAGCTTCTCCAGGCCATGATGCGTGCAAATAACCTGACCGTGGAGGATATTGTCAGCGTCATGTTTACCCTCACCAACGACCTGAACGCGGAGTTTCCAGCCGCCACTGCCAGGGAAATGGCGGGCTGGAACTACGTGCCTATGCTTTGCGCCACGGAGGTGGACGTGCCGGGCAGCCTGGGTCGGTGCATCAGAGTGTTGATGCTGGCTGATATCAAGGCAGGCCAGCGGGATATTCAACATATTTACCTGGGTGATGCTGTTAAACTCCGCCCGGACCTCAAGGAATAGTAAATCCATATTACAGTCGATGCACTCATGCAAGGGGGAGCAGCAGTTGTCAGAGTATAAGTTAGTACGCAAACAAAACCGGCATGAAAAAACTATGGTCAGAGTAAAGGAATGTTGCATAGGGGACGGTGATTTAACAGTCATTGCCGGACCCTGCGCGGTGGAAGAGGAAGAAATGACGTTTGAATTGGCCCGTGCATTAAAACACATGGGCGTACATATATTAAGGGGCGGTGTTTTCAAACCGCGCACTTCCCCGTATTCCTTTCAGGGATTGGGCTGGAATGGTTTGGAAATTTTGGCCGCAGCGGGACAGAACGCCGGCCTGCCGGTGATTACCGAAGTAACGGAAGCTGGTGACGTGGAAAAAGTAAGCCGCTATGCCGATATATTGCAGGTTGGCAGCCGGAACATGCAAAATTTCGGGCTGCTCAAGGAGATGGGACGTTCCGGTCGCCCCGTATTATTGAAAAGAGGTTTTTCGGCCACCCTGGAAGAATGGCTCCTGGCGGCGGAATACATCATGTCGGCGGGGAACAACCAAGTGATTTTATGCGAGCGGGGCATCAGGACTTTTGAGAACTATACCCGTAATACCTTTGATATCAACGCCATACCGGCCTTGAAGCGGCTCACCCACCTGCCCGTGCTGGCGGATCCCAGCCACGGCACAGGGCGGCGGGAACTGGTGGAGCCGGTGGCTTTGGCCGCGGTGGCGGCGGGTGCTGACGGCATCATGGTGGAAGTGCATCCCCAGCCGGAAAATGCTCTTTCCGACGGGTTCCAATCCCTCCGGCCACATGAACTGGCCCCGTTAATCAATCGGGCGCGGGCGGTGCGCGATGCTTTACACACAGGTTGCGTCGCACGGTAAAAAGTGTTAACATATTGACATGGTAGTATGGTTATTTAATTAATCGGTCAGGCGGTAGTCGGGTACATGATTAAACGGTAGAACGCAGTTACAACCAGTTATTCAAACAGCAACTTTCCTGTAGAGTTTTACCGACGACAGACCACAGGCAACCAACGACTAATACGGTAGGACGGTAGGGAGGCGATGCGATCATGATTACATAGCGCTCCCCTGGGGGAGTTTTTGTTTTTTTGCGTGAAAATGTCATTTGCGGGTCACGATAATAATATATATAAAGGCTTGTTTACCATTATCTGCCTTTAGAATGTATATATATGGAGGTTTAATCATGATCGTGATAATGAATCATAACGCGGAGAAAAATGATATAGATCGAGTACTGCAAAGGCTGGAAAGCGCCGGTTTTCAAATTCACCTTTCCCAAGGGGTGGAGAGAACCATTATCGGGGCTATCGGTGACAAAACCAGGTTAAGTGACTTGTCCCTGGAGGCCATGGCTGGTGTGGAAAAGGTGGTGCCCATACTGCAGCCTTATAAGCTGGCCAGCCGTGCCTACATGGACGGTCCCACCGTGGTCAAGGTGGGGGACCTGGAAATAGGTGGGGATACCATTCATGTCATGGCCGGCCCCTGTGCGGTGGAAAGCAAGGAGCAATTGCTGCAGGCGGCGCAGGCGGTCCGCAATGCCGGTGCCACCATCCTGCGCGGGGGTGCCTACAAGCCCCGTACTTCCCCCTATTCCTTTCAGGGATTGGAGGAAGAGGGATTGAAATTGCTGGCAGAAGCCCGGGAGCAGACGGGGCTGGCGATTGTAACCGAAGTAATGGACCCCCGTACCCTGGATGTAGTGGCCCGGTACGCGGATATTCTGCAAATCGGGGCGCGCAACATGCAAAACTTTTTCCTTCTGCGGGAAGTGGCCCGGGCTGGAAAGCCTGTCCTGCTAAAACGCGGTTCCTCGGCCACAATCGAGGAATGGCTGTTGGCGGCTGAGTATATACTGGCCGAGGGTAACCGGGACGTGATTCTTTGCGAGCGGGGCATCCGCACCTTTGAGGAATACACCCGCAATACCCTGGACCTAACGGCCGTATCGGTGGTGAAACACCTCAGTCACCTGCCGGTTATAGTGGATCCCAGCCATGCCATCGGCAAGTGGCGGTTCGTGGAACCCATGGCCCGCGCCGCCGTTGCAGCTGGCGCCGACGGGCTGCTGGTGGAGGTGCATCCAAAACCGGCGGAAGCCCTTTGTGACGGCCCACAATCACTGACACCGCAAAATTTCCAGGCGTTGATGCAAAAATTGGCCGGCATCGCCGCAGTTATGGAAAGGAAATTGGCTAAATTACCATGATGGTTGAAAGATGTACCATTATCGGGGTGGGGCTGATCGGCGGCTCACTGGGGTTGGCTCTCAATGAGCGGGGTCTGGCAGGGCACATTTGCGGGGTTGACTTGCACAGGGAAAATCTCGACATGGCGCTGGCCGCCGGTGCGATCAACGAAATTGCCGAACTGCCCGAAGCGGTAACGGGAGCCGACCTGGTTATCCTGGCCGCGCCGGTGGGGGCAACGCCGCCGATATTAAGGCAAATTAAAGATTACTTGCAACCGGGCGCCGTAATCACCGATGTAGGCAGCACCAAGCAGGATGTGGTCGCGCGGGCCGAAGAAATTCTGGACAGTAACTGTTTTGTGGGCGGGCATCCCATGGCCGGCGCGGAAACCGCCGGCTTTGCGGGGGCCGACCCGTATCTTTTTGAAAACGCCTTTTATCTGCTGACACCCACGACCCGTACCGACCCAACTGCCCTGGGTCTGGTGCGGGGGATGGTGGACGCCATCGGCGGAGTGGTCATGGAAATGACACCACGAGAGCACGACCTGATGACGGCAGCCATCAGCCACCTGCCACATTTCGTGGCGGTGGCCACAGTGGCCGCGGTGGCCGGTATGCCGGTGGGAGAGCGGGCCATGGCGCTGGCGGCCGGGGGTTTTCGGGACACCACCCGCGTTGCCGCCGGCAGCCCCCGGATGTGGCGGGACATATTCCTATCCAACCGTAAGCAGGTGCTGCAAGCGCTTGAGTATTTTCAAAACGCTGTTGATGAATTAAAAGCGGCAGTGTACCGAAAAGATGAAGAAAAGTTAATGAACATACTGACCGGGGCCAGCGCGACCAGGAGAAAATTGCCGCTGAGGCCTAAAGGGTATTTACCCTGCATTTACGAAATTGTCGTCACGGTGCCCGACCGGCCCGGTATCATTGCTATGCTGGCGGGATTGCTGGGCGAAGCGGGGATCAATATATCGGAAATTGAAATATTGCGCGCCCGGGAAGGCTACGGCGGCACCATCCGGATCGGGTTCGCCACGGTGGAAGAACAGGAACGAGCGCTGCAGGTGCTGCGGAATAAAGATATCAAGTGCCGCCGGAAAGGGTAAGGCCCAAGCGTATATTTTTTTATTGTTGGGAAAGTATACGCCAATAAGGGACTGGCTCTTTTTCGCATTTGAAAAAAGTGCCTGTCCCCTTTTTATTCTTGTTGCAGTTTGGATCCTCACACCGTGAGCGAGGAGATTATTGGACACTGAGGTTAATTTTATAACAGAAATTAGTACTACTGCGTAATTTAAAGGTTAGCGGAGCCATGGGGACGGTTCGAGCGTCCCCGAAGCGCAGCGAAGGGCCGAAGGAAAGACGATGGAACCGTCCCCGTGGCGTAGTGGGCATAGCGAAATAAGCAATATTACGCTGTAGTGTTAGTTTAAACAAGTTTAAGTCTGACCCCGAGGTGATTTTATCTATGGAAGTAACCATAAAACCCGTGCGGACCTTGCGCGGCGAAGTCCAGGTGCCCGGTGACAAATCCATCTCTCACCGCGCCGTGATGCTGGGGGCCCTGGCCGACGGCGAAACTAAAATAGAAAACTTCCTTTTCGGCGCGGACTGCCTGTCCACCATCCGTGTGATGCGCGGCCTGGGGGTGCGGATAACCACCGTGGGCAAGCGGGTGGTGGTGCAGGGCCGTGGCCTGGAAGGGCTGCAGGAGCCTGATAATGTGCTGGACGCCGGAAATTCCGGCACCACCATGCGCCTGGTGGCGGGCATACTGGCGGGAAACCCTTTTTTCTCGGTGCTCACCGGCGACGGATCGCTACGCCGCCGCCCCATGAAGCGGGTTATCCGGCCGCTGACAGACATGGGAGCGCAAATTGCGGCCAGGGCGGGCGGCGCTTACGCGCCCCTGGCCATTAAAGGAGGCGGTCTCCGGGCCGTGGAATACACGTCGCCGGTGGGCAGTGCGCAAGTAAAGTCTGCCATATTACTGGCCGGTCTGTTTGCGGACGGTCCGACAACAGTTATTGAGCCTGCGCAATCCAGAGATCATACCGAAAGAATGCTGCGCTATTTCGGCGCCCGGGTGGAGGCTGCCGGCACACGGGTTACTGTGTGGGGAAAGCCGGACCTGCGAGGACAAAAAATTACCGTGCCCGGGGATATTTCCTCGGCCATGTTTTTCCTGGTGGCCGGCGCCACGGTGCCCGGCGCCGATTTGGTGGTCCACAATGTGGGGGTCAACCCCACCCGCACCGGTGCCTTGGACGTGCTCACCCAAATGGGCGCCGAGATTGAATTGTTGAACCCGAAGGAAATTAACGGCGAACCGGTGGCGGATATCCGGGTGCGCGGCAGTCGCCTGACCGGTACGGAAATCGGCGGCAGCATCATACCTTACCTGATTGACGAACTCCCGGTGCTGGCGGTGGCTGCGGCAGTGGCGGAAGGAGAAACGGTGGTGCAAGACGCCGCTGAATTGAGACACAAAGAAACGGACCGCATCGCCGCTGTGGTACAGGTGCTGCGCAGTATGAACGCCGACATCGAGGAGCGGCCCGACGGTTTTATCATTCGCGGCGGGCGGCGCCTGCGGGGCGCAGTTTGTGACAGCTTCGGCGACCACCGTATGGCTATGTCTGCCGCCGTCGCCGGCCTGACCGCGTACGGGGAAACCACGGTTAAAGGCGCAGAATGTGTAAAAATTTCCTATCCGAATTTTTTTGATACATTAAATTCTATCAGCGTGTCATAATAAACCTGGAAGGTATTTACCTTTTTCAGGTTTATTTTTTATTTTTAAAAGGAAATTCAAACAGCATGTCGAATTAGTTGAGATATTCGTTTTCACTGGAGTGGAACTTGATGGATAACCGCGTGAGCATTGCCATCGACGGCCCGGCCGGCGCCGGTAAAAGCACGGTGGCCAGGCTGGTGGCCGAAAGACTGGGTTATATTTACATAGATACCGGTGCCATGTATAGGGCTGTAACATTACAGGCTTTAATGGATAAAATAAATATAAATGATGAAACAGCCCTGACCCGGGTAGCCGTCGACGTGGATATTGCATTACGGGTCAACGAAAAAGGTCATACCCGCGTTTATTTGAATAGTCTGGACGTATCAAAGGAAATACGGTCGCCGGAGGTATCGCGCCATGTATCACTGGTTTCTCGCGTGCCCGGCGTCAGAAAGCGCATGACTCAACTGCAAAGGGAAATGGCGGCCAGGTGCAGCGTGGTAATGGAGGGCCGGGACATCGGTACCCATGTTTTGCCGGATGCGGATATGAAATTTTTCCTTACCGCCTCGGTGGAAGAACGGGCCCGGCGCAGGCATGCCGAATTGCAGGAACGTGGTTATACATTGTCTTTCGCGGAAATTGTAGAAGATATCAAGCAGCGTGACAACATTGACGCCAGTAGAGCAGTGGCGCCCCTGAAACCGGCTCCGGACGCTGAAATTATCGATTGCTCCATAATGACGGTGGAGCAAGTGGTAAATCTGATAGTGACCAGGGTTTCAGGGAGGTTTAATTAATGTTTTACAGTGTGGCCAAGATCATCTGCCGGGTAACTTTGCTGTTGCTGCGTCGCTGGAAGGTATATGGCAACACTGCCTTGCCCGCCGGGCAGGGCATGTTGCTGGTGGCGAACCATGTCAGTTACTGGGACCCGGTGGTGGTAGGTTGCGCCATAAATAGAAAGATTTTTTTTATGGCCAAGGCAGAATTGTTTCAAATTCCAGTGCTCAGGCTTATTATAACCAAGCTTGGTGCTTTTCCGGTCCACCGTGAAGGCACCGACCGGTCGTCAATTAGGCGGGCGCTGGAGTTACTTGGCGCCGGCAAAGTGGTGGGCATCTTTCCAGAGGGTACCCGCAGCAAAACTGGTGAACTTTTAAACCCCCATTTGGGCGCCGCCATGTTGGCCTTTAAAGGGGGTGTGCCATTATTGCCGGTAGCGGTCAGCGGGACCAAAGGTATTTTGGGACAGGTAAAGGTCATTATCGGCCAGCCCATGTATTTTACCGCCCAGAACCGGCGCAAAATATCCAGGGCCGAAATGGAATCGGTAAGCCGGGAGTTAATGGCGGAAATAGGCCGGCTGCTGTCGGTTGTAGAGAAATAGCGGTGTAACTTAACGAGAGCGGTGAATGGGATGGAAGTGAAGGTGGCTGCCAAAGCGGGCTTCTGCTTTGGCGTGAAAAGGGCCGTGGATATGGCCCGTAAGTGTTTGCACGACAGGGATGGACCGGTTTACACACTGGGTCCGCTAATCCATAACGATCAGGTGACCGGTGCGCTGGCCTGGGAAGGGATTAACATCATAAACGACCTGGATGATATCGACGGGCCGGGCACCGTTATTATTCGCTCCCACGGCGTGGCTCCGGAAGTGTTGCAAAAAGCGCAAGAAAAAGGGTTGCAAGTGGTGGACGCCACATGCCCGTTTGTACGCAAAGTACAGCAAACAGTACATGACATGGTGCAACAAAATATACCCGTGGTCGTAGTGGGTGATCCGGAACACCCGGAAGTACAGGGTATCGTGGGCTGGGCCGGAGGCAGGGCCAGGGTGGTCAGAGATGCCGCACAGGCCGGAGAACTTGATCAATACCCCGTAGTGGGCGTGGTAGCCCAAACAACCCAGCGGCAGGATAATTTGGATGCCGTGGTGAATGTTATTAAGGACAGTGGAAGCCGGGTGTATGTGTATAACACCATTTGCTCGGCCACTGCCGAGAGGCAGCAGGAAGCGCTGGAACTGGCGCGGCAGGTGGAAGCTGTGCTGGTGCTGGGTGGCAAAAACAGCGCTAATACGGCCAAACTGGCCCAAATTTGTCGCACTGCCGGAATTCCGGTTTATCGGATAGAAACAGCCGGGGAAATAGACCCGGCCTGGTTCAAGGGTCTGAAAACCATCGGGGTTGCGGCAGGCGCATCTACACCCGGCTGGATTATAGAGGAGGTTTGTAGTCGAATGATGGAGTTTGAAGACATGAAGGAAGAAGAAGTAATGGAAGAAAAGGTTGATGACGTGGTAGAGGCTGAACCGCCAACGGTGGAAGCCGAGCCGCAGCAGGAAGAAAGCGCCCGGGAAGAAATGCAGCAGGAAATGGAAGAAGCCGTGGAAGTAAAAAACCTTAAAAACGGCGAAGTCGTCAAGGGCATAGTGGTGCAGGTCAACCAGGACGAGGTGTTGGTTGATGTGGGCGCCAAGTCGGAAGGAGTTATTCCCCTCAGAGAGCTTTCCAGCTTTAGTGTTGATTCCCCACATGACGTGGTCAATGTGGGCGATGAAATAAATGTTTACGTATTGAAGTCGGAAGACAACGAGGGCAAGCTGATCCTATCCAAACAAAAGGCCGATGAAGAGGAGGCCTGGACCCGCCTTGAAGAAATCATGCAGGAGGAGCAAGTCGTAAAGGGCAACGTTCGCGAAGTGGTTAAAGGCGGCCTTTTGGTGGATGTAATGAACGTGCGTGCATTCCTCCCGGCCTCCCTGGTAGAGAGAGGTTACGTTGAAGATCTCAGCAAATACCTGAACATGGAAATTGAAGCCAAGGTTATAGAGCTCAACCGGCCCAGAAGGAAGGTCATTCTTTCCCGCAAAGCCGTTCTGGAAGAAGAGTACGCCCGCAAGCGCGAGGATCTGCTGGCCAACCTGGAAGAAGGACAGGTGGTTAAGGGCATCGTCAGGCGGTTGACGAATTTCGGCGCCTTTGTGGATATCGGTGGTGTAGATGGCCTGCTGCACATCTCCGAGATGGCCTGGTACCGCATCAACCACCCCTCTGAAGTGGTTAACGTGGGCGATGAACTGGAAGTCATGGTGCTGCGGGTGGACCGGGAAAATGAAAAGGTTTCCCTGGGCCTTAAGCAGGTACTGCCCAATCCGTGGGACAACGTGGAAGAAAAGTATCCAGAAGGCAGTATTATCACTGCCAAAGTGGTACGCCTGGCTCCGTTTGGCGCCTTTGTACAACTGGAGCCCGGCGTGGAGGGTCTGGTGCACATTTCTCACCTGGCCGACCGGCATGTGGCCACTCCCGATGAAGTGGTACAGGAAGGAGAAGAAATCCGGGTTAAAGTGCTAAGCGTGGACCCCGAAGATAAGCGTATCCGCCTTTCTATCAGGGAAGTGAACCGGGAAAAAGGCAAGAACAATTATAAAGAATATCAAGCCAAGAAGCAAGAAAACCCGACCAGTGACGGCGGGACAGTCACCATCGGTGAAATGGTGGGAGACATATTTGACGAAAAAAAATAAAGCTTTCGTTATAAAATGAGGCTGAATAAGCCTCATTTTTTTTGCCCGCATTATGGGAACTGGTTAAGTGCACTCCTCTTCTTGTGTATATTTAGGCTTTCTCGGGGAAGCATAATTTTATGGAATCAAAAATCAATTTATTTTTGGCTAAGGAGGAAGCGCAATGACGCGGTTACCTATCGGCATTATTGTACTAATTGCTGTTTCAATCCTCATTTACTTCGGCCTGGCCCAACGCGTGCTGGACAGAATGCGCCTGTCGGACCGGGCCGCCCTGGGGATCATTGCCCTGCTGGCCGTGGGAAGCTTCATTGACATTCCGCTATCCACCGGGCGCTATGATGTTTCAGTTAATCTGGGCGGCGCCCTGGTTCCCCTGGGGGTAGCCATTTACCTGTTGACAAGGGCGGGCACCGACCGGGAATGGGGCAGGGCGCTTCTGGCGGCAGTTATCACCGGGGCGGTTATTTTTGGTGTGGGCAACCTTATGGGACGCACCGAGATTGAACCCGGCGGCCGGTTTTTCGGTTACCTGGATGCCCTGTGGGTTTACCCCATCATCGGCGGACTGGTGGCCTATATAGCAGGACGTTCCCGGCGTTCTGCCTTTATAGCCGCTACGCTGGGGTTGATGCTGGTTGACGTTGCTTATCTGGTCTGGCTTGTCTACACCGGCGCGCCCGCCGGCAGGGTGGCCATCGGCGGGGCCGGCGCGTTTGACGGCATTGTGCTGGCCGGCATAGTGGCCGTATTACTGGCGGAAATTATCGGGGAAACCCGGGAAAGACTGCAGGGTGGCCCTGCTTCGGAAGGGCGGTCGCAGGAGTTGATGGAGGGCTTGCGCAAACCCGGCATCAACAGCCCGGAACACGATCGGGAGAATTCCGAAAACGCAGATCACAGGGAGGGGGAGCAGCGGTGAAAAAAGTGAGAAATCAGCGTTATAAAATAGCCCTGGGGGCCGGACTCCTGGTGCTGGGCGTTTCTCTGCTGGCGTTTTTCTCGGTGCACCGTTCGGTAAACCCGGCCTGGTCGCCCGGCGGGTTGTGGAACGAAGCTATGGAATCTGAACATAAAGACGGACAAGTGTTTAAAATACATGATGCCGGTAACAAGCTGCTCAGTAAAATGTCCCGCACAGTTACGGTGGGGGACGAGTTGATCACAGGCAGCGGGCGGCGATATAAAATCACATCGGTAAATGGCTTCGACGCCCGGGCGGAATTTAACGGACTGGACCGGGAACTTCTGGGGTTTATGGACGAATTTGAAAACATGGCCGTGCCGGTGGCCGGACAGCCGGAATGGAAAAACAGACCGGTGGCCATTTATCATACCCACAGTGCAGAATCTTATGTACCCACCGACGGCACGGAAAGCGAGCCTTATCATGGCGGTATATTTGAGGTGGGGGATGCCATGGCCGCCCAGTTGCGCAAGGAAGGCGTCAAGGTGCTGCATGACAAAACACCCCACGAACCCCGGGATAAAAACGCGTATTATCGTTCCCGGCGCACGGTGGCGGGTTTGATGAAGAAAAACCCGGTAACCATGATTGACGTACACCGGGACGGGATACCGGACCCGGACTACTACAGCAGAAAAATTGACGGCAAAGATGTTACTCAAGTGCGGTTGGTGGTGGGCAGGCAAAACCCCAAGATGGGTTCCAACATGGAATTTGCCAAAAAAGTAATGGCCTATGCCAATAAGGTCCACCCGGGTCTGGTGAAAGAAATTTTTATCGCCCGAGGCAACTATAACCAGGATTTAATGTCAACGGCAATGCTGGTGGAGGTTGGCACCCACACCAATTCTCGAGCAGCTGCTGAAAACGGTGCCAGGCTTTTTGCTGACGCGCTGCCGGACTTGCTGGGAGTGGGCGGCCATGTGCCAGGTCCCGGCGGTGCCGTCGGACCCGGTGCCGCGACGCCGGCGGGGTGGAAAACCCTGGCCTGGATAATCGGTATTACCATACTGGGTGGCGGTGCCTTCCTGCTTATCAGTTCAGGCAGTTGGGATAACGCCCGCAAGCGCCTGAGCGGCTACTGGGGCCGTGAATTCGCCGGCTTTATGGCCCCACAGCGCAAGAAGGGTAAAATTTGCACCGAAAAGGGCGACGTGGAAACATCGTACAGTGAAGAGGCCAATAAAGCGGCCAGGGAAAACCTGGAGAAGGTAAGAAACGATTAAAGGGGTCAGACCCGTCGTAACTGTAATAACTTAAACCCCGACAAGAAAATAGGGTAGCAATAAATGGGCGTATCATTTACCAAAAACCAAGTGATACGCCCACATTACTGCAAAATAAAAAGAACTCTTTAACATATTGTTAAAGGTGTGATCCAGTTGGAAAAATACTTGGACGTCATTTTGTTCGGCAGCGGTGCCGGCACACTGGCCCGATTATTGCTGCTCCGCTTGGATTACCGCCAGTACCCGGGTTATCCCCACGGATACATATCGCACCTGTCCCTGGGCGCCATAGCCTCGGCCCTGGGCGCCGTTGCCGTTCCCGCCATCCTGGAAAAGGATTTTACCGCCTTCACTTTCCTGGCCCTGGCGGCCCAGCAATTTCGTGAAATTAGAAATATTGAACGGGAGACACTGGAAAACCTGGAGGAAACCAGGCTGGAAAAGAGGGGTAAGGACTACATAGAAGGGATTGCCCGGACTTTTGAGGCCCGCAATTACCTGGTCATGATTACCGCGTTTTTTACCAGCGTGGCGACGGTTGTTGCCGGCATCTGGGGTGGCGCCGTGGCGGCGGTTGTACTGATTCTATTCAGTCTGACCTTCATGGCGGGACAAACAATTGGAGACATTTGCGAGGTGGTCCCCGGCAAAGTGCATTTCCAGGGCTCTCTGCTGAATGTGGAGGATATTAATTTCATGTCGGTGGGATTGCCGGAAATGCGGGAAAAGATTATAAACGAAGCGCTGGGGGTCATGATCAAACCTAAAAATGACGACGCCAGGGCCACGCTGCACGACATGGGTCAGCGCATGGCTATAGCCCACACGGCGGCAGTGATTATGGGCAGTAAAAAGGACGTGGATATCCCGGAGTTTACCCCGCTGGTGCGCAAAAACCCGGATACCGGTGCGGTGGCGCTGTACATCATGCCCATGGAGAAAGATATGGAAGTACTTGTTTTAGCCGTAAAACGTACGCCCGTGCTGGAAAGTGCCCGGGTCAAACCGCTGAAAACCCAGGCCGGGCGCATGGCGGCCGATTAAAATCATAGCAACCGGAGGTAGTGCTGCTTGAGCGAAGGGGAAAAGCAAATTCTGGCCGTGATCACCACCAATAAAGATAAGGTGACCGGTGCCGTGCCCATATTTATCGCCGAAAACGATCGGGAAAAGGAAAAAACCGCACTCTTTTTGGCCAAAACACTGGACGCCATGGTACACGATTTGGAAAACGGTGTTTACTTCATCGTCCGACACTGAGGGTGATTTCATTTGAAAATTATTTACCATTGTTTCGGGGGTACCCACTCATCCGTAACGGCGGCCGCCGCCCACCTGGGAATGCTTCCCGCCGACCGTCCGCCTCGCCCGGCCGACCTGCTGGCCGTCCCGTTTTTTGATACCAGGGAAAACGATGACCACGGTGAGATTAAATTGATGGGAGTGGATGACAGCGGCAATGAAGTTTACTTTGTCGGGCAAAGGGGGGCGCCGCAAATGCTGGAAAATGTTATCTTCGGATTGGCCCGGCATTTTGACATACCCTCCCGGGATTTTAAGATGGTCAACGTGATGTATAAAGTGAACGTGAGCATGAAAATAGGGGGCACGATGTCGCGCCGGCTCAAGTGGATTGCAGCCGGGCGGCCGCTGGTAACCTGGGGCACGGTGCGGGCCTACGCCAAGATAATAAACCTGGTGCGGAAAATTAAAGCGGAAGAGAGCCCGATAAAGTGAAGCAGATCATATATTTCAATGACACCGGGTTTCCATATGCCGTACTTGCCGCTGCGGTGAGGAGCGGCGAATTGCCCGCGCAACGGCCTCCTGAACGGGACGAACTGGAAAGGGTCCTGCGCCGGTGCGGGCTGGGTAAGGGGGACGCAACCGTATATCACCTGGGTTACGGCAGCCGGGGCGAGAAATGCCTGGCCTTGTGGTCCCAGGGCAATGGCGACATGATCAGGCGCACGGTGCAAAGCTTTCTCGGTCTTTTTCAAATCCATGATTATGAACTGGTACAACTGCCTCATCGCAAAACCCCGCTGTTGACCCTGGGCGTCTGGCTGACCAAAGTACCCGGCCTGCGTTCCTGCGGCCTTGGTTTAATCCACCGCCAGCTAAAAACCATTTACTGGGGTCAGACTTAAACTTATTAATCTTAAACACTGTAGCGTAATGTGATTGGTGCCAGGTGTTGAAAGTTGAAAATCGAAGATTTTCAACTTTCAACACCTGGCACCAAAGGCTACCGCACCGGTCCGGCAAATTTGATCAAGGGCTGCATGAACACAAGCTTAACCCATATCCCGCCTTTACCCTTGTTGTTGGCGCAAATAAGAGTATAACATACTTTTTAATTCGGGCAGCTTGACTAAATCTGCCAGCTATCGGATAATGTAACGAGAATGTTACATGAGGGGAGGGTCCCCATGCGGGACCACGGGCTGATTATAACAGCGGTGGAAGAAGATAGTATCGCCGGTGAACTGGAACTGGAACCCGGCGACGTTATATTAAAAATAAATGATCAGGAAATAGAAGACGTCCTTGATTACCGGTACCTGATTGCGGAAGAAAATTTACAGGTACTGGTGCAGAAACACTACGGCGAGCACTGGCTGCTGGAAATAGAAAAAGATCCGGATGAAAACCTGGGCGTCACTTTCCGGGACGGCGGCTGGGGGCACACCCGCCGGTGCGCCAATAATTGCATCTTTTGCTTTGTGGACCAGATGCCCGGGGAAATGCGTTCCACGCTTTACGTCAAGGATGATGATTATCGCCTGTCCTTTGCCCAGGGCAATTTTATTACCCTGACCAATATGGGACAAGCCGCCCTGGAGCGAATTGTCGCTATGCGCCTGAGCCCGTTGTACATATCAGTGCATACCACCAACCCTGAACTGCGGCGGCGTATAATGGGCAATCCCGGTGCGGGGCGCATCATGGAACAGCTTCGTTACCTGGCCGATAACGGCATTGAAATGCATACCCAGGCGGTGTTGTGCCCCGGGGTCAACGACGGTGCGGAACTTACCAGGACCGTCAGCGACCTGGGCGCACTTTGGCCCGCGGTGCGCTCCCTGGCGGTTGTGCCGGTGGGCCTGACCGCCCACCGCCGGGGTTTGCACCACCTGCGTCCCTTTAACGGGGACGAGGCCAGAGCGGTGGTTGAGGAAGTGCATCGCCGGCAAAATGATTTCCTGGCCCAAATTCAGTACCCGCTGGTCTTTGCCAGTGACGAATTTTACCTGCTGGCCGGGTATCCCGTTCCCCCGGCGGAAAAATACGGCGGCTTCCCACAGACTGAAAACGGGGTGGGTTTGTTGCGTTTGTTTATGGATGAATGGGACCGGGTACGGAGGCATTTGCCCGTACGGGTTGCTCATCCGGCACGGTATTCCGTGGTGACCGGCCGGCTAGCCGGTCCGGTGCTGGCGCCCGTGGTGGAGAAATTGAACCGGATTTCCGACCTGGCGATTATGCTGCATGTTCTGAAAAACAACTTTTTCGGTAACACTGTAACCGTAGCCGGTTTATTGACCGGGCGCGACCTACTGGACGGCCTAACGGGCCGCGATCTGGGCGACCGCCTGTTCATCCCGTCGGTCATGCTGCGGGAGGGACAGGAAGTCTTCCTGGACGACATCACAGTGGACGAACTTTCCCGCCGCTTGCACGTGCCGATAACGATGGTGAACGGGCCGGAAGACCTGGTGCGGGAGCTTGGTTTGTTGACGTAAAGGTATTTCAATTCGTAGTACATAGAGAGATGGTGTGAATCATGGCAAGACCAATTGTAGCAATAGTGGGTCGCCCCAACGTGGGCAAATCCACACTGTTCAACCGCATAGTGGGCGGCCGGGTAGCCATAGTGGAAGATACCCCGGGCGTTACCAGGGATCGCCTTTACCAGGATGCCGAATGGAACGGCCGCCTGTTTACCCTGGTTGATACCGGCGGCCTGGATTACCAGGACGACGACCAAATGGTCACCCATATCCGCAAACAGGCCGAACTGGCCATTGCCGAGGCGGACCTGATCCTGTTCGTGGTGGACGCGCGGTTCGGCTTGACCGGCACAGATGAAGACGTGGCCAAAATACTACGCAGCAGCGATAAACCGGTTATCCTGGTGGCCAATAAAGTGGAGGATTTCGCCAGGGTGCACGAACTTTACGACTTTTTCCGCCTGGGCCTGGGCGAGCCGGTGCCGGTTTCAGCGGCGGAAGGCAGAAATACCGGGGATCTGCTGGATATGGTGATGGAAAAGCTGCCGCCGGTTGTAGAAGATGGAGAAGACGACGACGTCATAAAAATAGCGGTTATAGGCCGGCCCAACGTGGGTAAATCCTCCCTGGTTAACGCCATTTTGGGCGAAGAAAGGACTATCGTCAGCGATATACCGGGCACAACTCGGGATGCCATTGATACATATATCAAACGCGACGGCAAAAATTACCTCATTATTGATACCGCCGGCATCAGGCGCCGGAGCAAAATCGGCCTGGCCACGGAAAAATACAGCGTCATCCGCTCATTGCGGGCCATTGATCGCAGTGACATTGTTTTGATGATGATCGACGCCGTGGAAAAATTGACCGATCAGGATAAGCGAATTGCCGGCTACGCCCATGAAAAAGGGCGCGGCGCGGTACTGGTCGTCAATAAGTGGGACCTGGTGGAAAAAGACAGTCATACCGCTAATCGCTATATCGAAAACCTTCGGGACGGGCTGGGGTTCATGCAGTACGCCCCGGTATTATTCGTCAGCGCCCTGACCCGCCAGCGGGTGCACCGGGTGCTGGAACTGGTTGATTATGTCAGCGAGCAGCAAAACATGCGCATTGCCACCGCCAACTTGAATGACCTGTTGCGGGAGGCCGTAATGTACAGCCAGCCGCCCCAGGACCGGGGGCGGCGATTGAAAATTTTTTACGCTACCCAATCCGGGGTCAAGCCGCCGACCTTTATTTTGTTTGTCAACGAGCCCGATATCATGCATTTTTCATACTTGCGCTACCTGGAAAACCGGCTGCGGTCGGCCTACGGCTTCGAGGGCACCCCAATCAAGATGGTGATGCGTAAAAGGTAGGAGTGGAGAATGTGGAAACTTTACTGGCCATTGTGGCTAGCTACCTGATTGGTTCAATACCCATAGGCGTTTTAATATCCCGTACGAAAGGGGTTAATATCCGTGAACACGGCAGCGGCAACATCGGCGCCACCAATGTGTGGCGCACCCTGGGACCGGTGCCGGGTATTATTGTGTTGCTCCTGGATATGAGTAAGGGTGTGGCCGCGGTTCTAATCGGACGGCATTTTGGCGGTACGGAAACGGAACTGATGGCTGCTTTCGGCGCGCTGTGCGGGCATAGCTGGTCCATATTTTTGACTTTCAAGGGCGGTAAAATTGTGGCCACCGGGGCCGGCGTTTTGCTGGCCATTTCACCGGCCGCCACCCTGGTGGCGCTGGTGGTTTTGTTAACCACGGTGGGCATCAGCCGTTATGTGTCCCTGGGTTCCATACTGGCGGCCGTTTCAGTGCCCATTTCATTATACCTGCTGCACATGGACGGGTTATATGTTTTGTTCGGCGTATTATTGATGATATTTGTCATTTACAAACACCGCGCAAACATTGAGCGAATCCTGGCAGGAACGGAATTCAAGGTTGGGAAGGGCAGGAGATCATAAAATGGCGGGTACAAACCATGTTGCTGTTCTGGGTGCGGGCAGTTGGGGCACGGCGCTGGCCTGTCACCTGGCGGGTCGGGGCGGAAAGATAAAACTGTGGGCCAGGCGGCCGGAACTGGTGAAGCAAATAAAAGCATGCCGGGAAAATAAACGTTATCTGCCCGGCATTATTTTACCGGAAAACATTCAAGTAACAGGGGACCTGGCGGGGGCGCTGGCCGGAGCCAAGTACATTGTTTTCAGTGTTCCCTCCCACAGTTTCCGGGAGGTATTGAAAAGCGCGCTTCCCGTCATCCGCGAAGATGCTCTGATTGTCAATACCGCCAAGGGGATTGAGGAAGATACCATGCTGCGTTTGTCGGAAGTCTATACAAGCCAGGCCGGTGCCCGAAGAGCCGGTAATTACGTGGTACTATCCGGACCCAGCCACGCCGAGGAAGTGGCCCTGAATATGCCCACCGCCGTAGTAGTTGCCTCACCTTCCCGGACAACAGCGGAAAAGGCGCAGGATTTGTTTATGATGGATAATTTTCGGGTTTACACGAACCCTGATGTTATCGGCGTGGAGATCGGCGGCGCATTAAAAAATGTCATTGCTCTGGGCACCGGTATAGTAGACGGGCTGAGCGGCAGCGACAATGCCAAGGCGGCGCTGATGACCAGGGGACTGGCAGAAATCACCCGCCTGGGGATGGCCATGCACGCCAATCCCCTAACCTTTGCCGGGTTGGCCGGTCTGGGGGACCTGATAGTCACCTGTACCAGCATGCATAGCCGCAATCGCCGCGCCGGCATAGAAATCGGCCGCGGCAAAAAACTGGCGGAGGCGCTGGCCGGAGTCAATATGGTGGTGGAGGGCGTGCGTACCACCCGGGCCGCGTATGGCTTGGCCAGGCGCTGGGGGGTGGAGATGCCCATTACCGAGCAGATGTACCGGGTTTTGTTCCAGAGCATGCCCCCGGAAGAGGCGGTTAATAATTTAATGGCGCGGGTAAAAACCCATGAAGTGGAAGAAGTGGCCCTTTCCAAGATCAAATGGTGGATTGAGCGTAATTAAAAGATATACAAAAACGAAAAGCAAAAAAGCAATAAGGGGACAGGCACCGTAAAAGGGGACTGGGTAAAAAAGGGGGACTGGCTCCTTTTTCGTTTTTTGAAAAAGGTGCCTGTCCCCTTTTTTTACCGTATAAGCCGCACAGCGCCTTTATAATTCTCAACATAATAAGGTTGCGCCAGCGGGGTGGTAATCACCCCGTACTTGGTAGAAGCATGGATGAACTTTCCGCTTCCGACATATATCCCTACATGCTGGATACCGGCGCTGCCGTAATAACCGAAGAATACCAAATCACCGGGCAACAGGTCGCTGCGTGAGACCCTTTTGCCGTAATTGAACTGGCTGGAAGCCAGATGGGGCAAATTTACCCCCACTTTGTCGTATACGTACCTGGTAAACCCGGAACAATCAAAACTATGCGGTCCCTCCGCGCCGTAAACGTAACTGCTGCCCAGCAAGCTACCGGCAGTTTTGAGCACCACCCGCACATTGTCGTTTTCCGCCCGGGAAACGGCATAATTGTTTTGGCCGGTTTTTTTAACAGGCTGGTTATTAGTTGGTAATTTTACCGGAATTTTTGAGACGGATTGGTTATATGTATTGGTAGAAGGCTTATTGAACTCATTATATTGAAAAAGCCCGCTGGAAAATACTTGACCGGCCAGGTCAACAAGCACTATCGGACTGCGAACGGGTACCGCATAAGCATTGTTACCAAAAGACATACACGACAAAAACAAGACTAAAGTTGGCAGCAAAAGCAATTTCTTACGCACAACAAACTCCTTTGCTAAAAATTTAAGCCCTAATTAACTATATTGGGATATCAGCAATTATAATTAATTATTCGACATATGGAATATGTTCCCCTGCTCTCCCGAAAAATTTGAGAAAAATTAGTATTAAACTTAATCATTAATCATATATATATATTGTTAATGTATGCCATTGGAAAAAACTTCTCGTTAACTAGGCTGCGAGGTTTTTTGATAGACGCCTTTCCTAACTTGTGGGGGGGATGCTGATCTGATAACAACAATTTTTTAATTATATAAATTTTTTATAAGGAGGGAGTGCGTTCATGGAAAAGTTTGATATTTTCCGCGATATAGCGGAACGCACCGAGGGGGATATCTACCTGGGTGTAAGCGGCGGCGTTCGAACGGGCAAATCAACCTTTATCAAGCGATTTATGGACCTAATGGTCATTCCCAACATTGAAAACGAACACGAGCGTGAGCGGGCCATAGATGAACTGCCACAGAGCGGGGCCGGGAAAACCATCATGACCACCGAGCCCAAGTTTGTGCCCAAAGAAGCGGTGGAAATCGAGGTTAGTCCCAACTTAAAAGTTAAGGTCCGCCTGGTCGATTGCGTAGGATACCGGGTCGAGGGGGCCCTAGGGTACGAGGATGAGGAAGGCAACCCGCGCATGGTATCCACTCCCTGGTTCGAGGAACCGATTCCGTTCGAGGAAGCCGCGGAAATGGGCACCAAAAAGGTTATCAGCGAGCACTCCACAATCGGCCTGGTAGTGACAACCGACGGCACGATCACGGATATTCCCCGCGAAAACTACATTGCCGCTGAAGAAAGGGTTGTGCAGGAACTTAAGGAGATAAACCGTCCATTTCTGATAATTTTAAATACCAGGGTGCCTGATAATGAAGAAACCATCCAACTGGCCGATGAACTGACAGAAAAATACGACGTGCCGGTAATCCCGATTAATAGCGCGGAAATGTCCCAACAGGATATCATGCTCATCCTGGAAAAGGCTTTGTTTGAATTTCCGGTTAACGAGGTTTCCATCACCATGCCGCTCTGGGTGGAAGAACTGGAGCAAAAACACTGGCTGCGGGATAAATTTGATCAGGCCGTTCAGGAAACGGTCCAGCAGGTGCGTCGCCTCCGGGATATTGACGGGGCGGTGGAGCAACTGGGCGAATATGATATGGTTCATCAGGTCAATCTTACCAATATGGACCTGGGGACCGGCACTGCCGCCATTGAAATCACTTCCAAACCGGAACTGTTTTACCGGGTGCTGGAAGAAGAAACCGGTTTTCAGTTGGAGGGGGATCACCAGCTGTTCCGCCTGGTTAAAGAACTGGCCGTGGCCAAGCGAGAATACGACAAGGTGGCGCCGGCCCTCATGGAGCTGAAGGAAAACGGCTACGGTGTGGTAAATCCCACCATTGAAGATATGCAACTGGTTGAGCCCGAGCTTATCCGGCAGGGCAGCCGGTTCGGCGTCAAGTTGAAAGCCAGCGCGCCGTCCATTCACATGATCCAGGCCAATATCCAGACCGAACTCACCCCGATTATCGGCACGGAAAAACAATGCGAGGAACTGGTGCGCTACATGCTGAATGAGTTTGAAGAAAACCCGGAGAAAATTTGGGGTTCCGAAATATTCGGCAAGTCGGTTAGCGACCTGGTCCGTGAGGGTATACAAAACAAGCTGCAGCGGATGCCGGAAAACGCCCAGGTTAAATTGCAAGAAACGGTGCAGCGGATTGTAAACGACGGCAGCGGAGGCCTCATTTGCATTATTATTTAAGACGATTAGCCTCGAACCGGCAAAATAAGGGTTTTCATGGTGGATAAATATTTTATATGAAATAATGCTTAATTAAATTGCGTTTAACTCCGGTCTGCAGGGACCGGTTTTTTTACTTTGTGAAATATACCTTACCATATATATGGCAAGGGCTAAGGATTAAAGTATTAAAAAGCGCGAGCCAAGTAAACTGATTTAAGCACGCTTTTTTCATGGGCAAATATTGTAAAGTAATATGAACAGTGATATAATGTCTATCATGCATGGAATTATATCCATCTGTCATGGACTAAAACGGGAGGTGTAAAACGGGTGGGAGGCAGAGAACCGCGATTTTACCTGGTGCGGGAGGATATTCTACCCGAGGCCTTTCATAAAACGGTCCAGGCCAAGGAATTGCTGCTGCGCGGCGAGGTGGCCACGGTAAACGAAGCGGTGGAAAGGGTGCAGCTTAGCCGCAGCGCTTTTTACAAATATAAAGATAAAGTTTACCCGTTTCACCGCTGGAACCGGGATCAGACAGTGACCATCGAAATAGTATTGGAACACCGTTCCGGTGTTTTATCGGCGGTGCTGAACAATATTGCCGTGGTAGGCGGCAATATTGTCACCATAAATCAAAACATTCCGCAGCAGAGCGTGGCCACCGCCACCATCACCATTGAAACGGCCCAATTGAGTTGCGACGTGGATAAAATGTTGAACATATTGCGCAGCACCATTGGGGTCAAAATGGCCAAACTGCTGGGATCTTAACATTACGGGAAAGGGGCGCAAGCAATGTCGGCTGAGCATTTACAAATAGGTCTGCTGGGCTTCGGCACGGTGGGCAGGGGAGTTTATCGCATTCTCACCGGCAACGGCGAGAGTGTCAAACAAAAGATCGGCGCCGGGGTTACAATAAAGAAAATTTTGGTACGCAATATGGACAAGGATCGTGGCATCGACGTTGGTCCGGCTAAATTTACCACCAGGGTGGAAGATATTATTGATGACCCGGAGATAAGCATAGTAGTTGAGGTTATGGGCGGCACTGAACCCACCCTGGATTACGTCAGCCGGGCGCTGCAGAACGGTAAGAGCGTGGTCACTGCCAACAAGGACATGATCGCCGCCCACGGCAAGCAATTGTTTGAGCTTTCCGAGGCCAACAATGCGGATCTGCTGTTTGAAGCCAGTGTGGCGGGCGGCATTCCCATTATCAGACCGCTAAAGCAATGCCTGGCCGCCAACCGCATTTCGCAAGTCATCGGCATCATAAACGGTACCACCAATTATATGTTGACCAAGATGACCGAAGAAGGGTCCGATTTCGACGACGTATTGCGGGAGGCGCAGGCCAAAGGATATGCTGAAGCGGACCCCACCGCCGATATCGAGGGCTACGATGCGGCCCGTAAACTGGCCATCCTGGCCTCCATAGCGTTTAATTCGCGCATTGGGTTGGATGACGTATACGTTGAGGGTATTACCAGGATTACCGCGGCGGACATCGCTTACGCCAAGGAATTGAACTACACCATCAAACTGCTGGGCATCGCCAAGGAAACGGCGGACGGCATCGAGGCCAGGGTACACCCGACTTTGATTCCGCATCACCACCCGCTGGCGGCGGTCAACGATGTTTACAACGCTATATTTGTCACCGGCGATGCCGTCGGCGACACCATGTTTTACGGCCAGGGGGCCGGAGAATTGCCCACGGCCAGCGCAGTGACGGCGGACATTATGGACGCCGCCCGGGACCTCTTGCGCAGCGTGCCCGGTATTATCTCCTGCACCTGTTACGAGGAAAAACCGGTCAAGGATATGGGTGCCACTTTGTGCAAGTACTACATCCGCCTCAATGTGGCCGACCGGCCCGGCGTTCTGGCCTCCATTGCTTACGCCTTCGGGGATAAGGAAGTCAGCCTGGCCTCGGTGCTACAAAAGCAAACCGACACCAAAAATGCGGAAATAGTGCTGGTAACTCACCTGGTCAGGGAACAGAATATGCAGGAGGCGCTGGAAATCATCAAACACCTTTCGTCGGTAAACGAGGTTTCCAATATTATTCGCGTGGAGGGTGAATAAACCCGTGATAAGAGTTCAGGTTCCGGCCACCACCGCCAATCTGGGCCCGGGGTTTGACTGCCTGGGGATGGCCCTGGAGTTATATAATATTGTTGAGTTTAGCAAAATCAGCCGCGGCCTGGTGATCGAGGTTGAGGGCGACGGCGCCGAGGAACTGCCGCGCAATGAAAAAAACCTGGTCTACCGGGCGGCCCGGCGGGTTTTTGAACGTGCATGCCGTGTTCCGGAAGGGTTGCGCATCAAGCTGGTCAATAACATTCCGGTGGGCCGGGGCCTGGGCAGCAGCGCGTCAGCAATCGTCGGGGGCATCATTGCTGCCAACGTAATGTGCGGCGCCAATCTCAGCATGCGGGAAATGCTTAACCTGGCTTGTTCAATGGAGGGACACCCGGATAATATCGCCCCGGCCCTGCTGGGCGGTCTTATAATTTATACTTCGGTGGAAGGCGAAATTACCTGGACTAAAATTGACCTGCCACCGGCGCTCAAGGCAGTGGTAGCCATACCTGATTTCATCATGAATACCAGGGATACGCGGGAAGCCCTGCCGCAACTGGTAACCATGCGGGATGCGGTGTATAATATCGGTCGGGCGGCGCTGTTGGTAGCCGCACTGCAAAAAGGCGACCTGTCCATCCTGGGTACAGCCATGGATGATCGATTACACCAGCCTTACCGTCAGGGGGCCATTCCCGGCTTCAAAAAAGTGATATCGGCGGCCAGATTGGCCGGCGCTCGTGGCGTGGCGTTAAGCGGCGCGGGTCCGACCATCGTGGCCCTGGCGGACGGCAACTTTGAACTTATTGCGGAAGTCATGAAAAATACCTTCCGGGAGTGCGGCGTCGGTGCCCGTACCATGATCCTGGCGCCCGGCCCGGTGGGAGCAAGAGCACTGGAAGTAATATAAGGAGTGGAAACAAATGTTGATTGTGCAAAAATTCGGCGGTACATCGGTGGGGGACGCTGCCCGCATCAAAAACGTGGCCCGGCGGGTGGTCACCAAGCAGCGGGAAGGCCATCAAATGGTGGTGGTGGTTTCCGCCATGGGGCACACCACCGATGAGTTGATTGATTTATCCCGGCAGCTTACCGACAACCCCTCTCCCAGGGAAATGGACATGCTGTTGTCCACCGGGGAGCAGGTGTCCATTGCTTTGCTGGCCATGGCCATTAAGAACCTGGGCGCGGAGGTTATTTCCCTGACTGGGCCGCAGGCGGGCATAAAAACGGACAATATATACTCCAAGGCGCGGATTACGGACATTGTCGTAACCCGGATGCGGGCCGAGCTGGACGCAGGCAAAATATTGGTGGTGGCCGGGTTCCAGGGTTTAAACGAGTTCAACGATATCACCACGCTGGGCCGGGGTGGTTCCGACACCACCGCCGTAGCGCTGGCGGCCGCTTTGAAAGCCGATCTGTGCGAAATATTCACCGATGTGGACGGCGTTTATACCACTGACCCTAGATTGGTACCCCAGGCAAGCAAACTGGATTACATAACTTACGATGAAATGTTGGAACTGGCCCACCTGGGGGCCGCGGTGCTGCATCCCCGGGCAGTGGAATGCGCCAAACTATACGGCATCCCGCTGCATGTGCGGTGTAGTTTCAATGATAACCCGGGCACGATTGTAAAGGAGGAAAATGAAATGGAAAAGAACCTGGTTATTACCGGCGTAACTTACACCAAGAACGTAGCCAAGTTGGGCATATTCGGCGTACCCGACCAGCCGGGCATTGCATATTTGATTTTCAAAATGCTGGCCGATCGCAATATCAGCGTGGATATGATTGTCCAAAGCTCCATGCGCGACGGCATTAACGATATTTCATTCACCGTAGCCCAGGATGACCTGCGCAAATCCCTGGAAACCATCGAGGAAATCATTAAGGTGGTGGGCGCGCAAGGTTACACCCATGACGGGGACGTGGCCATGGTTTCGGTGGTCGGCGCCGGCATGAACAGCAACCCCGGCGTGGCGGCCATGATGTTCGGCGCACTGGCCGACGAAGATATCAATATAGATATGATCTCCACTTCAGATATCAAGATCTCCTGCATAGTTAAAAACCAATTTGCCGAAAAAGCAGTGCAGATACTACATAATAAATTTGAGTTGGAAAATATCGGATAAGCAAACCGGAGGTTAGCGATGAAATATATAATAGTCGTCGGTGACGGGATGGCCGACTACCCCCGTCCCGAACTGGAGAATAAAACGCCGCTGCAGTACGCCAATACCCCCAATATGGACCTGCTGGCCTCCCGGGGCGAAGTGGGGCTGGTTAAAACCGTGCCCGAGGGGTTTGCGCCGGGCAGCGACGTGGCCAATCTGTCCGTGATGGGCTACGCGCCGGAAAAGTATTACACCGGCCGCTCGCCGCTGGAGGCGGTGAGTATGGGGGTGGACCTTACTGACGTAGATGTGGCCTTTCGCTGCAACCTGGTAACGCTTTCCGGTGAACCGGATTATGCCCGCAAGCAAATGGTCGATTACAGCGCCGGGGAAATATCCAGTGAAGAGGCCCGCGAACTAATTAATGTGATAGAATCGCAGCTTGGCACCGGTGATAAACATTTTTACCCGGGCATCAGCTACCGCCATCTGATGGTCTGGCGCGGTGGGCCGGAAAAAACCGCACTGACCCCGCCCCATGACATTTCCGGGCAAATAGTGGGTGAATATCTGCCCCGGGGCGACGGCAGCTCAGAGTTGCTGGAAATTATGCAACAGAGTTATGCGATTCTGCGGAATCACCCGGTAAACGTTACCCGGGTGGAAAAAGGTCTGCGCCCGGCCAATTCGGTGTGGCTGTGGGGACAGGGGAAAAGGCCCGCGCTGCCGCTGTTCAAGGATTTGTACCGGCTGGAGGGTGCCGTAATATCGGCGGTGGACCTGATCATGGGCATCGGCATCTGCGCCGGGATGCAAGTGATCAAGGTGCCCGGCGCCACCGGCAATATCCACACCAACTTCAAGGGTAAAGCACAGGCTGCCCTGCAGGCACTGCAGGACGGGGCGGATTACGTATACCTGCATGTGGAGGCGCCCGACGAGGCCGGGCACCAGGGAGATACCGATATCAAGGTCAGAGCCATTGAGGAAATAGATCGCAATGTGCTGGGTCTGATAATGGACGGTCTGGCGGAATTTGCAGATTACAAAGTCATGGTGCTTCCCGACCACCCCACGCCGCTCAGTACCCGTACTCACACCGCCGAGCCGGTGCCCTTTGTCGTCAGCGGCAAAGGCAGCGCCCACAGTAGTGTGCAAGCATATAACGAAGAAACGGCAACTGCATCAGGACTCATGATTCCGGACGGCCCTTCGCTAATGCGACGGTTTATCAATGGTTAAAGGAAAAGGGGACAGGCTCCGGTAAAAGGGGGACAAGCCCCTTTTACGGAGCCTGTCCCCTTTTTTTCTTATTATTTCTATAACTGTTACCAAAGGGCATTTATTGAGTTACAATAAGCTGTAGAACAACGCCCGTGCCGCACGGGTACAGAAGACCGTTTTTGGAAAAGGAGGCACTAAAAATGGAAGAAAGTTTCAGTCGGAAGCGACCTTCCTTTGAGCAGTTCAAGGAATGGTTCGTAGAAGAGGTAAAAAAACACACGCCGGTGGAAACAAAAAACACTTACATGGCCTGGGCAGATGTGGGCGGTGAAGAGCTACGGGAGGATATTATTGAAGCGTTTATGCAAACTCTGGAAAAGCGTTTCGGTTTTCGCCCGGTGTTTAATGAACGTCTCAGTACCATGGATGGCTCTATGGAAAGTGTTGTCATCCGTATTTTCCATGTTTTTTCAACGATGTTTCTGGTGGACCATATCAACGAAAAAATGTACAAGCAGCGGAAGAATAAAATGCATTGATTTTTTACCAAATATTGATCCTTGGCCAAAAAGCGGCAGGCTTGTATAATTAAAGCCGACAATCTATGGTCAAGGAGGGAATTGTTTGATCGACAACATGAGTACAGGCTGTAAAACAAAAATTATCTTTTTTTTATTGGTAGCTGTATTATTACTGGCACTTCCCGCGGCTGCCATGGCGCAGGTACATACCGTCAACAAAGGGGATACCATTTACCTGATCAGCAAATGGTACAATGTCAGCCAGTATGCCCTGCGTTACACCAACAAACTGTGGACCGATGAAATTTACCCGGGTCAGCGATTGACCATCCCTGCCAAATATACCGTGCAAAAGGGAGATACTTTATTTATCATCGGCCAAAAATTCGGTGTTAATTATATTAATATTCGTGACATCAATCAACTTAAAAGCGACCTGATTTATCCGGGACAAGTTCTATACATACCAGCACCAAGGTCAAGCGGTTACACACCGGTGAGCAGGGGGGGAATCAGTTCGTATGATTTTGACCTGCTGGCCCGCATTATCACCGCCGAGGCCGATTCCGAGTCGTACAAAACCCAGGTGGCTGTGGGCGCGGTTGTTTTAAATCGCGTGGTCAGCCGGCAGTTTCCCGACTCCATCCGGGGAGTAGTTTACCAGGTGGACGCCGGCGGCAAGTACCAGTTTGAGCCGGTACTGAACGGCTGGATCAACAACCCGGCCAGCGAGTCCGGGAGACAGGCCGCCAGGGATGCGTTAAACGGTTGGGATCCCTCCAACGGAGCGCTGTATTTCTTTGAATCCTGGGTCCCAAATAAATTCCTGCAATCCCGTCCGGTCAGCGTAGTACTGGATTCATTCACCTTTACGTATTAGTTAAATAATGGTTTTAAAAGGGGACAGGCTACTTTTTCGCTTTTTGAAAAAGTTGCCTGTCCCCTTTTAAAACCGCTATTCTGCGAACAGTTTTATTTGCGCCTGCTAAAAAAATAAGTTATGCTGAGAATAGACTTACTGCGGTCATTAAGGGCGAAGACTAAACCCGGGAGATGTTAATAAATTGTACTGGAAAATAAAACTACTGGTTTTTTTGTATTTTTCAACCATCGGAATCCTACTGCCCTTTCTGCCCCTGCTTTTGCAATCCCGGGGGCTGGACGCCGGACAAATCGGCATCCTGCTGGCCATCGGGCCTTTTGTATCCATGCTGGTGCAGTCACCCTGGGGATACCTGAGCGACCGCCTGCAGACCGTCCGCAAGGTAATTATTCTGCAGATCAGTGTAACTTTTTTATTAAGCCTGGTACTCTTTCAATTGCATTCCTTTTACTGGCTGATACCGGTGATGTTCCTTTTTTATGCTTTTGCCTGGCCGCCCATTCCCCTGCTGGACTGCCTGGTGCTGGCCACCATCAGGGAGGCGGGTGGCAGTTTCGGCAGCTACCGTCTGTGGGGCTCTCTAGGTTTTGCCCTGACTGCGCTGGCGGCCGGCACAACGCTGGCCGCAGTGGGCATTGAGCGAGTCAACTATATATACCAGGGATTGCTGCTGCTGGCACTGCTGCTGGCGTTTCTGGCGCACGACGCCCCACCGGCGGGCCGGCCGGCCACCCCGGCGCAACTCGGAGCGCTGGTCGGCCGGCGGGAAGTGCTGGCATTTTTGTTGTTTATCGCCCTGATCAGTACCACCAACAAGGCCAACGACGCTTTTCTGGGCATTTATATCCACGAACTGGGCGGCACCGAGGCCGAAGTGGGCTGGGCCTGGACGGTGGGCCCGCTCAGCGAAGTGCCCGTATTCGCCCTGTCGGGATTGTTGTTCGCCCGCTTTAATGAACTGGCCCTGCTGGCGCTGGCGGCGGCCATTTATTCCCTGCGCTGGTTCTTATTCACCACCACCGGCGATTCATATGCCGTTATTTTGATTCAACTGCTGCACGGGCTGTCCTTCGGGCTGTTTTATATGTCCGCGGTCTCATATATAAGTAAAATTGTACCGCCCGAACTGCGCGCCAGCGGACAGGGACTGCTTTCCACATTCGCGGGAGGCGTGGCCGGCATAGCGGGCTCTCTGCTGGGAGGATTTGTTATGGACGAAATGGGCTCCCGGTATCTGTATTACAGCTGCTCGTTGCTGGCCCTGCCGGCGATAGTGGCTTTTGCCGCGTTGGCCGTCAAACGGCGCCACGGCTCCGCGATCAGCCGGGCTAACTAACAAAGGTGCCGGGTGTTGAATTGTTGCGATTTGTCAAATCGCAACAATTTAACACCCGGCACCAGAGACCGGTCGCCACGCTATACTTTAACAAGTGTATATTTTCGGCAACCCAGGCCCATGCCCAGGTTTTTCAGTACCCCGCCAAACCCGGTCAATTCATGGCCCTTGAAATGGGTGATGGATATAATGGCGTTGGCATGGCAGGCCGCGCTGCCAATCTTGACTTCCTTGAAGTGTTTGCCCTCGATGGGCACGTTAATATAATCTTTACCGGTAAGCCCGTCGGCAATCACCAGCGGCGCGTTGACCACCGCGAAATCAAACCCGTTTTGGACGGCGGTTTCCAGGTGATCCGCCGCGTTGGCCCGGGAGCCTGCGTACAAGGTGTTGGCGTCGGTAAGGAACGGCTTGCCCCCGGCAGCCCTGACCTTGTCCACTATCATATCCCGGAATCCCAACCGGTCACACAGCTTGGATAATTTGTCCAGCAAATTCTGCTTGCTGCTGGTACGTAAATCGGTAAAATATACTTCAGACATTTACGCAATATGGTGTTGCATTGGCAGGCTGTCTGTGTTATAATAATTTTTGTCAACAAACGGGGCTATAGCTCAGCGGGAGAGCGCTTGACTCACATTCAAGAGGCCACTGGTTCGAAACCAGTTAGCCCCACCAGTAATATCAAGGGTTTCCGGCACCAGTAAAAGGTGCCGGATTTTATTTTGATACCCCAATATTAGTTCGGTAAAGAAGGCACAGGACGGCCTTTTTTTTATTTTAAAGTATACGCAAAATATGGTAAAAGGGGGACAGGCACCGATTTACAAAACGAATCGGAGCCAGTCCCCTTTTACGGTGCCTCTCCCCTTTTTATTCTTGTTTTCAGGGGTTACATACAATGAATTTGAATTGGTAAGTATTTTAATAACTCATTATTCTAAACCCACCGGCTTACAATACCGGTGGTTTAATTGCAGGTGTGTTTTTATGGGAAATTCCAATGTGGTTTTTGTTTTGGGCGCCGGGGCGTCTTACGCGGACGGCGCGCCGCTGCAGGCGGAAATACTTCCCATCATCATGTCCGACGAATTACAGGATATTCCCGTGTCGCCCGTGGGCCGGACGGTCAGGGAGTTTATCGCGGATAATTTTGCCTGGAACGCCGGTGCCCGGATTTACCCCACCCTGGAAACCGTTTTCGGCTTTTTGGACTACTTTATCAGCCAGGATGAACACTTGAGCGCCAAGTACACCAACAGAAAGATCCGCTACATAAAAGAAGGGCTGATAAAACTGATTCACTATGTAATCAGCGCAAAATCAAACAAACAGGGGCAAACCTACCGTTCCTTTTGGGAAGCCGTCCGCAAATACAACCGGAACATAGCCGTCTTAACCTTAAATTACGACACGCTGCTGGAAGAAGCGTTTGGCTCTGTGCGCCCCAATCTCGGTTACATTAATTACTGCATTCATCTCATGAACTATGATTTACCCGGCAACGGCAGCGCCCCCAACTGGTGGGCGTTCCCCGAAAAAAGTGCAGCGCCCGCAAAAGGGGACAGCCCGACGCCGGTCAAGATAATGAAAGGCCACGGCAGTCTGAACTGGAAATACTGCAACTGCTGCAACCAGATTCTGCTCACGCCCTGGGACACCAAAATAGATTTGTTCAGCGACGGGTTTGACAAACCTGACGCTGATGCCGGTAAACACCGCTGCCCAATTGACGCGTCGGAATTTGAAACCCTGATCATTCCGCCCTCACATATTAAAAAAATATCGCACCCCGTCATTTCACAAATTTTAAATGAGGCGCTGCGGGAAATCAGGGCCTGTCGGAAAATTGTCTTTGTCGGGTATTCTTTCCCCGACGCTGACGTGCACTTCAAGGCGCTGTTCAAAAAAAGCCTTACCGCAGGGCAGGAAATAATCGTGGTAAATAACAGCAAAAAAGAGCAATTAAAATATAATTACCGGGCCCTGACCCCCAATATCAGGTTTGTCAATCTTTCCTTCGCGGACTTTTTGAAAAACAATTCCCTACTGGAAGAAATATTGAGCGAATTTAAGCAACTTTCAACAATTCAACTTTCAACACCCGGCACCATTAGGCAGTCGCCGGTGAATACCGGGGCTAGGTCGAACCGGTTCAGCCGGGCGCACCAGCGTAAATCCGCCTCGCGGCCCAGGCGCAGCAGCTTTTGCCCGTGCCGTCCCGCCCGCAGGCCGGCAAGCGGGTCTCGGCTATAAAATCTTGCCAGGTCGTAGGCCGCCATGGCCAGGTCGTCCATCTCCGGTAGACCGCCGGCGGCCTGCTCCATTTCCACCAGCACAAATCCCGCACCCAGCGCGTCTTCCAATGAAAATTCCCCCGCCGTGCCGGCACAAACCAGCTGCACGTCCCGGCCCTCCCGCAAGACCGCCGCGGCAACCGCCCGGGCGTTCAGCAGCGAACCGGTCAGCACGCAGGCGGCCGCGGCGGCCTTGCGTATCGCCCCGGTCCCGTTGGAAGTGGTGAGCACCAGCGCATCGCTGCCGGCGGCGGGCCCTGCGGAAAATTCCAGCGGCGAATTGCCGTGGGGAAAACCTGCAATTTTTTCCCCGCCCCGTTCACCGGCCAGCAAAAAGCCGCGGGCTTCGGCCAGCGCCCGGGCTTCATCCGCCTCCGCCACCGGATACACCAGGCGAAACCCGGAAGCCAACGCGGTTACAATTGTGCTGGTGGCCCGCAGCACGTCAAAAACCACTGCCGTGGTTCCGGCCAAGTCTGTTACATCGCACGAAGCGGCAACCGGGATTAATTTTATGTACAAATCAACCTCATCCTTTCTAAATCTATTTTCATTACACGGGGACGGTTCCATCGTCTTCCCTTCGGTCCTTCGCTGCGCTTCGGGGACGCTCGAACCGTCCCCATGGCTCCGCTAACCTTTAAATTTGTCATATACCGCATTCCTTATAACAATAATACTTACCAACTCGTTTTTAAACCGGGGCAAATAATGGCATTCTATAAACTGGGGGTGATTGGGGTTGCGCCTGCAACTGCACAAGCGGTACAAGCACTTTCGCCGTTACCGGGAAATAGCCAACGTGCTGGCCAAGCACGGTTTCGGCTACCTGTTCGACACCCTGGGTCTGGCTGAGTTCATCCCGCCGGGGCGCATCTCCGCGCCCGAAAAGGCGGACGTACCCCGGGAAACCAGAGCGGCGCGCCTGCGCCTGGTGTTGGAGGAACTGGGTCCCACTTTTATCAAGCTGGGCCAGGTGCTGTCCACCCGGTCCGATATTTTTGCCCCCGCGTATATAGACGAATTGGAAAAACTGCAAGACGACGTGCCCCCGGTGCCGTTTGACCAAATCCAGGCGCGGCTGGAACTGGAACTGGGCCAACCGCTGAGCAATATATTCAGCAACATCAATCCCGTGCCGCTGGCCGCCGCCTCCATCGGCCAGGTGCATGAAGCCACGCTGGCCGGCGGCCGCCGGGTGGCCGTAAAGGTGCAGCGCCCGGGCATCCGGGCCAATATGGAGACTGACATGGAAATACTGTACGACCTGGCCGGCCTGGCGGAAAGACATAGCGCATGGGGTGAAATATATAAATTTACCGCCATGGTAGAGGAATTTGACCATATGCTCCGGGATGAACTGGACTTTGTTCTGGAGGCCCGCCACGCCGATACCCTGGCCCGGAATTTTGCCGCCGACCAGGGCATTCATATCCCCGCCGTATACTGGGATTATACCACCAAAAAAGTGCTTACCCTGGAATTTGTGGCCGGGCAAAAATTAATTAACAGGCAAGAATTAATTGACGCGGGCCACGACCCGGCCGAAATCGCGCGCAAATTAGTCGAGGCCATAATAAAGCAAATCCTTGTGGACGGTTTTTTTCATGCCGACCCCCATCCCGGTAACCTGGTGGTGCTGGCCGACGGCCGGTTGGCTTTTCTGGACTACGGCATTATGGGTTACTTGGAGCAAGAACTGCGCGATAAAATTACCCGGCTGGTATTCGGCCTGATCAATAAAAACTCCGGTGAAATTTTGCGGGCGGTGATGAGCCTGGGGGTGCTGCCTCCGCATGTCAACATGTACCAGTTACGCCGGGATATAGAACGCTTGCGGGAAAAATATTACGAAATCCCCCTCCGGGAGGTCAGCGCGGCGGAATCGTTGAGGGATATTATGCAACTGGCCTACCGGCACCGGATTCGGGTGCCCATGGAATTTACCCTGCTCATCAAAACATTGATGGTCACCGAGGGGATCGCCACCCGGCTGGATCCCGACATCAGCATCGTAAAAGTGCTGGAGCCGCTGGGAACCAGGCTCTTACGGCACCGGTTCAGCGTGCGCAACATAAAAAAGTTTTTATGGGATAATCTATATGACTACCATTTTCTCATCAGCCGGCTGCCGGGGCAGTTGAACCAGATCATTGAATTGTTGGACCGGGGGGAAATCAAAGTAAAAACCGAAAACCCGGACCTGGCCAGGGCTTTATTTAAAATTAACACCATGGTAAACCGGTTGGTTTACAGCATTATAGTGGGGGCCATGGTCATCAGTTCTTCGTGGCTGATCAGGGAACGGATTAGTTTCTGGGGAGTTCCCCTGGCGGAAGTGGGGTTCATTTTATCCGGCCTGCTGGGGTTTTGGCTGCTGATCATGATCATCAGGTCAAGGTATTATTAAAAAACAAACACGGCCCGGTGCCGAGCCGCCGTTTATCAGTATTGAATTTTATCTTAACAGGCGTTTTTCCACTTGCCGATGGTATGATTGATACCCTGAATTTTATCTTCCAGTACTTTTTTTTCTTTAAGCAATGCCGAGATTCTTTCGCCAAACTCCGGCACGCCGCCCGGGGTCATTGATTGCATGTTTGATAAACGGTTCAGGCTTCTCTTTTTGGTGACAATTAAAATATTCAAATAGTCCAGCGCATTTTCCAGTTCCTCAAGTCCGGTGGCGGTATCGCCGATACTTTTATATAGGGCGGCCAGCAATACCGATAGTTCCACCTGGTTGCGCAATTCCAGGGCAACATTCTCCCGCACGACTTTTAACTGGTCAATAAACTGTAAAATTTCATCCCTGTCGCCGATCGTCGGAAAACTTAACTGCACCTGAACAGGACGGCAGTTGGCTACGACCTGCTCTTTAAACTCGTGCTTGGTAAAAATGTCGCTTATTGCTCCCGTTTTGTCCAGGTACTCAATCCACCTGAGCATTTGCGACCCCTCCCCTGATACATATTTTACAATTTTTATTTTACAATAAATTGCACTACGGATGTCTTGTTTTACAGAAATTTAACCTATGTTAAAAATACGTTAACAAAGGATTGAAAACTGGCAAAGTGCAACTGAAAAGTAAAATTTGCAGGATTTTAACAGTTGTTGCAGAAAATTTAACTAAACCAACATAAACCTACATTGATGGGGTGATTTATTGAACACGGCCAGAAACGGAATCACGCTGGTCATTACGGGGGATAAGCTGAAGGCTTTTGTTACCGTGCGTACCGAGGAAACAGCTGAGGTTCCGGAAAGGGATTTTTGGGAAAAATTATTGCAGGAAAAAGGAATCAAGTACGGCATTGACCAAAAAATACTGGATGAACTGATTAAAAACCCCCGCCCCGGCACTTACGTGATTGCTAACGGTAAACCGGCCAGGGACGGTAAAGACGGCTATGTGCAGTATCTTTTCACCTCTCAAAAGGCGCACCAAAGTGCTGAGGATGCAAAAAATATCGACTTCAGGGAAATTTTCAATGTTCCCTCGGTTAATGCCAACTCCGTTCTGGCCGTCTATCACCCGGCGGAAAAAGGGGAAGACGGCGTCGCGGTAACCGGCGAGGCCATCCCGTGCCGGAAGGTGCTGGAATTGGACCTGCGGGCCGGTAAGGGGGCGGCGCTTTCCAAAGACGGCCGAGCGGTGACCAGCACCACCAACGGTCGCCCCTGGGTACAAAAACGGGGCAAACATGTGGTTGTGGGCGTGGATGCGGTTTACCAGCACGACGGCGACGTGGACATTAAATCCGGCAACCTGCGCTTTACCGGCGATGTTACGGTCAGTGGCAACGTCATGGAAAATATGATTGTCGATATATCCGGCAACCTGAAAGTGTTCGGATTTATTTCCCGGGCCACCGTAAACGTCAGCGGCAACCTGGAAGTGGTGAAAGTGGTTACTGCCAGCAAGGTTACAGTCGGCGGAGAAGCGGTTTATCAAAACAAGATTAAACAACAATTAACCCGGATGAAAAAAACAGTTGATGAACTGGATGTGATGGCCCGGCAAATAATGGGCAGGCTATGCAAAGATAATAAAAACGTGCAATACGGCCAGATAATCATGACGCTGCTGGATAAAAAATTTCCCCTTTTGGGCAAGCAGGTGCAGGAACTATCTGAACATGTACAAAAAAGAGAACAACAGTCGCCGGCGGAATTGACAAATGCCTTGCAGGCCATAACCGCAATCATTGGCATCAATGCGCTAAAGACAAAAAGCTTGCACGGCGTGCAGGAAAGCATCTCCGAAGCGATAAAATATTTTGATGCTGTTACCGACTCTCCGGCCAATATTATTGCTAACAGTATCTGGAATTCGGAAATTGAAGCTACCGGTGACATTACTATCAATGGACAGGGCGCTTTTAATTCGATTTTAACGGCCCTGGGTACCATCAATATCAAGGGCGTGTTCCGGGGCGGGGAACTGATTGCCCGGGGGAATGTCCAGGCGGGTGAAATCGGCGCCCCAATGGGGGTAAAAACGCTGGTGCGCACAGATGAGGGCAGCATTATCAAGGCTAAACGGGTGTATAACGGTACGATATTACAGATCGGCACCCGTGTTTACCCGGTGCGCGAGAACCATAACATGGTGCTGGCGCGCATTAATGAACATGGAGATATTATTTTGCATTGACCATTTAGATAATTGCTAATATATTATCTAATATAGTAAAATTATGGCGCAGCCGTTGTTAAAATATTCCCGCTGCGCTTGGAGGTAACTCATTGGTCAACAGACGCAGACATAAAAAAGAAAGTGAAGGCAACAAGGAACGCTGGCTGATCACCTATGCCGATATGATCACCCTGTTACTGATTTTTTTTATTGTCATGTATACATTGAGTAAAATAGATGCGGCCAAATTCGAAACCCTGGCCGAATCGTTGGCCGCGGTTTTCGGCGCGGGGGGCATGGTCCTGGATAGCCCGGGCCCGCAGGTTATTACCGGCACTCCGCCGGAACAGGTGCAGGATATCGTGGAAAAAGCCCAACTGGACAATTTAAAAAAGAAACTGGAGAATTACATTCAGGAAAACGGCCTGGCCACCCGGGTTTCTGTGACCACGGAAGAAAGGGGCATTGTACTGAGTTTCCAGGACAATGTGCTGTTTGAGCTGGGCTCGGCCCGGCTGACCCCCCGGGCCCGGGAGATATTGGACAAAGTGGCGCCGATCCTGGCAGATACTCCTAATTACATTCGCGTTGAGGGCCATACGGACAATCTGCCCATCAATAACGCCCGGTTTCCCTCCAACTGGGAACTGTCGGCGGCCAGGGCCACCAACGTGGTGCAGGAATTAATCCGGGAACACGGTTTTGCACCCCAGAAGTTATCCGCCACCGCTTACGGGGAATACAGGCCCCGCGTGCCCAACACCAGCCCGGAAAACCGGCAATTAAACCGCCGGGTGGATCTGGTGATTCTGCGGAGCAAATTTGCCGAAATAGAACCGGAAACGCTGCCTATATTGACGACACGGAATAACAGTATCAAAGAAGAATAAATAATCAATTAAATCTTCAAGCTACTGACAAAATGCAAAGGAAGGTATAGTATGGACCTGGCAACTATTATTGGATTTATTCTAGGCGTGGGCTCGTTACTCGCCGGATTCCTGTGGGAGGGCGGTCATGCAGGCGCGCTGTTGCAACCCAGCGCCGCCCTGATTGTATTCGGCGGTACCATGGGGGCCACCCTGTTCAGTTTTACCCCGGGGGATTTCAAGGCAGTGCCGCAGTTGATCAAATTGGCCATATTCAACAAACCCTATGACCCCGCCAAAACCATTGACAATATCGTCGCCATGGCAGAGGAGGCCCGCCGCGAAGGACTGCTTTTTCTGGAAAACCGCATCCCGGAAATTGAAGACCCCTACTTGAGAAAAGGATTGCAATTGGTAATAGACGGCACTGACCCGGACCTGGTGAAAAACATCCTGGAAGTGGAGATATATACCATTGAGGAACGGCACAGCATCGGCAGTAACATATTCGAAGTGGCGGGCGGGTACGCGCCCACCATGGGCATTATCGGCACTGTTATGGGCCTGGTGCATGTGTTAGGCAACATGAGCGACCCGGACAGCCTAGGTCCAGCCATCGCCGTGGCCTTCATGGCCACCCTGTATGGCGTGGGCAGCGCCAACTTGCTCTGGTTCCCCCTGGCTGCTAAACTGGCCAACATCAGCAACAAGGAAATTTTGTTAAAGCAGTTAATGATGGAAGGCATTATTTCTTTACAGGCGGGGTACAATCCCATCTTGATCAGGGAAAGGCTGGTGGCTTACCTAAATCCGTCCACCCGCGAGAAAAGGGAAGAAGAAGCTGCGGAAGAAGAATAGCCGTACAATTCACATAAAGAAATTTTAAGGAGGCGTTGCACTTGTCCGTCGAGAAAAACGACATGCAAATAGCTGTATTCTCCATATCCAACCAAGATTTCGGTATTGATATAGTTTCCGTATCGGAAATCATCCGGCTGGAAAAAATCACCCCCATTCCCCAGGCCCCCGCATACGTGGAGGGAGTCATCAACATACGGGGGCAGGTCGTACCGGCTATTAACCTGCACGTACTGTTCAACACCCGGGTAGGTGAACGGAACGACAGCAACCGGGTGATTGTAGTGGAAACGGGTCAAAACAAATTCGGCCTGATTGTGGACGCCGTTTCCGAAGTACGCAAGGTTGTCCCGGACATGATCAAACCCGCTCCGCCCGAAATAAGCATAGACCAGTATTACCTGAAAGGGATCATTCTGGACGGGGAAAACCTGATTGTGTTAATGGACGTTAACAAACTCCTGCCCGAACGGGAAATGCAATTATTAAAAGATATGGAACAACCGGCTTAAAGCAGCAAACATGGGAGGTGAGAAACCGTGTTTACCGACGCGGAAATTGCTATTTTCCAGGAAGAACTGGAAGAAAAGATGCAGATTATCAACGACAACATATTGCTGCTGGAGCAGCAGCAGTCCACGCCCGAGGTAATCCAGGAAATTTTTCGGGCCGCCCATACCATCAAAGGTTCATCCGCGGTTATGGGTTATGATAAGATGACGGAATTAACCCATGAGATAGAAAGTCTGTTTGACGAAATACGCCATGACCGGCTGGAAATAACCGGTGATCTGGTGAATGTACTTTTTGAAGCCATGGATACATTGACGGAATTAAAAGAGGAAGTTGTATCCGGCACCACCAACAACGTCAACATCGGGCCTGTTTTACAAAAAATTAAACAAGTCAAAGACGGTGTTTCCCTGAAAGTGAAAACATGTGCGGATAAACAAGAGCAGGCTCCTGCTCCCCCGCCAATAACGCAGCCCGCCGCCGAAAAGGCACAACCGCTTTTGGATCTGGGCATGGACGACGCGGTGGATGACGTAATTAGGGAAGCCGAAATGCGCGGGTATAGCGCCTACGGTCTGCAAGTCGTCTTTGAAGACGACTGCCAGATGAAAGAAGTGCGCGCTTTTTTACTTTTTGAAACCTTGGAACAAACCGGAGAAATAATTAAAACCAACCCGCCGGCCGAGGATATCCAGAGCGGGCGCTTCAACAATAATATAGCCATGATACTAGTCAGCCAGTCCGATATTGATCAAATAAAAAACCTGGCCCTTTCGGTGGCGGAAATCAAGGCGGTACATATCAAGCAAATTGAATCCGGCACCGGTGCACCCCAGGATGCGCAGACCGGGGAAAATCCGCAACCCTCACCGGAAAACCCGACCCCGACCCAGAAAGCCCCCGCAACCGGGTCTGATAATGTCACCGGCACTGATGCCGGCAAAGCCGTAAAGCAGGAAAAGAAAACCATTAAAACCGTGCGGGTGGACGTGGAAAAGCTGGACACCCTGATGAACCTGGTGGGCGAACTGGTCATCGACCGGACCAGGTTGGACCGTTTTGTGGATGTTTTTGAAAGCAGGTACGGGTCCGATGATCTGGCGGAGGATATATTGGAGATATCCAGCCACCTGGGCCAGGTGACCACTGACCTGCAGGACGAGATAATGAAGGCCCGCATGCTGCCGGTGGCCCAGGTATTTAACCGGTTCCCCCGGATGGTGCGGGATATCGCCCACAAGTTGGGTAAGGAAGTGGAATTTATCATTGAAGGTAAGGAAACCGAACTGGACCGCAACGTCATCGAGGTGATCGGCGACCCGTTGATTCACCTGCTGCGCAACGCCATCGACCACGGCATTGAAGACCCGCAGGAGCGGCAGCGCCTGGGTAAGCCCGCCAAGGGCCTGCTGCAGCTGAAAGCCTCCTACGTGGAAAGCCATATCGTCATCACCGTGGAAGACGACGGGCGGGGCATAGATGTGAACAAACTAAAAAACAAAGCCCTGCAGCGCGGGCTGATTACCCGGGAACAGTACGAGCGGATGAGCGACCGGGAAGCCCAGGACCTGATCTTTGCGCCGGGTTTTTCCACCATTGAGGAGGACCATATCAGTGATATTTCCGGGCGGGGCGTGGGCATGGACATCGTGCGCACCCAGATAGAAAACATCAATGGTACCGTGGATTACTCCACCAGCCACGGGCAGGGCACCCGGTTTTCCATCAAGCTGCCCTTGACCCTGGCCATTATCCGCGCGCTGATGGTGGAACAAGGCGGTCGTACCTACGCTTTCCCGCTTACCTACGTGGTGGAAACTCTCAATGTGGGCCGCGCTGAAGTGAAAAACATCAGGCATTCCGAAGTGATCGTGGTGCGCGGCCAGGTTCACCCGCTGAAACGCCTGGGAGATATATTCGGCTCCCAGTCTGATAATAATGATAATAATAACGCCCAAATATACGTGGTCATTGTCGGCTCCGGTGACCGCAAGCTGGGCGTGGTGGTGGATAAACTGATCGGTGAACAGGAAATCGTTATCAAGTCCCTGGGCTCCTACCTGGGCCAGGTGGAAGGTCTGGCCGGCGCGGCCATCCTGGGGGACGGCAAGGTATCGTTGATAGTTGACGTACGGGGCCTGGTGCGCAGCGCCGGTTCCGAGGAGGCCTTAACATATGCTGCAGCCAATTAAGGTGCTGGTGGTGGATGACTCGGCGCTGATGCGCCGGGTCATCACCCGTCTTCTGGAAGTGCAAGCCGATATCAAGGTCATCGACACCGCTTCCGACGGCGAGGAGGCCATAAAAAAAATAACCAAGCTGCGACCCGACGTAGTAACCATGGACGTAGAAATGCCCGGGATGAACGGGGTGACCGTCGTGTCCCGGCTGATGCGGGAATGCCCGGTGCCGGTGATCATGCTCAGCGCCCATACCACCGAAGGCGCCAGGGTAACCATGGAAGCACTGGCGGCGGGCGCGGTGGACTTTGTACCCAAGCCGCAGAAAGCCGGCGAAGCGGAAAAGCTGGCGGCGGAACTGTCCCGCAAAATCAGGGTCGCCAGGCGGGCGTCACTGAAAAGATGCCCGGCGGCACCGGTGGAGCAACGGCGGCCCACCCCGGCGCCCGCGCCCGCCAGGCCCCGCCCGGCCGGAGCACCTTTACCGGGGCCAGCCGCCGGAGAAAAACCGGCACCCATACCAACGGTCCGGCCCACCCCCGGTCAAACCGAACTGCTGGTGATCGGTTCCTCCACCGGCGGCCCGGCGGCGCTGCAGGCGCTGCTGCCCGCGCTGCCCGGCGATTTGTCCTGCGGTGTGGTGGTGGTGCAGCATATCCCGGTGGGGTTCAGCGGCCCCATGGCCGAGCATTTGAACCGCAAGTGCCGGCTGGAGGTAAAACACGCCGAGCATGGCGACCGGGTGCTGCCGGGGCAGGTGCTGGTGGCCCCGGCGGGTTACGACCTGACCTTCCGCAAATATGCCGGCCGGCTCAGCGTGGCCCTGGACAAAGGCAGCAAGCCCGTACCGCCCGGGGGGTTTCGCCCCTCGGTGGATGTGGTGATGAACTCGGCGGCGGAAGTGGCGGGCAGCCGGGCCATGGGCGTGTTGCTCACCGGCATGGGCCGGGACGGCGCCCGGGGCA
This sequence comes from Desulfoscipio geothermicus DSM 3669, assembly GCF_900115975.1. GTDB lineage: Bacteria > Bacillota > Desulfotomaculia > Desulfotomaculales > Desulfallaceae > Desulfoscipio > Desulfoscipio geothermicus. The sequence continues at coordinate 65,766 of NZ_FOYM01000002.1, forward strand.
TGCTGGCTATCAAGCAGCGCGGCGGCTATACCATTGCCCAGGACGAAAGCACCTGCGTGGTGTACGGCATGCCCAGGGCCGCCGCCGAACTGGGCGCGGCGGCCAAGATACTACCCCTGCAAAAAATCGCCGGGGAAATTGTGCGGGTGGTGTAAAGTTCAGGACCGTAGTTGCCGAACATATAAATAATGCTTAATTAAAGCCAAGGGGTGAAAGCTGATGAAAATCACCCAACCGGGGCCGGGCGTTATAGACGCCTACAAAAACCAGAACGATAAAAACAAACCCTTACAAAAGAGTAAACCCGCACCCGGGCAGGACCGAGCCGAAATATCATCTCTGGGCCGGGAACTACAAACCTACCGGGCCAGGCTGCGGGAAATGCCCGAAGTCCGGCAGGACCGGGTGGAAGCTCTCAAAACCCACATTAAAAACGGCACTTATAAACCCGACGCGGGAAAAATCGCCGAAGGCATAATCCGGGAGAAAAACCTGGATGTCAGGATTTAGATTAAGGAGCATAATACATGGAAACCAACTGGGTCAAACTGGAGAAAGTGCTCCGGCAGCAGCACGATTTGACCGGGCAACTTATGGAGGCAACCAGGACACAAAACATCGCCCTGCGTCAAAACGATATTGATGCATTAAACCGGATTATAGCCGATATTTACAAATTCAGCACCCAAATGCAGCAACTGGAACAGCAACGGGAACAAATCCAGGGCCGGCTGGAAGATGCCCTGGGGCTGGCTTCCGGTGCTACATTGCAAAGTATTGCAGCCAAAGCTCCGGGGGATTTGTTATTCCGGTTGCTGTCATTACGCCGGGAAATGCGCCATCGCCTGGAAGAATTGCAGCAACTGGTCAAATTAAACAGCCTGCTCACCCGCAACGCCCTGCGCTTGAACGGCGCGCTGCTGAACGTGTTCCGCAAACCAGGCGGGGCAACTTACGGCAACAACGGCCGGGTGCAGGACACCGGTCACCCGGCATCCACTTTTAATAAATCCGTTTAAGGGGTCATAAACATGCCCAATACATTTTTAGGCATCGAAACCACCCGGCGGGCGCTCCAGACCCACCAGCGGTCCCTGGAAACCACCGGGCACAACATAGCCAACGCCAACACTGAGGGTTACTCCCGCCAGCAGGCCGTATTATCGGCCAGCCAGCCGTATACCGTTCCCACCCTGCACAGCAACCTGACTGCCGGCCAACTGGGCACCGGTGTGGAAGTAAACCAGATTAGACGCATTCGCAATGATTACCTGGACGTCCAAGTGCGTGACAGCGCTTCATCACTACATTATTGGCAAGCCCAGGAAGATATTTTCGCCCGCATCGAATCCGTCTTTCCGGAGCCGGGCGCTACCGGTATAGGGGATACACTGACCAAGTTTTTCAGCACCTGGCACGACCTGAACAACAATCCCCAGGATCCCGGGGTTAAGGCGACCGTGGCGGAAGTAGGTGACGAGTTGGCTACCCTGATGCGAGAGACTTATACACAGTTGAGCAATATCAGCGAAAGCGTGGCTGAAATAAAGGATGACGGAACGGGAAACCTGGTTTTGAGCGGCGGCCAAATGCGTGATCAGGTCAATGCGGTTAACGATATTCTCAAGCAGATCAGGGACGTAACGGAAGCCATCAAGAAAGTTTATGCTCACGGCAACCAGCCCAACGATCTGCTGGACAAACGCGACCTGCTCCTGGATCAATTGGCTCAATACGGACCGGTAAGCGCAACGCACCTTACAAACGGGGGTAAACCCACGGGGGAAATCAATTTCACCTTTTACGGCGTGGATGTCAGAGCGGCAGGTATTACTGTAGACCTTGAATATGTAAGCGGCACCGACGATGAAGTAAATCTTACCGATGAAGTAAATCTTACCATAAAAGACTCCACTAATACTACTCTTCCCAGTATTTCTCTTGCCGATTCTTTGTCGGGAAGCCTGGCCGGCCTGGAGGAAATCCGCACCAGGATAGCAGGTTACCAGGAGCAGCTTGACAACTTGGCTGGTGCTTTAAGATATACACTTAATCAAATTCTTAATCCCGAGTTTTTTACGGGCGAGCTGAAAAAAGGCGATTTCATGGTAACCAGTAATGTTATGAATAACCCTGCCACCAATATAGACGGCACTAAAGCCATATACGTGGCCAGGTTGTACAACATAAGCATGGACGGAAGCATCGTAGATCTTGGTGATGACGTGAAAGTTACCACTTCAGACTTGAGCGGCGCGACATATAGCGAATATTTCAACGGCCTGTTGGCCGATATAGGCGCCCGTTCCGGCAGCGCATCGGACATGTCTGAAAATCAGCAGGCCATCAATGAGCAAATTTTGTCTTTGAGGGAATCCGCTTCCGGTGTCAACCTGGACGAAGAACTTTCCCTTTTGATCCAATTCCAGCATGGTTACCAGGCTTCAGCCAGGGTAATGACAACGCTGGACGAATTACTTGACCACCTGATCAACCGGACAGGGTAAAATATGATTTTAAAATTAACGCCCGTTGAGGGGGAAAGATGATGCGTGTAACCAACGGAATGATAGCCCGGCACACCCGGAACTATATTCAGGAAGGAATGCAAAAACTGGCCCGCACCCAGGAAATGATGTCCACCAGCAAAAAAATCATCAGGCTCAGTGACGACCCCACCGCACTCAGCCAACTGCTGGACGTAAAATCCAGCATGGAAATGAATAAGCAATACATGCGCAATATCCAGGACGGCCTCAGCTACCTGGAGGGGGCTGACACCGCCCTGGGTACGGCGGGCGACCTCTTGAAAAAAGCCCAAACTTACGCCATTCAGGCGACCAACGGCACGTTAAACAATAATGACATGGCCGCCATCGGGGAACAAATTGATAAAATGATTGATGAACTTGTAGACATCGCCAACACCACAATGGGCGGCAAATATATTTTTGCCGGTACGGACAACAACCGGCCGCCGTTTAAACGGGTGAATGATACAATTACCTACCAGGGTAATCTCGAGCGGGTTTACCGGGAAATTTTGGATCAGGCCAACTATGCCATAGATGTCCCTTCGGTGGGCGACAGTAGTGATCCGGGCTTGTTCGGATTCTATGACAATGCCACCAACATCGTTTCCGGTGGAATATTTGATACACTGATAGATTTTAAAAATCGACTTAAAAACGGTGATGTTGCAAGCCTTGAACAATCCATCAACGAAATTGACGATCAGGTTGACCACCTGCTGAGTTTCCGGGTGCAGGTGGGCGCCCGCACCAACCACTTTGAATCGGTGCAGGACCAGTTGCAGGACCAGGAACTCCGTCTCACCCAGGTAATGAGCAACCTGGAGGACGTAGATCTGGCCAGGGTATCCATCGACCTGGCCCAGCAGCAGCTCACCTACCAGTCCTCCCTGGCGGCGGGCGCGCAAATTCTGCAGGTTACCTTGCTTGATTTTCTAAAATAAAGTAAAATTAATTAAAGAAATATTTTCCTCGGGGGTGAACCCAGTGAAAATTGGCGCCGGCGGGCTGCAGTCACAGATAACCGAAAAGGCTGTTAAAGTCCGCCAGGTGGATTCAGCCCGGAACAAACCCGGCCACGAAGAAGCCATACCGGCCAACCAGGTCGAAGGACAGGACAGGGCGCGGGAACCGGTACTGAACCGACCGCCGGAAAAACCCCAAAAAGACCGTGCCGTGGATAATCACAGCGCACCCCGACAGCAAATGTCCCAACAAAATGAACAGGAAGAACCGGCGGAACAATTAGGCCGGTATGTGGACGTATATGTGTAGAATAGAATATTTCTTCTCTTTAGGTGACCTTAAAAACGGGTCACCTAAAAATTTACTATCCAAGTTTGATAGAAAGGGATAAGGACATGAAAGTAAAAACCACCCGCTTCGGGGTTCTGGAAATAGACGAAAAGCAAATTATAAACTTTCCCCGGGGCATCCCCGGCTTTGAAAACCTGCGGCGCTTTTGCATATTGCCCGTGGAGGGAACGGAAAACATGCAGTGGCTGCAGGCAGTGGAAGAGCCCGCCGTAGCCCTTTTGGTCATCGACCCGTTTAAATATTTCCGGGGCTATACCTGCAACGTGCCCGACCAGTACATAGAAGAACTGGACATCCGGGACCCCGCCGAAGCCCTGGTGCTCACTACCATAACCGTGCCCCGGGACAACCCCGCCGCCACCACCGCCAACCTGGTGGCTCCCATTATTATCAACACCCGGCTGAATCAGGCCCGGCAGGTTATTTTGAACAACTCCCCTTATACTACCAAGCACCGGCTTTTCCCGGACCAAAAGCCGGCTCCCAAACCAAAAGAAAAAGTTTCCGGCGGGGAGTGAGTGTAATGCTGGTTCTCACCCGCAAAAAAAACCAGGGCATCATACTGGGGGACGATATAAAAATAACCGTCCTGGAAATAAGGGAAGACGCCGTCAAAATCGGCATCGAAGCTCCCAAAGAGGTCAACATCCTGCGCAGCGAGCTCTACCAGGCCGTCAAAGAAGAGAACACAACCGCCGTCGCCAGTGACCGGAACATAGCGGACATGTTGAAAAATTTTTTCTAACAGCGGCAGAAAACCCTTAAGATACCCGACCCCCGTGCCGAAAAATATAATAGGGTACTTTTTATGAGGCCCTAAAAGGGTGGCCACCCGGGATATATACTTTGCAGGGATGCAAATTTAAGATTCAAGGAGGAATGATTAGATGATTATCAACCATAATATTGCGGCGCTGAATACCTATCGTCAGTTGAGTAACAACAATATTATGAGCCAAAAATCATTAGAAAAACTATCTTCGGGTTTACGTATTAACCGTGCCGGAGACGATGCAGCGGGACTTGCCATTTCTGAGAAAATGCGCGGCCAGATTAGGGGATTGGAACAAGCGTCAAGAAATGCTCAGGATGGAATCTCTCTAATTCAGACAGCAGAAGGTGCTTTGAACGAAACACATAGTATTTTGCAGCGTATGCGTGAATTAGCAGTCCAAGCTGCGAACGATTCAAACACTATAACAGATAGAAGAGAGATCCAAAAAGAAGTTAATGAACTAATTGATGAAATCGATCGCGTCGCAAAAAATACTGAATTTAACACCCAAAATTTACTAGGTAAAACAAATGCAAGCGGAACTTTTACCGGTAGTGGGCAATCTTTCACTTTCCATATTGGTGCTAACGAAGCCCAAAATATTACCCTTACAATTAACTCTATGGATTCTTCTCATATAGGAACTAGTTCCAGCGGCAGCATAACAACAAGTGTAAATACCCTGAAGGTTAGTGGCGTTGATAGCGCTACATCTGGAGGAGTTCTAACCCAAAGTGGTGCAGATGCAGCTATAACTACAATTAATGATGCAATTGAGTTGGTATCCGCAGAACGGGCTAAGCTTGGCGCTTACCAAAACCGTTTAGAACATACCATTAATAATCTGGGGACATCCGCAGAAAATCTTACTGCGGCAGAATCCCGTGTTAGAGACGTTGACATGGCCAAGGAAATGATGCAGTACACTAAGATGAGCATCCTGCAACAGGCCGCCCAGGCCATGCTTGAAGTTCTGGCCGCCTAAGGCCGGAACCACAGGCGTCCCGGAGGGTAACTTCCGGGAGGATCACCGGGTGAATTGCTGGGAAACCCTGAGAGCCTCCCGCCCGACAGCGAAGCCGGAAACGGCAGGCGCGATGGTCGAAAAGCCGGGAGGATTGGGCAACCAGCAGCCGAGCCCCTGTGCCGAAAGGCTGGGGAAGGTTCAACGACTAGGGCATACCACCTGCGGCCGCCAAGCGGTACGGTGATGAAGCCCGTAGGGCGCCTGGAGGCGCCCGAAGCGCCCGGCTCCCGCCGGAAAAGGCGGGATGAAGATATAGTCTAGGCGCCGGCGAAAGCCGGCGGGCCGGCAGAGCACAGGCCAACCAACAGCCCCAGGGAGTCCTCCAGCTCCTGCGGTAATCTCGACTCAAGAATATTACAGTAAGCTCATGGTAAACTGGAAGTGTATATTTTCCTTCCGGTTTACCTTTTTATTATTTCTATAGTCAAAACTTTAACATCTTATACGACGTGTAATTGTGAACGGTACTACAGCGCATCCTGGCCAGCGGTTCTTGTCCCCGGGGTCCTGATCACTATAATTCGGAAATGCACTTGTACTTATAATATGTAGCATAATACGTCCGCATAAAACCTGCGTCCAACAATCGTCTATGTACTTCGACTGGCTTTAGTTTCTTGCTTATACCATTCTTTAAAATTTCAATTTCCTGTTCCGTCCAGTAATTTACTGGACAAGCAATAGAAAGTGTCCGCTGATGTTTTTTCGACAGTTCACGCACATGTCTGTTCAGATCGTACTTTCTCTGGAAAATATTCAACTTAACCTGTGATAAATAGGGAGATATCATTTTACTTATTAATTTAATTTGAGTGATTCCAGATATGGTCAAACGGATTCCACTTTCCGCTGATGCCTTTGTAAAGGAAAGTTGCAAACCAGTAGCCCGTTCAATAATTTCCTTTAATTGTAAACCAATTTCCCTGGCAAAACCCTGGCTGTAAATAACATATTCAAAAGTGACGGTATTTCGCGTAATTGACGAGATTAAGGAACCGTCATCACCAATAAGGATGGCCATCGCCAGCCATGGTTCCTTTGAAAATATTTCCTCGCACATTTGTAGAGCAACCTGATCGGGGTATTTTTCCCGCTTCTTTCTTTGGCTTGTAATTTTATTTTTGTTGGATTGTGCTCTATAGAAGTGCCGTTCAAGCTCTGAAAACAGCGGGTTCGACTGGGAGGTTAGGGAATAAGACCCGTCTCCAAAACTGGTAATCCGGAAAAACGGATGTGGTGGAAGGAAGCGGGATTTGAATTTCAGCCATTCGTACTGGTCAGCTCCGTGGTGATCGCGGAATACGGCGTATCCCCTGGGTACAGGGCACAGGTCTGCATCCCCTATTAGGCTTGCTATGATGACAGTCATAGCTTGGGGGTACTTTTTTATAGTATCCAGAAAAAGTTTGTGCTTAATACGGTAATTCGAGTGTAATTTCTTGTTCCAATAATCAGCCTGCATTTGATTAGAAATTAAATGATTAATATCCATTATACCACTCCAAACAAATGTTCCAATTTAATCATACCATAAATATATGACTTTGTAACCTTAGATTGTATTACCACGGTGGTATTTTTTAGGTGAAGCTGAAATCCAAAGAGAGAGGATTTATATTTTATGTGTAGAATTGTCTAAATAAGTCAACTTATGGTTTTTGTCAAACAGATTGCGTTAAAGTACAGGTTACTTATAGCGCTATCGCTTAAAGGGTTTTTTAAATACTTAAGAATGAAGCAGGAAATGTCGAATATATGGGTAGGGGTAATATTTCGGAGGGGTTCGCTATGGAGGTAAAAATCTTAGGCCAAAGTATATTTTTCAACAATCAATCTACCTCAGCGCAAAAGATAATTGAGGTTATAAACCAGCTAATCCGTGATTCTGGCTTGTTTTTAAGTTGTCTGAAGGTGAATGGAAAAGATATTTACAATGACTTTGAATTTTATATAGAAGAACATCTCAATACTATTCAAGTTATTGAAGTGGAAGTAAAAAATAGAAAAGAGTGGCTTGATGACATGTTGCTCTCTGGTGCTCGTTATCTGGAACGCAGTATCCCGGCGGTTCAACAGCTTGCCGACCGGTTTTATCAAGGGCCCTCCGCCGGTACATGGACACAATTTGCACAATTATTGGAAGGGGTGGAGTGGCTGGTCCAACTAATCCACGGGATGGAACAAAATAAACTCCTATATCCCGGTTGGGGCACTAACATTACGGTTGCAGCAAGTTTTAAAGAAGCGTTGGATAATCTTGCTGAAGCTATGGAAAATTCCGACACGATTTTAATTGCGGACATCATTAATTATGAAATAATGCCTCTTTTGGAGTCCCTTATGGTTGACGTTCAAAAAACCATCGACTCTGAGGTGAAAAGAAATGATCTTAATTGACAATATTAATTTTTTGAGGGAGCAGTTTCCTGCCGTATGGGAAAACATTAAGGACATAAGTGATAACGGATTATCTACTGTGGCTCAAGTATTCCCGGCTAAGAGCGGTGTCCCTACTCTTATGTGGACAGCCCAGGGGCGGTCGGTTTATCTTCACAGTAAATATGACCCTGTTCAGGAAGCAGAACGTTTGATCAGCAAATATGAGGATGCGAGGGATTATGACCATGTAATGTTTTACGGTGTGGGGTTAGGCTATCATATTGAGGCGTTTATGAAAAAGTATCCCCACCTTTCCTTTTCGCTTTACGAACCCAGCAAAATAATATTTTCACAATTTTTATCCCATAGGTCGTTAAATTTATTACCTGCGAAAAAATTAAAAAATATATACTTGGAAATGAATTCAACAGACATATCTAATAATTTAAATGATTTTATGAAAGTCATCAATAGTCAAAAGGTTCTTCTGGTTATCCTGCCCAGTTATGAGCGGGTTTTTAAGGAGGAATACGAGCATTTCACCACGTTATTTAGACAGCTAATTTCTGATAGACGTTTTTCCCTCAATACTAATGTCGCCTTTGAAAAGCGTTGGATTATCAATAGTTTGCTCAATCTCCCTGAAACCGTCACGACTCCCAATGCGTTTTATGATCTTAACCAGGAATGTTTTCTAAATAAACCCGCCCTGCTTGTGGCAGCGGGACCCTCACTGCAAGAAGATATTGAAGAAGTCCGCTATATAAAAGAAAACGGCCTGGCTTATATTTTTTCAGTGGGTTCGGCCATTAATGTTTTATTGGCCCATGGGATATACCCGGACTTTGCGTGTACTTATGACCCGTCCCACTTTAACCAAAAGGTATTTGAGAAGGTTGTGAAGGAGGGCATTTCTACTATTCCACTGATTTTTGGCAGCAGTGTCGGGTATGAAACGCTTACTGCTTACCCCGGTCCGAAACTGCATATGCTTACCAGTCAGGATACGGTTGCCCCTTTCTTTTTAAGAAGGGAAGATATTTCAGATTTAGAAACAGTCCAAGACGCACCTTCCATAGCGGTAATAACCCTGCAATTGCTGCATAAACTGGGTTGCAATCCGGTTTTTCTTGCCGGCCAAAACCTAGCTTATAAAGATAATAAATCCTACTCGCAAGGAATTGAATACTATTCGGGTATAGTTGGTGAACAGGAGCTTAAAAGGGCGATAACTGTTGAGGATGTCTACGGTAACGAGGTATATACAAGCGAAACCTTTAACAAAATGAGAAAAAATATGGAAATGCTTATTTCGTTATATACCAACCAGCAAATTATTAACACCACTAAGGGTGGCGCAAAAATTGCGGGAACCACTTTTATACCGCTAGAAAAAGTTATTAAAGAGATGCTGGTAGAACGTGTAGTAAGGGATAACTGGCTGCAAAAGAAATATAATTATGACATGGAATATCTGGCCGGACAGCTTACCGTGATGGATACAGAATATAAAAATATCTTTAAAATAATTAAATCTATTATTAATATCTTTAAAGAAATGAATAATTTGATAACTACGAATAATAAACAACAGCTGGAAAAAACATTTCCAAAATTGGATAAAGCATTTACTAAAATAAGGGAAAACAAGTTTTATGAACTGTTTCTCATGCCGATGAACAGAGTGCAGTTTGAATTGTTGACAAGTCAAATAGCAAATATTCGTTTTGAAAAAAATCAATTTTATAAAGCACGAAAGGTTACTCAATACTTTGGAAAATATATCTACTTGTGCAAAAAAGATTTAGAGCTTATAACTCCGCTATGGAAGAACGTACACGGAACAATGCTTCAAAAAATAGAAAGTTGTAGAGTTAATAATGGTAAAAAATGAAATTTGAAACGGAAAAACGTTTGATAAGGGGTTATTTATTTAACATAAAAAATACTCGTTACCGGCGCCGATGGCTTTATCGGTTCACATTTAATTGAAGTGTTTGGATTGTGAGGTGTAAGAATGAGAATTCTTTTAGTCGTTTATGATAATGACTCATATATATCATGGTTTCCGCAGGGTTTGGCTTATATTGCAGCAGTATGCCGGAATGTAGGTTATGAAGTTAAAATTTACAACCAGGATGTTTATCATTGGCCGGAATCACATCTACTTGATTTGTTAAATAAGGAGCGCTTTGACGTAATTGGTGTCAGTGTTATTGCAGGATATTATCAGTATAGAAAATTATTGAAGATTTCTGATGCCATAAACAAGGCGAAATATAGACCTTTCTACATAATTGGAGGGCACGGCCCCGCGCCTGAGCCAGAATACTTTTTAAAAAAGACCAAGGCCGATGCTGTTGTTATTGGAGAGGGAGAAAATACAATTATTGAACTGTTGGAGGCGGTAAGAGGATTAAGGTCTTTATCTTCAGTGAATGGAATTGCATATATGGAGAATGGGAAATGTGTTAAAACTCCCGCTCGTGAACTGATTAAAAACATCGATGAGATTCCCTTTCCTGCCTGGGATCTTTTTCCGATGGACCATTATGCCCTGTTAAGAATGCCCCATATCAAGAACAGCGAGAGTTGCATGCCTGTATTATCCGGGAGAGGATGTACCTTTAAATGCAACTTTTGCTATCGTATGGATAAAGGTTTTAGAGCCAGGACGGCTGAGAGTATCATTGAAGAGATCCAAATTCTTCAGAAAGATTATGGTATCTCATATATCGCATTTTCGGATGAATTGCTCATGAGTTCAACCAAAAGGACAATTGAACTTTGCACGAGTTTTATTAAAGCAAAACTTAATATTAAGTGGGATTGTAACGGGAGGCTGAACTATGCCAAACCGGACGTCCTTAAGTTAATGAAAGAAGCAGGTTGTGTTTTTATTAATTATGGTATTGAATCGTTAGATGAGAAGGCTCTACGTGTTATGGGCAAGGGGCTTACTGTTAAGCAGATCATTACAGGTATTGAAAATACCCTGGCGGCCGGTATTAGCCCCGGGTTTAATATTATATTCGGCAATATCGGGGAGACGGCCGAATCATTAAATCGCGGAGTAGATTTCCTGCTTAAATACGATGATCACGCACAGATGAGAACAATACGGCCGGTAACCCCTTATCCCGGGTCACCTTTATATTACTATGCAATCGAAAAAGGTCTATTAAAAGATTGTGAAGATTTTTATGAAAATAAACATGTGAATTCTGATTTATTGTCTGTTAACTTTACGGATATGAGTGATGATGAATTTCATAGGCTTCTTTATGAAGCAAACAAGAAACTTATTACAAATTATTTTTCAGCTCAGCTAAGTAAGACGCTTAATACTGCAGAAAATCTGTATCTAAATAAAGATGCTAGTTTTAGAGGCTTTAGGCAGAGTTAGATATGTCACGGTTTATAACGAAGCGAATTAATTAATGTTCTATGCAAGATATAAAGATATAAAGATAATATGGAGGTAGACATGCTGACCATACCTTATGAATCCTCAAATTTTGGGCCGAGCATGGGGCCATTATTCCAAGGAGTTAATAATTTATCATGTACCTGGGAAGAAATAATCTGGGCAGCGATCACAGTAGGAAGAAAAAACTGGTCTCATGTAATTCGTTTTGGGGAATATTCAAGGTTTGAAATTTTGTACCGCTTATCCATCGTCTATGCGAATCTTCAACAGGAGAACAACAGCTTAATTCGTTCTCATGCATATATAAATCTTGATCCTTCCGAAAAATCGGCTATATCTTATTTCTTGGGCTTAACAAGTGCGAAACTATTTGCGGCAAAATTGCTCAACGTCTTTTGGCTTATGCATATTGAAAAATATCAAAATATTCATCAAATGCAATTTTGGAACGGGAGGTCAAGACCGGATCTCTTTGGCCCGAATAATAGAAGGGAATGGGTTGTTATAGAAGCTAAAGGACGGTCAAATAGATTTGATTCTCAAACTCTTGAAAAGGCTAAATACCAAGTGCGTATGTTAAGAACAATCGCCGGGCAGTTTCCTGTGCTTAGGGTCGCCCTGGAGAGTCATTTCAGAAATTCTACTTTTCAGGTATTTTGGAAGGACCCTGAAGGATTTGACGAAAATAGCTTTGACTTAAATATTCAATTGTGTAATTTTATATATGATTATTATCTACCATTTATAGTATTGTTTAATGATAATAAAGTTGATGTAAACACTATCAATGCTTACCAACGCAAATATGACGTTGTAAATATCTACGAAGCTGACATAAAGATTGGATTGGATGCAAAGTTAAGATCCTTATTCCAGGAATCCCCTATAGATGAAAAACAAGCCGGGCAGGTAATGGAAGTTATTTTTAACTTGCCGGAACCGGTATCAGACGGGCAATTAATGATTGGCGGAGATGGAATTCTGGTGTCTCTTGGACGTAGTTGGGATGAAGAAAAAATGAAATTGGAACCGGTAAAACGTGCACATAAGGAGTAAATAGGAATAATGAAATATAAAATTTTGGTTACTGGTGCAGCAGGTTTCATCGGCTCGCATCTTGTTGAAGAACTGGTTAAACAGGGAAATTATGTCAGGGCACTTGTCCGCTACAATTCCCGCAATGAGTGGGGCTGGCTGCAGACGCTGCCGTGCCTTACGGACATCGAAATTCATACCGGGGACATTCGCGATTACGACAGCGTCAGAAACGCCGTCCGCGATGTTGAGGTTGTTTTCCACCTTGCAGCCCTTATCGGTATTCCTTATTCGTACATTTCACCACTGGCCTATATCAAAACAAATATAGAAGGAACCTACAATATCCTCCAGGCCGCCCGGGAAGAAGGGGTGCGGCGGGTGGTGCATACCTCCACTTCCGAGGTGTACGGCACAGCCCGGTATGTGCCCATCAACGAAGAACACCCCCTGCAGGCACAATCCCCTTACGCGGCTACTAAAATTGCCGCCGACCAACTGGCTTTAAGCTTTCACCGTTCCTTCGGCTTGCAGGTGGTGGTGGTGAGGCCTTTTAATACTTTCGGCCCCCGGCAGTCGGCCCGGGCTGTTATTCCCACCATTATTACCCAGGTGCTGGCCGGCGCCCGGGTTATCCGTCTGGGCAATCTCAACCCGACCCGCGACTTTAATTATGTACGTGATACCGTTTCAGGAATGATAACGGTGGGGCTTTCTGATCGTACTCTGGGTCAGGTGGTAAACGTGGGCAGCGGGCGGGAAGTCTCTATAGGCGAACTGGTACGGCACATCGAAAATGTTGTTGGAAGGGATATTTTTGTTGAGCAGGAAGAGGATCGCGTCAGGCCCGTGGACAGTGAAGTGGAGCGTCTATTGTGCGACAACCGCCGGGCATACGAGCTTTCCGGCTGGGCTCCCCGTTACACTCTGGAGGAAGGTCTTTCGGAGACTGTGGACTGGTTGAGGGAAAACCTTTACTTATATAAACCGGAGCTTTATAATGTGTAGGAGGAAATCTTTGGTGGTCGAATTTCGCATTCCCTTGGACGCGCCTAATATCGGCGAACTGGAGAAAGAATATGTAATGCGCGCCCTGGAAAGCGGCTACGTTTCCTCGGTTGGGCCAATGGTAACCGAGTTTGAGGAGTGTTTTGCCGCATATGTGGGCGCACGGTATGCCGTGGCCACGGTAAACGGCACCGCCGCCCTGCACCTGGCCCTGAGGCTTTTGGGGATCGGTCCTGGCGACGAAGTGATTGTCCCGGCACTTACCTTTATTGCCACCGTAAATCCGGTAGTTTATGCAGGGGCCACCCCGGTGGTGGTTGACGTAGACCCATTGACTTGGAATATTGATCCCGGTAAAGTTGAAAAGGCAATAACAGAACGTACCCGGGCCATTATTCCCGTCCATTTATACGGCAACCCCGCGGACATGCGCCGGATACTCGATGTGGCGCGCGAATACGACCTCTACGTTGTGGAGGATGCCACTGAGGCGCTGGGCGCCACTTATAAAGGCCAGCACGTAGGCACGTTTGGCGATATCGGGGTATTCAGCTTCAACGGAAACAAGGTGATCACCACGGGCGGCGGAGGCATGCTGGTGACCAGCAATCCCGACCTGGCCTCCCGGGCACGCCTGCTGGTCAACCAGGGACGGGCACCCGAGGCAATTGAATACGAACACTTGGAGATCGGCTATAATTACCGGTTAACCAATTTGCAGGCCGCATTGGGTCTGGCCCAACTGGAGCGGCTGCCGGATTTTTTGAGCACCAAGCAGCGTAACGCGGCACTTTACCGTGAACTCCTTCAGGACAAACCTGGCCTGGAATGGCAGCACGAATTGGAGGAGGCGGTCAGTAATTGGTGGCTTTTCTCCGTGCTGATTGACCCGGATAATTTTGGCGTGGACAGGAATGCTGCAAGGGGAAAATTGGTAGCTGCAGGTATTCAAGTGCGGCCTTTATTTATGCCCCTTACAAAACAGCCTTCATATAAACATTACGGCTTAAACGGATGTCCGAAAGCCGAATCTTTACATAAAAACGGACTTAATTTGCCCAGCACCAGTTTTCTTACCGCAGAGGATATTCGACATGTGTGTGAAGTACTTCTTAGCAGGTGAAATAAATATGCCACCGGGTGAAATTGTGACTGCAGGAGAAACAAAAATACCCATTGTAATCATCGGCGCAGGTGGCCACGCGGCGGTAATCGCGGACATTATCCAGAAACAAGGGAGGTATGGCATAATTGGTTATACCGCTCCCAGAGAACGATCACCCGCTGCCAGTTGGGGCTACAATTACCTGGGTGACGACAGCATTCTTCCCAATCTACTGCAAAAAGATATTACCCTGGTCGCCCTCGGTGTCGGTGGCACCGGAGATAACCGGCCGCGTTCTCAGCTGTATGAGCAAATCCGGGCACTCGGATTCTCCTTCCCAGTGTTATCCCACCCGACAGCCATCGTCTCCGGCAATGTAATTCTGGGAAATGGTACTGTAATTGCTCCCGGTGCGGTGGTCAACCCCGGAGTGGAAACCGGCAAAAATGTAATTATCAACTCTGGCGCCGTGATCGAACACGACTCTTCAATTGGCGATCACGTTCATGTGGCACCGGGTACGGTAATATGCGGTGACGTGCGGGTGGGTCGCCTGGCTCACGTCGGCGCTGGCGCCGTTATTATCCAGCGGGTAAAGATAGGCGAAGGCGCCATTATTGGAGCAGGGGCGGTGGTGCTTCGTGATGTGGAGCCTTGGACGGTAGTAGCAGGGAATCCGGCCAGGGTCATAAGAGAACTTGAGGAATGATTGAAAAATGCGAAAAGTAATGGCATTCACGGCCACGCGGGCTGAGTATGGTCTTCTTAAGCCTTTGTTAAAGGCAATTATGGCTTCACCCAATTTAGATCTATCGATTATGGTTGCTGGCTCTCACCTTTCGCCCACACAGGGCCGTACAGTACAAGAAATCAAAAACGATGGCCTACCAGTTGCCTACCTGGTTGATAATCTTCTGGCCTCCGATACCCCCGGTGCTCTTGTCAAATCTGTCGGTTTAGGATTGGTAGAATCTGCTACGTACTTTTCCGGCCAAACCCCAGATATTGTTATTCTACTGGGTGATCGTTATGAACTCTTCATTCCGTTAATTGCAGCGCTTATTTATAGAATCCCTGTTGCTCATCTCTGTGGAGGGGAAACAACAGAAGGAGCTCTTGATGAGCAGGTGCGCCATGCCATCACCAAGATGGCCCACCTTCATTTCCCCAGCACCTTTGAATATGGACGGCGCACCAGACAAATGGGGGAAGAGGCCTGGCGTATCCATGTTGTCGGCGCACCGGGTGTGGAGAATATCATGCGCGCGGAGTTAATGCCTCCTGAAGAGATACAAGCCCGCTTTAGTATTGATGTCAATCAGCCCATACTTTTGATCACCTATCATCCAGAAACTTTAACCAAGGAGCAAGATCCCGCGCAACAGGTAGCTATTCTTATCTCTGCTTTAAAGGAATTCTATGATTTTCAGCAGGTTATTACCTATCCGGGCAAAGAGGTTGGATTCAGAAAGATTATTGAGGCCTGGGAAGCCTACGCGGCTGAATATCCAAATGTCAAGTTGCATAAAAGTTTGGGCACCCGCGGTTATTTGGGAGTTATGAAATATGCGGCGGCAGTGGTGGGCAATTCCTCCAGCGGTATTATCGAGGCACCTTCGCTCAAAGTGCCCACCGTTAACATTGGCGACAGGCAAAAGGGGCGGGTACGGGCAAAAAGCGTCATTGATGTGCCCTGCCGCAAAGAAGATATTGTGGCCGGTTTACAAAAGGCACTGTACGACGAGCAATTCCGCCGTGATGTGAAAAATGTTCAAAATCCTTATGACCCCTACGGGGATGGCAATGTAAGCGGCCGGGTAGTTTCCGTTTTAGAATCAATACCCCTGGACAGACGGTTACTGGAAAAGAAGCTGGACTTTCCAACAACGGAAGAGGTGGTGTCCTTTGGTGCCTGAAAAAGGTGTTTTTATTATTGCCGAAGCAGGGATTAATCATAATGGAAGTCTCAATATTGCCAAACTCTTGGTGGATACTACTGTTAAAGCCGGCGCTGATGCGGTGAAATTTCAGACCTTCATTCCGGAGCAGGTGGTGGCAAAAGACGCGGAAAGAGCATCGTACCAGCAGGTCAACATGCCGGGATACCAAGAATCGCAGTTGGAGATGATCCGGCGGCTGACACTTTCGTCCGTAGAATTTCGTGAATTAAAGGCCTGCTGCGACCGGGCGGGCATTATGTTTTTATCTACTCCGTTCGATTATTATAGTGTGGACCTCTTGGATACGCTGGAGGTACCCTTTTTTAAAATCGCTTCCGGTGAACTGACCAACCTTCCTTTTTTAAAGTACGTTGCAGCCAAAGGAAGACCGCTTATCCTGTCCACCGGTATGGCTACCCTTGGCGAAATTGAGGAAGCGCTTGAAACGCTGCAGAAAGCCGGGGCGCGGGAAATCACCCTCCTGCACTGTACATCCAACTATCCGACTACGTTTGAAGAAGTGAATCTAAAGGCAATGATTACTTTGCGGCAGGCTTTTGGTTTACCGGTTGGCTACTCGGATCACACCCGGGGTATTGAAGTGGCCATAGCGGCTGCCGCGCTGGGGGCCTGTGTGATTGAAAAGCATTTTACGCTGGACCGGGAAATGGAAGGCCCCGACCATAAGGCCTCCCTGGAACCTGATGAACTGGCGGCTATGGTTCAAGCTATCCGTAATGTCGAAAAGGCTTTAGGAGACGGTTTTAAACGTCCCGGCCCGGGTGAAAGGGAAATCATGCGTGCTGCCAGACGTAGTCTGGTTGCCGCGGTTGATATAGCCGCAGGGGAGGTAATCACACCGGACAAGTTGGCCGTCAAAAGACCGGGGACAGGCATACCGCCGAAGATGTGGGATGTAGTTGTAGGCCGGCGCGCCAGAACGGATATTTCAGCCGATACAGTGATCACCTGGGAAATGATCTGAATCTTTCTTTGGAGGCGTAGCCTATGGAACTTAGCGATAAATTGGAGAAGGTTCAGGTGTCTCCTGATCTGCCTATCGTACAGGCACTGGAAAAGATGGACCGTGCCGCCCGGCAAATATTGCTAGTAACGGATGAGGACGGCCGCCTGTTGGGCACGATCACGGATGGCGATGTACGCCGTGCCCTCCTAGAGGGAGTCAACTTGCAAGAACTCGTTTCGCGCATAATGAACCCGTATCCGAAAATCCTCCCGGCAGGTTCTTCCTTAGAAGCTGCCCGCCAGTTAATGGTTGATCATGGCATTCGACATGTTCCGCTTGTCGATAAACTTGGGCGGGTTGTGGACCTGTTGGTCTGGCAGGAACTGTTTTTGCCCAGGGCGGAAGCTCACTCTGAAAGAGTGGTCATTATGGCCGGGGGGCAGGGTACGCGGCTGGACCCCTTTACCAGAGTTCTCCCCAAACCCATGATTCCACTACGAGACAAGCCTATTATCGAGGTCATTATGGAAAAATTTTACCACCAGGGGCTCAGCCAGTTTATCCTGTGCCTTGGTTACAAGGCCGAGATAATTCGCCTTTACTTCAATGGCAATACGCGTCCTTACCATATTGATTTTGTTCAGGAAGAGGCTCCTCTGGGCACGGCCGGCGCCCTTTCCCTGCTGGCCGGGCATCTCGATGGTACATTTTTGTTAACTAATTGCGATATTATTGTGGAAATGGATTACGCCCATTTACTGCAGTACCACCGGGAGCGGGAAAATACGATCACCATAGTGGGAGCGCTGAAAGAATTTGTCGTTCCTTACGGCGTTTTGCGCACCGAAGACAGCAGTTTCTGGATCGAGGAAAAACCTAACTTTCACTTCCTGGTGAATACGGGGCTTTATGTGCTGGAGCCCGCCGTGCTGACTCTGGTGCCGGAAGGAAAAAGAATTGACATGCCGGAGCTTATAAATGCCGTGCAGGACCAGGAGCTCCGTATCGGAGTTTACCCGCATTACGGCCGCTGGTTTGACATCGGGCAATGGGATGAATACCAGCAAACGCTTAAATTCTTTGAAACCATGGGTTTTGGAGGGTAGAAATTGTTTAAAGGTCTATCAGTCCTCGGCTTTATACCGGCCAGGGCCGGATCAAAAGGGCTTCCCGGGAAAAACATCAGGCCGCTGGCCGGCAAGCCGCTTATCGTTTATACAATAGAGGCGGCCAGGAGAAGCGGCGTATTTGATTACCTGATGGTTTCGACCGATGGGGGAGATATCGCCGGTATTGCCCGGAAGGCTGGGGCAGATGTCCCGTTTATGCGTCCGGCCGGGTTAGCCACCGATAATGCCAGAGGCATTGACGTGCTCCACCACGCCATGTCCTGGCTGGAGGAGCGGGGTAAAAAGTATGATTGTGTAATGACCCTGCAGCCCACCAGCCCCCTGCGTAGCGCTGAGGATATTATTGCAGCACTAGATCATTTGATCGAACGCGATGCCGACGCAATCGTGTCTGTTTGTGAAGTTGAACATCACCCGTGGTGGAGCAATACTTTGCCCGAGGACGATTGCATGAAAGATTTTCTCAGGCCCGGCATTCCGGCCAACCGCCAGGAATTACCCAAATATTATCGTCTTAACGGAGCCATTTACCTGGCATGGTGGGACTTTATCCGTGAGCGTGAAAACTGGTTTGGTTCGGATACATTTGCCTACGTTATGCCTCGGCAAAGATCGGTTGATATTGATGAAGAAATGGATTTGTTACTAGCGGAATTAATCCTAAAACTTCAACTTGAATCCAGAAAGTAACCGTTAGGAATCACACTCGGGCTGGTTCTTGAAGGGCGCAATCGGAAGTTTTGCGCGCAAAAAAGGCTCAACTGTCGCATATTAGCCGACTTTTGAGCTTTTTTCAAAAACCTACACGCCCAAACTAAGCTGCAAAATTTTTGATTGCGCCAGAAGAGCGAAGTCGCGGTTCTTGGGCCCCAGGGCTATGGGTTTTAAATTTTTTACCAAAGACTGCCCGCATTTTAACTTTTTGGTATACCGGACACACCGTTACATCTTCACCTGTAAGAATACAAAGAACCCGTGGTTATGCCGACATGGGGGGATGGAGCGAATATTGCGGCACTCCCAGAGGAAACGGGAAGAAAAGGATAAAACAAACCTGCTCCTAAAGTTTAGAGGCCCATATCTACTCGGCACATTTGTTATTAAGGAAAGTTTAAGATGTCAAAGTCAAGATCTGACCCCGATGATCCCGGTGACCCGAAAAAAAAGCAATTTGGTAATAATTTTGATGGTATTTGTCTTCTTTGTGTAGAATGTTAGCTCATAGTACCAAAGCCCCCAAGCATGATTTTTTAAGGTTTCAGGGGCTTTGGCAATCCAGTTTTAAACTGCTCTCAGGTCGACGATTTTTAGGTCTATCTGGTATCCAAGACGGCGCAAATAGCTCTGGCATTCTTCCCAGGTAATGCCGAAGGCCTTGACGTCGGCCAGGCCTATACGACCAGTGATCTCTTTCAGAGTCTCGTAATCTTTTTCTTCAAATTCAGCTTCCATCATAGCATTTTCAGCCCAATTAACAAGTTCTGTCAGGGTAATTCGATGGTAAAGGTAATCAATAAGCTTTTGTGCTATGTGTTTACGGGTGATTTTCACTCTATCTCTCCTTTCAGAACTTTTTTGTGGCCTTTATCAATGGGATATTTCTCATGTATTTCTACTAGATTATCATTTTGATCGTAAATCTCCTGATAGAACCGAATGGTTGTTTCCGCCTGGTTGACTTCTTTAACGTAACGGGCTGACCAGCCGTGCTTTCCTTTAATTTCGTAGTAATACCGGCGACCGCCACCGGGAAGTTTGTCCCAGGAACCAAACTTCTTTTCGTTATCCTTACGTTTTTTGGACACAGCTAAAGCCTCTTAGTTTTTTATTAATTATACCTAGGACAGTGTTAACTGTCAATAATAACCATTTGCGATAATATCTTTGGCTGCATAAATAAGTCAAAAGTCCCTTTTCCTGTTTTATTTAGGATGACAACGTCAATTAAACGCCGCAGGATCTCATTTTTAAGGGTTTTGTTCTTATAAGTAGTATAGGCTGAAAGTATGCTATTAATGTTTTTTCTAAAAGCAATAAAAACCTTTCTAACCTGGTTCCCTTTAGATCTAAGAAAAGCCAGGCTTAAAAGTGTTGAAATTGTCACCTTCCCTTGATCACAATTTTCACCAGTTATGCCTGGGAGACTTTGGTTGTGCCTACTCTTAGTGGTATAATATCCCTAACGGGGGTGATTTAATATATGGCCACGCAAGAATCGACCTTTAAGGTAACACTACCTGCAGAACTAAAACCTCTTCTGAGAAAACTTTCGGGTACATCAATTGACGATAAAGTTAGACTGTCTGTAGCCAATGAATTATTTGTCAACCGGGTCATATCTATAGGGAAGGCAGCGGAGATTGCAGGGAAAACGTATGTTGATTTCATGGATATTTTAAAGGAACGGGGTATACCTTGGTACGAATATACAAAGGAAGATCTTAAGCAGGATGAGTTGGCGATTGAGCAAATAATGAAAGACATTGGGAATAACCATGAGTAAAGCCATATGCAATACCAGCCCCATTGTGGCTCTATCGTTAATAGGGCAACTCCAACTGTTATGGGAATTATTTGATGAGGTTTATGTACCCAAAGCCGTGTATCGTGAGGTTGCGCGGGGTAGGAACAAGTGCTTTGGCGTTACAAATTTACAGGAAGCGGTTGACTCAGGAAATGTTACTATCTGTTCAGTTAGAAACCGTGAAATTGTTAACCAACTTTATGGTACGCTGCATTACGGGGAAATCGAAGTTGTTGTCGGAGCCAAGGAACCGTCCCCTATGTTAACTTTTGCGTTAAGTAATCCCTTATCTGAATTATAAAGTTTTTTATATCACTAAGGTCATTTTCTAAGATGTTATAGAGTTCTTCATCTGTCCACTTCGTTATATAAGTGTACCATGCGATTACGATAGCCAGCCATCTCAATAAGTCTTTTGCCTAGCCGGTCATCTACGATACCCTTTTGTTCCAAACCTCTGGCAATAGCTTTATACTCTGTCGCGAGATCGATTGATCCAGTCTTGGCCATAATATGCCGGCCGATATCAAAGATAGCTTCTAATGACCGGCGCAGGTAACTCTCGGCAGCCCCGGTTTTAGTTTTATCGTTTAAAAATTCACTCTTCGGGGTCTGGGCTAACTTTTCCAATTCTAACAGGTAATTTGTCATTAAAACCAGCCGTTGTTCAAGCAAGATATGATTAATCATTATATTTAACCTCCTCCAGGACTTCCTGGAGGTATTTCTCCAGGAATGGACGGAAATCAGCGGCGCGGCGGAGAATCATCATTTCGTAATCATCTCTTTTCTCCAGGCTATTCTGGTAAACACATATCCCCTTAATAGCTTCCAATTGAAATACCGAATGATTTTCTTCCAACAGCACCAAGTCAAGGCGCAAAGGCTTGAAAATATCCTCCATTTCGTTATATAGCTCTGCGTAAAACTTATATCGCTGGCTTGGAGGGGGTAGCGGACCTTCCGTTACTACACCTACATCCAGGTCAGTTAACGGGTCATCAATTATGATTTTCTCTCCCGCAAGTATTTTCGCTCCCGCCTGGGCTTGTGAGCCAAAAAGATAAACCAGTGCTACCCGGTTCTTATGACAAATATATTCTAATTTATTTAAACGGAATTTTAACATACAACCATCTCCCGCTAATTTACAATCATAATAGAGAAAGAATTCTTTCAGTTCTGCTACCACGTCGGCGGAGGGCTTTTCTTTTCCCATCCGGCTACTGGCGATGGTAGCACGGGTCGGCGGTTTCTAACATACCCAAAAGTTAATGCAGATCCAAATAATTCATGTAACACAGCGGTATGCTTATGTTTAAAACGGATTTTTTCATAGACGATAATCCGGGATTGCGCAGCTCACAAGGTAGTGGCGATAATTCCTGCTTTTCAATGGCTGTACCGTTCTATTATAACATGATCTGTTCGAAATTGAACTGTTATAAGCTATCGCAAAGCGATTTCGTTCTTCTCAGACTTTCTGGTGGCAATGTGTTGTGTGGCCGGGATTGAAAAAGATGTTGTCCGCCTCTTCTGTGAGCTTAATTTTTTCACCTTCGTATTGCTGTAACAGTCAAGACTCGCCGATGAATAGAAGTTGACAAAGCATTATTCTAAAGTGCGAATATACAAAGGAAGATCTTAAATTGTCAAAATAGAACAACTCCAACTATTATGGGAGTTATTTGATGAGGTTTATGTACCCAAAGGCGTGTATCGTGAGGTTGCGCGGGGTAGGAACAAGTGCTTTGGCGTTACGAATTTACAGGAAGCGGTTGACTCAGGAAATGTTACTATCTAATTGGTTTCCATGTTGTTCTCCTTAAAAGGTTCTGTTGCAATGCCGGCTAATATCAAAGATAGCTTCTAAATGACAGGCACAAATAGACTCAATTATAAGCTTATGATACCAGCTTTTGGATAATGCAGTCAATCCAGTCATTTTTGAATGCCATTTGGCTGAAAAGTATTAAACAAGCTATTAAGATAAGTTAAGTTTCTGGTACTTATACCGATATTAATAACATAGTATTTTTCAAAAAGAAAGGCAGTGATAACCGTGACCTCCAACCTGCGGATCGGCGGATTAGCGTCCGGCATAGATACCGATTCAATTATCAAAGACTTGATGCAGGCGCACCGGATACCCGTGCAAAAATTGGAACAGGATAAGCAAATCCTGGAATGGCAGCAGGAGGACTATCGAGAGATTAATACGTCGCTGCGGACTTTCCGGGACACCGTTTTTAATATGAAATTGCAGTCCACCTACTTGGCCAAAAACGCTTCTTCTTCAAATGAAAGCGTGCTGACGGCTACGGCCGCCAGCACCGCAGCGCCGGGCAGTTATACCGTTACGGTGAC
This sequence comes from Desulfoscipio geothermicus DSM 3669, assembly GCF_900115975.1. GTDB lineage: Bacteria > Bacillota > Desulfotomaculia > Desulfotomaculales > Desulfallaceae > Desulfoscipio > Desulfoscipio geothermicus. The sequence continues at coordinate 89,301 of NZ_FOYM01000002.1, forward strand.
GAAACTGGCCAAGGGCGTTTCCGTGGCCAGTACCGGCGAATTGGCTGATGAAACAAGCGATAGTGGCACATTAAAAAAGTTGGCGGAACAGTTTACCGGACTGCCCGCCACGCTCACTTTTTCGCTTACCGGCAGTCAGGGAAGCAAGGACTTTAGTTTTGATACCGCCAGCAAAACCATTTACGATGTGGTGGCGGAAATAAATGACGCGGATCTGGGCATTACCGCCAGTTATGACGGTACATTAAACAGGTTTTTCTTGAACACGACCACCACGGGAACAGACGCCGTTATTAATGTAACCGCCGACCCCGATAAATTTTTATCCGGGGACGGCACCGGTAATGACAACACGCTTAAACTCAAACTGGTAACCGGCAACAATACCGGCCAGGATGCTTCTTTTGATTTCGGCGACGCCGCCGGGCTGACCAGTTCCACCAACAACGTGACGGTAAATGGCGTAAACTTGACGCTCAAGGCCGGCGGCACCGCTACCGTTACCGTTTCTAAAAATACCGACGCCGTATTTGATGCCATTGTCGACTTTATTGACAAGTATAACACCACCATGGAAACAATCAGTGACAAACTATACGAAGAACGCTACTCCGACTACAAACCGCTTACTGACGAGCAGCGGGAACAGCTTACTGATGACCAGATTGACCAGTGGATAGAAAAAGCCCGCAGCGGCTTGTTGCGCCACGATCCCACATTATCAAGTATTTTTTCCAACATGCGCATGACCATGTCGGCCACGGTGGACGTTGGCGGGGGGTATGTAAAGGACGGCCAAACCGTTTACAGCAACAGCCTGGCCGCCATCGGCATCACCACTACCCAGGATTACATGTCCGGCACCCTGGTAATAGATGAAACAAAACTGCGCGAGGCGGTGGAACAAGACCCGCAGGGCGTGCTGGACTTGTTCACCAAAAGCGCCGATGATTACAGCCAGAAGGGCATTGCCATGCGGCTGTACGATGATGTAAACAACGCCATGGACAGGATTATTGAAAAGGCCGGTAGCGACACCAACTACGATCTGGTGGACGATAGCTTTATCGGTGAAGAAATCAAGGATATCGACGAAAGAATTGAAACCATGGAAGAACGACTGCAACAGATAGAGGATCGCTACTGGCGGCAGTTTACGGCCATGGAAAAGGCCATCCAACAAATGAATGCTCAAAGTATGTGGTTGATGCAGCAGTTCGGCACGGGCGGTCAGTAAAAAGATTGACAGGGGGTAAAGTTAATGGCTTTAAGCAACCCATATCAAAAGTACCAGCAAAATTCAGTTATGAGCGCTGCGCCGGAAGAATTGACACATATGTTGTATAACGGCGGGGTGCGGTTTATCCGCCAGGCCATGCAACATATCGAAGCCAAAGAGCTGGAAAAAGCGCATGAAAAGTTGGTTCGGGCCCAGGAAATATACGCGCACCTGCAGGACACCCTGAACAGGGATATCGAGATAGCCGGCAATCTGCACAGCCTGTACGATTTTATAATTCACCAGTTGATGCAGGCCAATATAAAAAAAGATACCGACATTCTCCAAGAAATCGTCGCGCTGACCGAAGATTTGCGCGACACATGGAAAGAGGCCATGGAAAAGGCCCGGGAACAGGGCTAAGGAGTTGGCAATTGTGTTTAACGGCAGGGAACCGTTGCTTAAAACCCGTGCGGCCCTGCAGAAGAAACTGGCGTTACTGCAGGAGTTTTGTCTAATGACCACGTTGCAGCAACAAGCCCTGGCCGGCGATGACATGCAAAAGTTCAATGAACTCATCGAAGCGCGTCAGAAAATTATAGATATCGTTGACGGGCTCGATAAGGAAATAATTATCCGTGAGCAAGCCTACCTGGCAAATGCCCGCCAGGCTGTTTTTCACAATGCTGCAGCCGAAAAATTGGTACGGGATATGCAACGCCTGAAACAAAACATCCAGGATTGTTTGCTTCAAGTCCAAGAGATTAACCGGCAGGTCATGCAGGAGTTGGAAGAAAAACATCATGCTCTGGTTAAATCCATGGGTAAACTGCGCACCGCCAGGCAGGCCGATAACTTGTATCGTAAAAAAGCCCGGCAGATGCGAGCGTACTTTATTGATAAAAAAAAGTAAAAGCCGGTGGGAGGTGAAGTGTAATGAAAATTGCAGGTATAGACCCCGGGGCGGTTGCCGACCTGAATAAGCACAGGCCACCGGCAGTGGCGGAAAAGCAGCACGACGGAGGGGTCGCAGCCAAGCAGACCATAGCGGATACCGATGAACAACGCCAGGGGCAACAGTATTCCAGGAAGGAACTGGAGCAGGCTGTTAACAAATTAAACAACACCATGGAATCTTATGTAACGGAACTGCGTTTTGAATTGCACGAAAAAAGCGGGGAAATTATGGTCAAGGTCATCAATGAGAAAGACAATACTGTAATTCGGGAAATCCCCCCGGAAAAGGTACTGGACATGGTGGCTTATTTTAAAAAGCTATTAGGTATTATTGTCGATAAGATGATTTAATTTTAAGAATGATTATCAGAATAACATTATTTCTGACCTCGCCGGCTCAGGCGGGGTATTTTAGTTTTATCAATGGCCGAAAAAAACACCACACTTTCCGTAAGTCAATGGGACATTGGTCATGAAGATATAAGTCTAAAACCCTATTGCTTATTTCCTATTTATCGTTTAACCTCTATGATAAAATAGTGTAAATTATTGCATTTTTCTTATTCACCTTGATTAAAACTTTATAAAGCCCTGAAATGATATATTTATTGATTAATCTATATAATATTGATATAATTTGTCATAAGATATATAATTATGTACATTTGACAAAAGAATCATACACTGGGCAAACCCGGTGAAAACCGGGGGCGCAAAGCCGTGGGTCTAAGGTGCAAATCTGCGTTATGATTGCCAGGCTGCAAGTAATAACTTCTATATAAATTAAAAGCGGGAAGTCACTTGTGGCTTCCTATTTTTTATTGCAAAAATATTAAAATAAGGGTTATTTTTTCATAAAATGCCTAATAATTAATTTTTTTTGCAGGAATAAAAAAAATAATGTTGAAGATATTCCTCATCAAATTAATTTGGAAATATTATACCAACTGGGGGAATTTTATGAACTTATTTAACGATACTCTATCCACTGTTTTGGTCAGGCAAATGGATGCCTGTACCCTGCGCCAGCAGGTAATTGCCAATAACATTGCCAATATTAATACCCCCGGCTTTAAAAAATTCGAGGTTAATTTTCAGCAGCAGTTGCAGCAAGCGCTGGGAAAAAGCGACTTTACCATGCGCACCACCAACGCGCGACATATTGCTCCGGGGCAGAGTGGGTTGCAAAACCTGGAACCTGAGGTGGTCCAGGTGGGGGATACCGCCATGAAAGCCGGTAAAAACAATGTAGATATAGATGAAGAAATGGTTGACCTGGCCGCCAACACCCTTTTATACAGGCTGGCAACCCGGGTGAGAAGCGACCGGGCCAACACCATGAGCTATGTAATTAAGGGAGGCAGGTAATCATGGCCCTGTTTGAAAGTTTTCACATCAGCGCATCGGGAATGACGGCCAATCGCTTTTGGGCCGATTTGATTGCCAATAACGTAGCCAATATCAACAGCACCGGCACGCCGGATGACCCGGCCAACCGTCCTTACCAACGCCAGGTGCCCGTTTTTGCTGAAGTGTTGAGGCAAAAAATGAACAACGATGCTACTCCGGGCCGAGGGGTGCATGTCACCCGGTTGGTCCACGATAACAGTGAACCGAGGCTGGTTCACGACCCCGGCCATCCTGACGCTGACCCGGAAACCGGGTACGTAGCTTATCCGAATATTAATATATTAAATGAAATGGTTAATTTAATAGCAGCCACAAGGGCTTACGAGGCCAATGTCACCGTTTTGGAAGCGTCAAAAAACATGGCTGTCAGCGCCCTGGAAATGGGTCGTTAATACTTTCCTTTGCAGGAGAATGATAATTTATGAAAATATTGCCCGCGGCTTTACCGTTGCAACTCGAGCCTGTAAACCAAACACCGGGAAATACAAAAACTGCAAGTAATTCCTTTAATAATGTTTTCGACAAAGCCCTTGAAAACTTAAACAGCAGTCAGCTAAATTCCGAAGAAACTGTCAAAAAATTTTTAACCGGCGAAGTCAAGGACTTGCATACGGTCATGATCGCCCTGGAAGAAGCCAAACTTACCATGCAGCTGGCTGTGGAGGTGCGTAACAAATTAATTGAGGCTTATCAGGAAATGTCACGAATGCAGATATAATTACATGTTGGTAGAAGGCGTGGTCGGATGAGCAGCGGAATACTGGATAAATTGCGACAATGGTGGCAGTCCCTTGGATCTTCCCAAAAAGTTTTATTTACAGCAAGTTGCGCCGGTATTCTGGTAACCATGGCCTTACTGGGCCAAATGTTATTGCGCCCCGCTTATGCACCATTGTTTACCGAGTTAGAACCGCAAAATGCAGCCAAGGTCATTGAACAACTGGAAAGCTTACAGACTCCTTATCGCTTGACCAATAACGGCAAAACCATTGAGGTGCCCAAAGACCAGGTTTATAAATTACGTATTCAAATGGCCAGCGCCGGTGCATTGTACACAAATGGCGCCGGTTTTGAACTCTTTGACGAAAAGAAATTCGGCATAACGGAGTTTGAACAGCATGTGGGCTACCAGCGAGCCCTGCAAGAGGAACTGCGCCGTACCATAGTCCAGCTGAGCGAAGTGGAACAAGCACGGGTGCATTTGGTGCTGCCCCGGGAAAGCGTTTTTCTGGACGAACAGGTGACGCCTTCCGCTTCCATAGCGCTGAAATTAAAACCTTTTGCCAAGCTGGAACCCAACCAGGTGGAAGGCATTCAAAGCTTGGTCATGGGCAGCGTCCAGGGATTGTCCCCGGATAACATACATATTATTGACATGCAGGGCAATGTGCTCAACGACGCCATGAAATCCGGCGATGACGGATTGCTTTCGGCCTCAACGCTGCAAAGTCTCGGGATTAAAAGGCAATACGAAAAGGAAATGGAAAGCCGGCTGCAGCAAATGTTGAATCGCATCCTGGGTCCGGGCCGGGCGGTGGCCATGGTTAGCGCCGATATGGACTTTGACCGGGAAGAAACGGTGCGAACGGAGTTTGGTCCCGGTTCGGTGCTCAGCGAGCAGACAGTGACCGAAGACGGTTCGGGCGGCGCGGGTAACGGGGGGATACCGGGCATGGACTCCGAAATGCCGGGGACAACCATGCCTTTAGCGGATCAGGGTATGGGCGCCGGTTCTAATTATAACCGGGAAGAGCGCACCACCAACTATCAGGTAGATACCACCCAGCAAACGCTGGTGAAAGCGCCGGGCACCATCCGCCGCCTTTCGGTATCCGTGGTAGTGGACGGCCAATACACACAGGACCAGCTGGATTCCATCCAGCGGGTGATCGCTTCCGCCATGGGCTACGATGCCACCCGGGGCGATCAATTAACCGTCTCCGGCATAGAATTCAACGAGGCAGCCGTTCCCAGTTTCGAGGATACGCCTGTAACCACTGCGGCAACGCCGCTTGATAAGCAGCTTCTGATCCCCGGAGCAGTGGCAGGTGCGTTATTAATTTTATTGATCGCATTTTTCTTGTTCCGGCGGCGGGCCCGTCGGCGCAGAGAAATGATGTTACGCCAAAAGGCTGAAGAAGAAGCACTGCGCCGGGCCGCCGAAGAAGCAAAGCAGCCGAAAGAAGAAATCGTAATAGAAGAACCTCAGCCGGGATACCGCACCCTGATCAAGGAAATTGCCCGGGAAAAACCGTCCGACGTAGTGGAAATATTAAAAGTATGGTTAAAGGAGTAATGTGTTGTGGTCACCAACGCAACTAAATTAAACGGCTTGCAGAAAACCGCCATATTACTCATATCACTGGGTTCAGATATATCAGCTCAAATATTAAAAAAGAATTTTCACCAGGAAGACATTGAAAAAATAACCCAGCAAATATCCATGATGGATGCCATTCCGCAGGAAGTTCAAAAGACAGTTCTGGAAGAGTTTGTACAAATGACCCAGGCCCGGGAGTACCTCATGGTGGGAGGATTGGAATACGCCAAAGAAATGCTTCATAAAGCACTAGGCGACAACAAAGCTATAGAAATCCTGGAAAAAGTGCAAAGCACCATTAAAAATAAACCTTTCAGTTCGTTGCGTAAAACTGATCCCAAGCACTTGCTGTCATTTATTCGCGATGAACACCCCCAGGTGATAGCTTTAATTTTAACCCACCTGCACAGTGACCAGGCGGCGTTGATATTATCTGCGTTAAGCCCGGAGTTACAGAGCGATATCGCCCGGCGCATCGCTACGACTGACCGGGTTTCCCCTGAAATGACGCGCGAGGTGGAAAGCATTCTGGAGCGCAAACTGTCGGTGTTGGAACATAGCGAACAGAGTTCCGGCGGCATCAAGTCGTTGGTGGACATTATAAACCGGGTGGATCGGGGCACGGAAAAAACAATCCTTGAAGAACTGGAAATAACTGACCCCGAACTTACCGAGGAAATTCGCAAATTGCTCTTTGTCTTCGAGGATATCGTCAAGCTGCCCGACCCCTCCATCCAGCGTGTGCTCAGGGAAGTCGACCCCAAGGATCTGGCCAAGGCCATGCGCGCCACCAACGAAGACGTGCAGGAACGGATCTTCAAAAACATGTCCAAGCGGGCCTCCGATATGCTGCGGGATGAAATCAAATACATGGGACCCGTGCGTCTCCGGGATGTTGAGGAGTCGCAGCAAAAAATAGTACAAGTTATCCGGCGCCTGGATGAAACCGGCGAGATTATTATAGCACGGGGTGGTGAGGATGCCATTATTACATAAAATCATACGTAACCGACAGTCGGGCATTTCCGAATTGCAAGTCCGGTATAATTTAGACTTGCGGCATCATTTCATTGTTGGTAATAATGCGGGGGATATGGCGCAACAAAAACAAGCCGTGGAAAGTATACCCTCGGATTTACTGGCTGAGGCACGGAACGAGGCCAAAGCCATTATAAACCGCGCACAACAAGCTGCCTCCACGATCATTGAAAAAGCCAGGCAGGCGGCTACCGCCGAAGCCGAGAAAATTAATACTGAAGCCGCCAGGGAAGGCTATGCCGAAGGTTACCGGGCAGCCATGGAAGAAGCCCGGAACGAGGCTAAAAAAATCCGGGCCGAGGCCCGGACAGTGCTGGCACGGGCCGAGGAAGCACGACGGGAAAAGCTGGCCAGCTTAAAAACGGAAATCCGCAATTTGGCCCTGGAAATTGCCGAGAAACTGGTAAACCGGGAACTGGAACTCGACCCTGATGCCGTCCTGGCCATTGTGAAAGAATCCATTCAACTGGTCAGTAACCGCAAATATGTCGTCCTATGGGTGCACCCGGCGGAAAAGGAGATGTGTGAAAAACACCGCGAGCGATTGCTGGGCCACCTGCCGCCCCGGGCGGAGCTGCAAATCATGACGGATGAAGCTGTGGGCAGGGGCGGTTGCGTTGTGGAAACCGATTACGGCAAGGTGGACGCCAGGCTGTCTACCAGATGGCAGGCCCTGTTGAAGTCCTTTAATAATGAAGGGGCCGGGTAAGCCAGATGCAAACTTTGATCGCTGACATCCGGCGCTGGCGGGAGCAAGTGAATAAGGCCAAGCTGCTGCGTTCAACGGGCAAAGTAACCAAGGTTATCGGCTTGACAGTGGAAGTCAAGGGTATCTCCGCCGGAGTAGGTGAAGTATGCGATATAGTCGTGCCGGGTGAAAGCGAACCGGTAATGGCGGAGGTGGTGGGTTTTCAGGAAGATTCCTCCATTTTAATGCCGCTGGGTGAACTGCGGGGAATCTACCCCGGATGCCAGGTGGTGCCCCGAGGGTCTTCATTAACCGTCAGCGTGGGCGAGGACCTGTTAGGCCGGGTTTTGGACGGTCTGGGCAGGCCAATTGACGGCAAAAGTCTGGATGCACGGGAAAAACACCCGATTAACAATGCTCCACCCGATCCGCTGGAAAGAAAGCGCATCAACGAAGTTTTCATAACCGGGGTGCGGGCCATCGACGCGCTGCTGACCTGCGGCAAGGGCCAGCGTATCGGAATTTTTGCCGGCAGCGGTGTGGGGAAGAGTACTTTGCTGGGCATGATGGCCCGGTTCTGCAGCGCCGACCTGAATGTCATCGCGCTAATCGGTGAACGGGGCCGCGAAGTGCGCGAGTTCATTGAAAACGACTTGGGGCGGGACGGCATGGCCCGTTCAGTGGTGATTACCGCCACCTCGGATCAACCGGCCCTGGTCAGGCTGAAGGGCGCCTTTGCTGCCAGTGCCATAGCGGAATATTTCCGGGACCGGGGTAAAAATGTGCTGCTGTTCATGGATTCCATCACCCGGTTCGCCATGGCCCAGCGCGAGGTGGGTCTGGCCATCGGAGAACCGCCCGCCACCAAGGGCTATACCCCATCGGTTTTCAGCCTTTTGCCCAAGCTGCTGGAACGTTCCGGCACTTCCCAACGGGGTACCATTACCGCTTTCTACACCGTGCTGGTGGAAGCGGATGACATGAACGAGCCAGTGGCCGACGCGGTAAGGGGCATTCTGGACGGGCACATTGTTTTATCCCGGGAATTGGCGGCCCACGGCCACTTTCCCGCCATTGACGTATTGCACAGCGTCAGCCGGTTGATGCCAAACCTGGTAACGCTCGAGCACATGCAAGCCGCCACCCGGTTGCGACACCTGCTGGCCACTTACAAACAATCAGAAGACCTCATCAACGTAGGTGCTTATGTAAAGGGGTCCAATCCGGCTATCGACGAGGCGTTAAAGTATTACCCTGAAATAGTCAAATTTTTAAAACAAGACCTTCATGAAAAGTCTGATTTTGAGATAACTGTGCAAGGATTAACTTTCGTGCGAGGCTGATGCATAAATGCATAAATTTTCATTTCGTCTGGAACCTGTATTAAAACACCGAGAGGCCCGCGAGGAAAAGGCCGCACTGGAACAGGCCCGGGCGCATGAGGAATACCGGCGTCAATATGATAACCTGTGCATTGCCAGGGATAAATTAAACCGGGCAGTACAAGAAAATTGCTTTGCGAGCCCTGTAGATATTATCAACCAGCAAATTTACTGCGCATACATGATAAGAGAAATTAAAAAGCAAGAGCAAGTCGTGGATCAATCGATTAAAAAGTTTGAACAGTGCAGGCAAAAGCTGGTTCAGGCCATGCAGGAACGATCTATTATGGAAAAACTCAAGGAAAAGCAGTTTAAAGCCTATAACCATGCCATATCCATCCACGAGCAAAAAGAAACCGACGACCTGGCTACCAGGCAATGCCTGCACAATCGATAACCAGCCGGCGCTGGCAAGCGAAAAAAGGAACCGTGAGTAAAGGTGGTGATGCCTGGCTAAAAGACTGTTTATTATTAATACGCAAATTAGTATCTAAAAAAGGGGGTGAATAATACGCCTGTCGAAAATTTTTTGCATGTCAGTCCAGAAACCTGTAATACCAAACCATTAAATGGCCTGCAAAACAATAAGGCAAAGAATTCAACAACAGACGGCTTTATGGAGTTGCTGCAATTGTTATTTGCCGGTGACGACAGCGCAGGGGCGGGGATGACAGAAAGCATGCAGGGGGAGCAGACAGTAAAGTGTGATTTAAAAGATAAAAAAACAATGTCGCCGAACCCGGATATCAACCAGTTAATGCTGCAATTACCTCCACTTTCTTCCGCTAACAACTTGTTGCAAGCTGACTTGCCAAAACATTTTGTTGATTCACAAAGCGTCCGCTCCGAAGCTAATACTTGGCCGTCAAACATCGAGAAATTAATCAATCAATTGTTTGGCCAGGTTACGTCGAAAAACCCGCGTGACTATTTTACTGAAGCGGCGGTAGTTCCACAGGATGAACTATTCACCCGCTTGCTGCAAATGGCAGCGGGTCAACAAGCCGGGATGAATGAAAACCGGCTGTACACGGGCGAGTTACAACAGTCTTTGAAATCGCAGGCAACACTTGCTCAACTAAATTTGAGGAATCTGAATTACAATCAATTAAGCCGGCTTCTTTCCGTGTTGCAGAACGTGGAAAAAACAAGCGGCGATATACCGCAGCGGCAAAAACTGCTTCAGGACGCCGGTTTAACAAACAGAGCATTGTCTGGGCCGGTAAATAACAGTATTAAATTAACGGACGATCAAAACTCTGTACACATACGTGAAATGCCTGTTAGCAATACGCAGGCTCCGGGCCAGGCCACAGGTAAATCAGTAAACGGGGAGCAGCTGAAGTCAATATTCACCGATAAAAATGCCGTGTTGACTGTAAATATCGGTAATCAAGAAAAAAATATGTTCAGTGAAGTAAAAAGTGATGCAGAAAACGGTCGATTAACGCATGGTGATAAATCTATTGAAGCTGTGACAGGGCGCGCGTTGAACGCTTACGGCAACCGCCCTGCAAACAATGTATCAGAAAGCGTACCCATTAGAGAAACCGCCGTAAATCACCAGCAACCACATACAAGCGGAGGGTTATTCAACACGGACGGCTTGGTAACAATCGCAAAAGCTGCGGGCGCGGAAACACCTGCAACCATGCGCCCCGAAAACAATCCTGTATTTATGCAGTTGGCCGAAGCCATAAAAGGCAAGGTAAGCAAGGATAGCCAGGGACAAACGCATGTCAGGCTGCAGCTGCACCCGCAAAATTTAGGTGAAGTAACGATAAAGTTAATTTACCGTGACGGTAATGTTACCGCCCATTTTCAGGCGGCATCCGAGCAAGTCAAGCAAATTATAGAAAATTCTCTGCCCCAGTTGCGCGAAACCCTGGCCTCATTCCAACTGAGCCTGCAAAATGCTTCGGTATCCGTAGGCCATGAAAACGGGCGCTGGGGACAGGACGGAAACCAGGGCCGGTATTTTAAAAAACAGCACAGCGCACACATACCGAGCGCAGGGCTTATCGGCCAATCCGGAGCAACGGTCGCGACGCAACAGGAGGCCAGTAGCCGTTTGAATTATTTTGTCTAGGAGGTGCGCCATGACGGAAGCTATAATTCCAAGCCAAAACTATTATTTGCCGGACGATAATACAGGCAAAAAAGAATCAAAGTCCATTACCGACCCGGATATGTTTATCAAAATTTTAGTGTCCCAGATGAAGTACCAGAACCCCATGCAGCCCCAGGACAGCGAAACCTTTGTCACGCAGTTAACCCAGATGGCCATGATGGAGCAAATGTACAATGTAAGTCAGAGCATGGATAACCTAGCTTCCAAATATGAAATGTCCCGTTACTATGAATTAATTGGCCGGCAGGTTACGCTGGTCAATGGGGATGACGTAGTCGAAGGCAAAGTTGGCGGCGTAGTATTTGATGAAGGCAAGCCTTATTTTTACCTGGCCGGATCAACCAACGGGGAAAGGTATACCCTGGACCAGATCACCGGCATTAATGGCAGTGTAACAAATGAAATGCTCCCATATTTCTCACTGGTCGACCGGCAGGTGACAGTAAAGCATGACGGGTATGAGATTACTGGAGTGGTGGAAAAGGTGTTGCTGCAAAATGGCGGTGCCGCTCTTCAGGTTGATGGTGAAGTGTATGGTGTAGAACAGATTGTAGGAGTATCATTGGCTCCAGAAGATACTGAGCCGGTGCCGTAACAAATACTCGCCTCTACCGCTGGTACTGATTCAACAACGACTGAATCGGGCACTGCCTGTGCAGGAGAAACAAGCTCGATAAGCACCCCGGGGACTGACCATGCCATATGAAGCAGTTATAAAGATAGGTGATAATACTTGGAAATTAATAAAATACCTGTTGTCCCGGAACCGCTGGTTCAAAGCAACAGCGCTGCAAAAACAACTAAAAAGCAAGCAGGTACAATTAAAACAGCTGAAAGCTTTCATGACGTCTTGTGCCGTGAACTAGTCATCGCTGGGAAATTAAGGGTTTCCGCCCATGCGCAAAAGCGCATGAAGGAAAGGAATATTACCATTGACCAACAGGACTGGGAGAAAATAAATAGCGCCCTGCATAAGGTAGAAGCCAAAGGTGCTAAAAATTCATTGATGATTCATGAAGACCTGGCTCTTATTGTAAGCGTAACAAACCGTACAGTAATTTCCGCCATGGATAAAAAAGCTATGAAAGAGCATGTGTTTACCAATATTGACAGTGCGGTCATAGTCAAGTAAACGGCCGGACCTGCGGGAGGCCGGGGGTCGCCGAATGAACGACGCGATCCGGGAATGGCACTGTTGAACTCTTTACTGCTTATTATCATACGGCGGTACTCAGGAGGTTTTTAAAATGATTCGTTCCCTGTATTTGGGTGTATCCGGAATGCGAAACCACCAGATTCGCATGGATGTAATCGGCAATAATATTTCCAATATCAATACGACTGGCTTCAAGACTAGTCGGGCCAATTTTCAAGATACGTTATACCAGGCCATGGGCGCAGCCGGAAACAGCTATAGCGCCTGTCAGGTGGGAACAGGGGTAAGTATAGCGGGAGTGTCAAATAATTTTGTCCAGGGGCCGCTGCAGGCGACCGGTAGGAAGCTGGACCTGGGTATTGCAGGTAACGGGTTTTTTGGGGTTATCGACGACAATGGCAATAATGACCGGTTAAAATTTACCAGGGACGGTTCCTTTTTCTTTGATAAAGATGGTATCCTGAGGAACCATGCTGGTCTTAAAGTAGTAGATGCCGACGAAAATGAAATACAATTGGATTTGGATGATGATCAATCTATTGAGGATATCGAGATATCGGAGACGGGAGAACTGTTCATTGGGAAAGAAAGTACCGACAAACAAATCGGTCTGTTTAATTTTCTAAACGTAGCGGGTTTAACCAGGGCCGGCGACAATCTTTTTCTGGAAAACGATATCACCGGTGAAAGGACCTCCAATCAGGACGGGGCGAAAGGTTTTGGGATCATTCGTTCCGGTTTTCTGGAAATGTCCAATATTGATATAGCGGATGAACTGGCCAATTTAATCGCTACGCAGCGCGGCTATCAGGCCAACGCCAAAGTTTTTACCACGGCGGATGAAGTTATCCAGGAAACCACCCAACTAAAGCGGTAAAACAGATTTTTGTTTTTTAAAATCAATCAAGGGGGACAAAACACATGATCCGTTCTCTTTTTTCCGGAGTGTCAGGTATGAAAAACCACCAGATCCGCATGGACGTAATCGGCAACAATATATCCAACGTCAACACCACCGGTTTTAAAGCAGGGCGTACCAATTTTCAGGACACCCTGTACCAAACCATTAAAAGCGGCGGCATTTCAACCAACCCCGCTCAGACAGGCTTAGGTATCAACGTGGCCAGTATCAGTAACTACATGGAACCCGGCGGTCTACAAAGCACCGGCCGCACCCTGGATTTGGGCATAAACGGCAACGGCTTTTTCAAAGTTAACAAAGGGGCTGACGATAACTATTACACAAGAGACGGTATTTTTTACTTAACGCAGGACGGCAGGATGGTCAATTCAGACGGGTATCAGCTGGTTGGAACGACCTGGGAAAAGGCAAAATCATTCGCAACCAATCTGGACCCTAACAACGCCATAGCAACTCCAGGGACGCTTGAGGTTCGAGGGGTTTTGGCTGATGGAACCGTGGGACAGACTGTACAAATAGATTTCAATGCTGGCGAATCAATAAATGATGTATTAACAAAAATAAACGCCGAGCAATCAACCTCCGGCGTTATGGCCTATAAAAGACCGAACGCTACCAACCCCGATCAATTTGACCTGTACATTACAACTGTTTATGACGGTTACGACGAAATTTATACTGATGTAGCAAATCCTGCTTTAACAGTTACTGATGGAAGTAGCTTAGATTTAGATGGTGGCAACCTTGAAAGAAACATTACCAATTACACCAAAAATGTGCCCATCCAAATAACCAACGTACCCATTTCATCAATTAATATTCAAAACAACGGCATGATTACCGGTCAAGATAACAAGGGAGCCCCGCTGCTCTTCGAAGGCGATTACGACGTGGCAAATATCACCTTATATATGTTCCCCAACCAGGACGGCCTGGAAAGGATCAACCAGAACCTGTTCCGGGAAAGCGTCAGCAGTGGAACAGCCGAGGCCGGCATACCGGGCGAAACAGGATACGGCACCATTGAATCCGGCTTCCTGGAAATGTCCAACGTCGATCTGACCGACGAGTTTACCAACATGATCGTCACCCAGCGGGGTTACCAGGCCAATTCAAGGATTATCACAGTTTCTGACACCATGCTGGAAGAACTTATGAACCTGAAAAGGTAGTTGACAATAGCAGACCCGCGCGCTTCAATCGGGCGCGCGGGCACACCATAATATACTTGACCTGTACATAATCTTCCACTTAACATTTACATACATAATTAGTTAATATTTTATGACACATCCACCGGCGACATATCGCCGACGAAAATCGACCAACATAGTTAGGGTGACTGAAAATGGCCTTGCGAAAATCCAAAAAAGAAGATAAGCAAACTTCCCAACCGGCTCAAAAGACGGGGCAGGTAAACTTTCTCATCATGTTTGTCATGATGCTGGCGGTTTTTCTGGTAGGAGCAGGCATGGTTATCGGGTATTTCAAGTTTTTTGCACCGGATGGCAATAAAGCCGAAGCCAAAGAAAAAACCCCAAAAGAGGTCCCCTTGTCCGCTGTGGAATTGGGTGATATGGTGGTGAACCTGGCCGGCGGCCCTACTAATGACCATTTTCTGAAAACGAGAATTACCATTGAGTACCCGGAAGACAAAAAATTGGAGGAACTGGTGCAGGAAAAGAAACATCATATCATTGAAACCGTATTGATCACGCTGCGACAGAAAACCATTGACGATGTCCGCCCCCCGCGTGCCACCGACCAGTTAAAAAAAGAACTGGTCAAGAATATAAACGACCGCCTGGGAAAAAAGGTCATTGAGAGAGTAGTTTTTACCCAGTACATTGTACAATAAAAAGGGGACGGGCAATTTTTTTCAAAAAACGAAAAAGCAGCCTGTCCCTACGCCCGGCATAACTTCCTCAAAAACTAAATCCAAAGGAGTATTTAGGATGCTTTCTCAGCGTGAACTGGACGAGTTTCTTGGTAATTTGCACAAGCGTGACACCACTGTAAAAAAAGTGCAATTCCCCGCCCTGCAGGTCGAACCCGGGTTACCGCAGTCCCGGTTGCCCATTGATTTTATCAACGATATTACCGTAGACATTTGGGCGGAACTGGGTGAAGCCACGCTCACGGTAAAAGAAATTCTCAACATGCGGGAAGAAACGGTTTTTGAACTGGAAAAAGCCGCCGGGGATACCCTGAATATCAAGGTAAACGGGCAGGATTTCGCCCGGGGCGAGGTTATTATTATCGGCAATAACCTGGGTATCCGCATAGACCGGGTGATTGATCCCAAGCAATCACCCGGCCAGGGCAGAGCAAAGGATGTCGCTACGCATGGATAAAGAAATGCTCACTGCCCTGGTACGCATAGTCATTTTACTGCCGTTGATCTGCGGACTGGCTTATTTGAGCATCCGGTTCGGCTTCGGGCGGACGAAAATTCCCCTGGCGCATGGATCACAAAAACGTATGCGCCTGGTAGAACAGATATCCCTGGACCCCAAGTGTGGGCTTTCCCTGGTGCAGGTGGGGACAAGATACATGCTTTTCGCCCACCAGGAAGGCAACATCATTCTGGTGCGGGAAATGGAAGAACTGCCCGCGGCCATCGAATCCGCCGCTCCCCAATGGCCGGGTTTGGTTCAACTGATCAGTAAAGTCAGGCCATCCGGGATTAAGGCGGACAAATAAGGGCGTATATCAGCAAGGCGGGAGAAATATTGACATTGCCAACAGACAAAAAACGCGTTCTGTTATTGATATTCTTGACAGCGCTTGCCGTAGCAATTACCGGCCATGCAGGCCCGGCTGCCGCCCAGCCGCTCCCGGGCATTGATTTAAATGTTCAACCCACGGACGAACCGGCCCAGGTGGTCAACACCGTTAAAATTTTACTGCTGCTGACCCTGCTTTCTCTGGTACCGGCATTTTTGCTGATGATGACCAGTTTTACCCGGATTATCGTGGTGCTGTCTTTACTGCGCAGCGCCGTGGGTACGCAGCAGACGCCGCCCAATCAGGTGCTTATCGGACTGGCCCTGTTTTTAACAATTTTTATCATGGCCCCGGTGGCCCGGCAGGTTAACGAGCAGGCCGTACAACCGTACCTGGCCAACCAAATTTCGCAGCAGCAGGCCTGGGACAGCGCATATGCGCCCCTGCGCAAGTTCATGCTCCGGCAGACCAGGGAAAAGGACCTGGCGCTGTTTGTTAAATTATCGGGCCGGGAAAAACTACGCAATGAACAGGATGTGCCCGCCGGCGTTTTAATTCCGGCCTTTGTGATCAGTGAACTGAAAACCGCCTTTCAAATCGGTTTCATGATCTATGTGCCATTTCTGGTCATTGACATGGTGGTGGCCAGCACCCTGATGTCCATGGGCATGTTCATGCTGCCGCCCGTCATGATATCCCTGCCTTTTAAAATATTGCTTTTTGTCATGGTGGACGGGTGGTACCTGGTGGTTAAAACACTGGTGGAAAGTTTCCAGGGGGGATAGCGGAATGTCTGAAGCAATGATCATCGAACTGGCCCGAGAGGCCGTATTAATGGTCTGCATTGTGGCCCTCCCGCCCCTGGCCGTTTCCCTGATCGTGGGCCTGGTCATAAGTATTCTGCAGGCCACAACTCAGGTGCAGGAGCAGTCCCTGACCTTCGTGCCCAAGATAATTGCCGTTTTTATCACCCTGGCTGTTATGGCTCCCTGGACTGTCCGGGTAATGGTCAATTTTACAAACCGTATTTACAACCGGATTCCCGATCTGCTCAGGTAAGGGGTACATAAATTGCTGGACATGAATCAACTGGCCCTGTTTTTTTTGGTACTGGCCAGACTTTCCGCCTTTTTCGCCGCCGGGCCTCTGTTTTCCATGCCCAACATCCCGGGCCTGGTTAAAATCGGGCTGTCCTTTGCCATAGCCGTAATTATTTTTCCCATGGTGGAAAAAGCCGGGGCAAACTACCCGCCGGACGGCTGGAGCTTTGTATTTGCCCTGGCGCGCGAAATACTGGTGGGCCTGGCGGTGGGCTACATAGCCAGTCTGGTGCTCAGCGCGCTTATTTATGCCGGGGCGCTTATTGACATGCAAATAGGCTTTTTTATGAGTATGATTTTTGACCCACTGGCCGGGGCGATGACCGGTATTTTATCCCGATTCCTGCACCTGCTGGGAATTGCCGTGCTGCTGGCCTTTGACGGTCACCACATGATCATCGCCGCCCTGGTGCGCAGTTTTGAGATCGTTCCGGTTAATACAGCGCTGCTACAGGGTGCCTCAGCCATGTTTTTAATCAAGGTTTTCGGCCAGGCCGTTACCATCGGGGTGCAAATCGCCGCGCCGTTGATAGCAGTGATGCTGGTGATTGATGTAACGCTGGGTCTGCTGGCCCGGACCGCGCCGCAGTTAAACGCTTTCATGCTGGGGTTTCCCATTAAAATAATTTTCGGATTGTTGACCATCAGCATCATGGTGCCCGTTCTGGTACGCATTATCTATTCTCTTTGCGGGGTTATTGAAAAAGATATACTATTCTTGCTGAAGGGAATGACCTGATGGCTGATAACAATGCGCAGCAAAAAACCGAAGCGCCGTCACCGCGCAGGTTACGGGAGGCGCGCAAAAAGGGCCAAGTGCCCAAGAGCCGCGACCTCAGCGCGGCGGTAATACTGCTGGCGGCCCTGGTAACAATAACTTTTTTCAAGGATTACATCGTTATTTCCATGCAGCGCCTGCTGGTAGGATATTTCAGCGGCGGCTTCGCAATAAATTTACCGGCGGAAAAGCTGCCTTATTACATACTGGGTTTTCTGTTGCGCGCCGGCGTGATTTTATTGCCCGTTTTCATAATTATTGTCATAGCCGCCGTGGCGGCCAACGTCATGCAGGTGGGGGTGCTCTTCGCACCGCAGGTTTTACAGCCCAAACCGGAGCGTCTGAACCCCGTGGAAGGTTTTAAAAGAATATTCAGCCTGCGCAGTTTGTTTGAACTGGCCAAAAACATTTTGAAAATAATCATCGTGGCCGCCGTGGTATACTCAGTCATTAAAGTCCGGTTACCCGAAATGTTATTAATATATTTCAAAACCCCGCCCGAGTTGTTGGACCAGATCGCCGGAACCATGCTGATTGCCGCCTTTGCCGGCGGGGGCGCTTTTTTTGCCATATCCGTTTTTGACTTGTTATTCCAAAGATATGAACACATAAAAAACCTGCGTATGACCAAACAGGAATTAAAGGATGAACTGAAGCAGACCGAGGGCGACCCGCTGGTCAAATCCTGGCTGCGCCGTCGGCAGCGGGAATTGCTGATGAATGCCATTCGCCAGGAAGTCCCCCGAGCCACCGTGGTTGTCACCAACCCCACCCACGTGGCCGTAGCGGTAAAGTACGATGACCGGCAAATGGGTGCCCCGACGGTTACCGCCAAGGGGGCGGGCGAACTGGTAACCGTAATGAAAAAATTGGCCCGGCAGCACAATGTGCCCGTGGTGGAAAACCCGCCGGTGGCCCGGGCGCTGTACAACAGTGTCGAGGTGGGCCGGGAGATTCCCGTGGAACTGTACCAGGCCATCGCCGAGATCATCGCCATGGTATACCGGATGAAAGGCAAAGCCGGGTAGAACCTATGCATAGGAAAGAAAGACAGCGGCGGGGCCGGCGGCTCCCCGCAAGTGACGTCCTGGAGCGCCGGTAACAGCACCCGGCGCAGCAAGGTAATTATTCAAACTAGGAGGAAACAGCATTGGCAACCTATACCAGGGCAGGCATGGGGCAGCATCTTAAAAATAATACCGACGTTATCATCGCCGCCGCCATTCTGGGGATAGTGCTGCTCATTATCATACCCCTGCCGCCGCTGGCACTGGACATATTTCTTACCATCAGCATCACCCTGGCCCTGGTCATCATCATGATCACCATGTTCACCACTGAGCCGCTGCAGTTTTCGGTTTTCCCGGCCCTGCTGCTGGTAACCACGCTGTACCGGCTGTCGCTGAACATTTCCTCCACCCGGCTGATCCTGGGCGAGGCCCAGGCAGGTAAAATCATCAACGGTTTCGGCCAGTTCGTGGTGGGCGGTGACTACGTGGTGGGAGCCATTGTGTTTATTATTATCACTGTCATTCAATTCGTGGTCATCACCAGCGGCGCGGGCCGGGTATCGGAGGTGGCGGCACGCTTTACCCTGGATGCCATGCCCGGTAAGCAAATGAGCATAGACGCCGACTTCAACAGCGGGCTGATCACCGAGGACGAAGCCCGGGACCGCCGCCGCAAGTTGCAGCGGGAAGCCGACTTTTTCGGGGCCATGGACGGTGCCAGCAAATTCGTGCGCGGCGACGCCATAGCCGGCATTGTCATCATTATCATTAATATTATTGGCGGCATAACCATCGGTGTGGCGCAAAAAGGCATGGACGTGCTGACATCCATGCAAACCTATACTATTTTAACCATTGGCGACGGACTGGTTTCCCAAATACCGGCGGTGCTTATATCCACCGCCTCCGGTATACTGGTCACCCGGGCCACCTCCGATGCCAGCTTCGGTACGGATTTAGCCCAGCAGTTTTTAAACTTCCCCAAAATTCTGTTTATCGTGGCGGGTATCCTGTTCGCCATCGGGTTGATCCCGGCCATGCCGACCCTGGTCTTTTTCATCCTGGCCGGCGCCACCGGTTTTCTGGGCTATACCTTGCTTAACGACCAGAAAAAGAAGGAAATACACCGGCAGGAAGAAGCAGCAAAAAGACAGGTGCAGGAAAAACGCGAACCGGAAAATGTCCTGCAGTTTATGGAAACCGATCCGCTGCAAATTGAAATCGGCTATAACCTGATTCCCCTGACGGATGAAAAATCAGGGGGCGACCTGCTGCAAAGACTGGCTGCCGTGCGCCGGCAGTGCGCCATTGAAATGGGGATTTACGTGCGCCCCATCCGCATCAGGGACAACCTGCAACTGCCGCCAAACCGGTACATTTTCAAAATCCGGGGAGAAGAAATTGAAAACGGCGAACTGATGCCGGGCCATTTTCTGGCGCTTAACCCCACCGGCGAAGAAATCAGCGTCACCGGCATACCCACCACCGAACCCACCTTTGGTTTACCGGCCTGGTGGGTCACCAGGGACAAGCAGGACGAGGTGGAAATGGCCGGTTTTACCGTGGTTGACTGCCCCACGGTATTGGTTACCCACTTGACCGAGTTTATTAAAAAGCACGCCCATGAACTTCTGGGCCGCCAGGACGTCAGGGAATTGCTTGATGTGGTGAAAGATAAAAACCCGGCGGTAGTGGACGAACTGGTTCCGGACCTCATGTCGGTGGGTGAGATTCAAAAGGTGCTGCAGCATCTGCTACGGGAAAACGTGCCCGTTAAAGACATCATATCTATACTGGAGGCCCTGGGCGACGGGGTGCGCGTCAACAAGGACATGGACTTTTTAATTGAACATGTACGTCAGGCGCTGGCCCGCAGTATTTGCCGCAGCCTGCTGAACGCTGAAAACAAGCTGCAGGTAATTACCCTGCACCCCAAATTGGAACAGTTGCTTTCTGACGCCATACAGCCCACCCAGTTGGGTTCCTATCCCGTGCTGGAACCCGGGTTGGCCCGGCGGGTACTGGACAGTATTGCCGGAACACTGGAAAAGGCGCTGGGCCACGGCTATTCACCGGTACTGTTGTGCTCGGCGCGCCTGCGCCTGCCGCTCAGGCGGTTTATCGCCCGGCAGATGCCGGCCACGGCAGTGCTGTCCATGAACGAAATCATACCGGAAATTGAGATCGAAGCAGTGGGGACGGTGGTTTTGGATGAAAATTAAAAAATTTGTGGCCGCCGACATGCAGCAGATATTGCAGCAGGTTCGCCGGGAACTGGGGGAAGACGCGGTAATCATCAGCACCCAAAAAGAACCTATACGCAGTATCAAGCATCTTTTCGGCCAAAGGCAGATTGAAGTTACCGCGGCAGTGGACGAGGTGCCGGACAACAATCGTAGCCCCCAAAGCATTAGTGAGACTCAACCGCCTCCACTGCTCACCGGCGGGCCTGATAACAAGGAGAAAAATAATTTATATGTCACTGATGATGTCATTACACCGCCGCGCATCATTCCCGGTAGATTGATACCCGCCAAACTGCCGGAACCTATTATGCAAATTGCCGGTAAAGAACATGACAACTGGTTTAAGGTTGTTCTAGAACGGGAAATGGATAAGGAGGAAAGCGTTGTGGAAAACGGACTGGTGGGCAAATGGAAAAAAATATTGCGCCAGATGGAAGTCAACGACAGCGTTATAGAAAAATTATTTAAAGAGCTTGATTTACTGGCAGATCAGGAGCAGGAAGTATCTGAAGACATTTTTCTAGTGCACCTGAAAAAAGAAATTATTAATTTGTTAAAACTTACGTACAATAAGGTTAACACTTCGCGCATTTACACTTTCATCGGGCCCACCGGCGTGGGGAAAACCCTTACGCTGGCCAAACTGGCCACCAGGATGAAAGTAATGGAGAAAAAACAAATCGCCTTGATCAGTGTGTTTAATCACCGATTCGGCGCCGTGGATAAATTGAACTTTTACGGCGATATCATCGGCACCCCGGTAGAGGTCGTCATGACCCCCGGAGAGCTTTCACGGGCCGTTGAAGCGCACCGGGACAAAGATTTTATTTTTATCGATACAGAGGGCAAAACATCCAAAAACCAGAGCCAGGTGCTGGAATTGCAAACTTTTGTCGGCGCCGTGAACGAGCCGCAGCATATTTTCCTTGTGCTGAGCACGGCTATCAGAAACCGTGATGTTTTGAGGATCGCCAATGACTTTATGCCCATCGGGTACAATCAATTAATTATGACTAAAATGGATGAAACAGATACATTCGGCACCATGCTAAACCTGGCTTGTAACACAGGCCTTCCGGTGGCTTACGCAACCAACGGCCAGAACGTACCGGATGATATCGAAAAAGTTACTCCCAAACGCTTTGCTGAAATATTGCTCGGGGGCGTCGTGCTGGATGAGGATTCTGAAACGTAATTTTTTCAAGGATGAGACACAAAGCTTTCCTCATGAGCCTGTACCGGCATGGGGACCGCGGGTCATTACCGTAACCAGCGGCAAGGGTGGCGTGGGAAAAACCAGCCTGACGGTGAACCTGGCCATTGCCCTGGTGCAACTGGGACAGCGGGTGATTATTTTTGACGCCGATTTGGGATTGGCCAATGTGGACGTATTGCTGGATGTTGCGCCTTCACTGACTCTTTATGACCATATCTACAGGGATGTGCCTATTGAAGATATTTTATTGCCGGGGCCCGGCGGCATAAAAATAATTTCCGGCGGGTCGGGATTTTTGGAGCTGACTAATCTTTCCAGTAGTCAACGTGCCGGTTTATTAAAAAATATTGAAAAACTGAATCGTATGGCTGATTTTGTCTTAATTGACACCGGCGCCGGCATTTCCAAAGATGTGCTCGCTTTTTGCGCCGCGGCGGATGACGTCTTTATGGTCATCACCCCCGAGCCAACCTCGCTGGCTGATGCCTATGGACTGATCAAGGTGCTGGACCGGTTTAAAGTACACAGGGAATTGTTTTTCGTGGTCAACCAAACGCACAATGACCGCGAAACGTCCCACACCGTGGAACGCTTGCGGGCTGTGGTGGACAATTACCTAACCATCAAACTGAATTACCTGGGCGATATCTGGTACGATCAAGCAGTTTCCAGGGCTGTTAAAAACCAGCGGCCATTTATATTGAGTGATTCCAACGCCAGGGCAGCCATAGCGGTTAAAAAAATTGCACATGCCATTTTGCACAAGGAATGGGCGACGGAAGAAGAAAGGGGTCTGCGAGGATTTGTTAATAAGTTAAGCAGGTTATTCAGGTGATTGGGAGGAAATTGATCTTGTCTCAGCAAATAACCTTTGATGTCAACCAAAAAATTCAGGTTTCCAGAATAGCTGAAGAAAATTATTTTGATTCCAGCATCCAGGACGTACGGGGCGGTTTTTTTAGCATAGCCATCCCCTACCTTAAGGAACACCCCCTGGTACTTTACAGGGGAGAAGAGGTGCGGGTGCGGTTCACCCTGCAAAACGCCAGTTATAGATTTACCACCCGGGTTATCGGGGTAGCCACGAACAATATCAAACTTTACAAGCTGGCCTACCCCGAAAAAATTGACCGGATTCAACTGCGAAACCATGTTCGGCTATCGGTAATGTTGGATGTGGAGTACGCCGTAAAGGAATCAGAAAGTCAAAAATTAAAATTCACCAAAGGCATCACCGTGGACCTGAGCGGTGGCGGCATGAAATTGGCGGCGCGGGAAAATATAGAAGAAAACAGCCTTTTAATCTTAAAGTTTGTATTACCGTTGAAAAACAAAGCCGAACCCGTACAATTAAAAGCCAAAGTTGTTCGCTCAATAAAAGCGGATCCCCAAAGGGAGGTATATCACCTGGGTTTAAGGTTTGAGGATATAACCTATCGCGAAGAAGATATGATCGTGCGCTTTATTTTTGAAAGAATGGCCCAGCAAAAACGCCTGCGTTAAACGGGGTGATCAAATGGGCAACCATGATGTTTGGGACCAGTTCGGCAAAACCCGGGACCCGTCCTTGAGAGAAAAGTTGGTGCTTGATCACCTCGGGCTGGTTAAGTATCTGGCCGGGCGACTGGCCGTCAATGCTCCCCCCGGTATGACCCGGGAGGACCTGGAGGGATGCGGGGTGATCGGCTTACTGGATGCTATAGACAAGTACAACAACAAACTGGGCATGGAATTTAAAAACTATGCTTATACCCGTGTACGCGGGGCCATCCTGGATGAAATAAGAAAACAAAATTGGGTACCGCGGAGCAAGTGGCAGAAGTTTAATCAACTAAAAAAAGCAAAGGAGCGCTTGATGCAACAGGGGGGACATCCCGGAGAAAAACTGCTGGCCGAAAAATTGGGCGTGGATGATGTGAAATTACGCCAACTGGCCGCGGAATACAACAATGCTTTTCCCGTTTCCCTGGACGACAACCCGGGGAACGACAACGACAGCGTGCTGGTGGATATGATCAGCGATCCCGGCAGTCCCGACCCGCTGGACCAGGTGGTGGAAAGGACCGAAAAAGAAGTTCTGGCGGCGGCCATTGACGAACTGCCGGAAAGGGACAGACTGGTACTGGCCCTTTATTACCAGGAGGAACTAACCTTGAAGGAAATAGGTAAAATTCTGGAAGTTACCGAATCACGGGTTTGCCAGTTGCATGCCAAAGCGCTGCAGCGCTTGCGAAGTATTTTATCTGATCGTTTATAACATGAACTTTTTGTTTGCGGAAAGGAGCCTGCCAATGATCAGGGGGATTTATACCACCGTTTCAGGAATGAATGTGCAGATAGCCAGAATGGATACGCTCTCCAATAACCTGGCCAATATTAATACGCCGGGTTTTAAAAAAGACCGCACGCTGGCGGAACCTTTTACGAGCTTGTTACAATTAAGCATCCGGCAAACCGGCGCAGTTTCGCCGAACAACGGTCGAGTCCCGCTGGGCAGCACAAACCTGGGGGCGTCGGTAAAACAGGTGGCCACCGACTTTTCGCCCGGACTGCTGCGGGAAACCGGCAACAACACCGATTTCGCCCTGAGCCGGCCGGGTTTCTTTGTATTGGCCGACCCTGAAAATGAAGATGACATCTACTATACCCGCAGCGGAAATTTTCACCTGGACGAAAACGGTTTCCTGGTAAACGACGGCGGTTACCGGGTCATTGGTGAAAACGGACCATTACAAATTTCGGACAGTGAAAAATTTACCGTTGACGAAAACGGCAGCATAACGGAAAATGAAAACGTAACCGGTAAATTTTACATAGCCAGCTTTAATGATCCCGGCAGCCTGGAACGCATCGGCAGCAATTTATACAGGGCCCGGGAGCAGGAGCCCGAACAGGTGGCGGATCCCGGCCTGATGCAGCGTTTTTTGGAGGGTTCCAACGTGGAACCGGTGGAAGAAATGATGCACATGATTAATGTAGCCAGGGCTTATGAAACCGGACAAAAAATAATTCAATCCCAGGACGGCCTGTTGGACCTGGCGATCAACAAAGTAGGCGTGGTCAGGTAAGCACTGTAATCGGGCGGAATAGGAGTGATTAATTTGCTGAAATCCCTGTGGAACAGTATGACGGGCTTGTCCGCACAAATTCAGGCCATCGACGTTACCGCCAACAATGTTGCCAATATCAGCACACCCGGGTTTAAAAGACAATCTGTGGGTTTTTCCGAACTGGTACGCCAGCGCATGGTAGACCAGGGGTTGCCGGTAACCCGGGAAAACGCCGACCGGGTCACCCAGGGGAGCGGAACCATGGTTTCTTCAACCAGACGACAATTTGCACCCGGCACCCACGTGTATACCGGCCGCAACCTTGATCTGGCCATTGCCGGCCGGGGATTTTTCCAGTTGACCGGGGAAAACGGAGAAACTTTTTATACTCGGGATGGTGGTTTTACCATAGACAATGATGGAAGGATAACCAACACCCGGGGACTGGCGCTCCTGGACGGGGAACTGCCGCAAAATTACAGCGATTTAATGATTGATGAAGCGGGCAGGGTCAGCTGCCGGGATGAAAACGGTGATCGAGTGGAAATCGGGCAAATTGAGTTGGCCGTTTTTGATAACCCCAACGGGCTGACTGCGGCGGGAGACAATCTATTTACCGCCGCACCCAACACTGAACCGGAAAGCATGGTACCCGGCGAGGAAGGCGTTGGGTCCATCAAGCAGGGCTACCTGGAAAATTCAAACGTAGATATCGTTATGGAAATTCAGTTATTAATTGAAGCCCAGCGGTCTTTCCAATTAAATGCCAAATCGATGACCACTGTCGATCAGTTATGGAATATAACCAACAACCTTCAAAAGTAAACAAATACAGGTGATGCAATGCAACCGGCAAATAATATTGAGGATATTCACATCGGTATCGGTGAATACAAAGTTGCCAGGAGCCCGGGACGGCTGGTAACGCTGGGACTGGGATCCTGTGTGGGAGTAAGCCTGTGGGATCCGTTGAGCAAAATAGGCGGACTGTTGCATGTAATGTTACCTAATAGCAGAGATTTTACAAAAATCAACAAAAAAGAGAAATATGCCGATTTGGGCATACCGTTGATTGTCAAGGATATGGTCAGGCAGGGAGCCGACCGGAACAGGCTCCAGGCCAAATTGGTGGGCGGCGCACAGATGTTCACCGGCGTGGATAAAAAACAATTGTTTAATATTGGTGAACGGAACGTGGAAGTTTCCCGTAAAGTTTTGAAAGAACTTTCTATACATATTGTCAGTGAAGATGTTGGTGGAAACAAAGGCCGGACCATGTACCTGAATCTTGCTACCGGTGAAGTGCTGATCAAAACGCTTGGGAAAAACCTGAAGGTGATTTAAATGGACTTTAATGCATTTAAAAACGGAGTAATGGCCTTTTTCCACCTGGATTTACATAGTTACAAGGAAAAACAGCTGCGCCGCCGGCTTGATTCATATTTAACCAAATTGAAACTTGGCAGTTACCGGGAATTATATAACCGGTTAGTTGAAAACAGAGATTGTTATGAAAAATTCTTGGATTACCTGACTATAAATGTCTCGGAATTTTTTCGGGATCCCCAAAGGTTTAAAGAATTACAGAACATATACATACCGGAACTTTTTAAAACCCGTAATAGAGTAAAAATCTGGAGCGCCGCCTGTTCCAACGGGTCGGAACCTTATTCCATCGCAATTATTACGGAGGAACTGGGGCTTGCAGCCAGAAGTAATATTGAAGCCACCGATATTGACCGCCAAATTTTAAAAAAGGCCATGGCGGGCAGCTATGGCCAGGAAAGTATTAAAAATGTAAGTCCTGAAAGACTGGATCGTTTTTTTACCAGGCAAGGGAATGTTTATATATTAAAAAATATTATTAAAAATAAAGTTGTATTTCGTTACCATAACTTGCTGGCCAATGATTACCGGAAAGGCTACGATTTGATTGTTTGTCGTAATGTAACCATATACTTTACCAGGGAGGCCCAGGATGAAATATATAAGAAATTCAGTCATTCTCTGAATGCCGGTGGAATTTTGTTCATCGGCGGCAGCGAAATGATCTTTAATTATAAAGAATTTGGTTTTCAGAAATTATCGCCTTGTTTTTATAAAAAAGTAAATTGAAGTGGTGTTGTGAAAGGATTGATGATATGGGCGAGCCCAGTAATTTATCTGAACTACATATGGATGCACTGCGGGAAATCAGCAATATCGGGCTGGGGCACGCGGCCACCTCACTGGCGGAGATGCTGGACAGTAAAATAGGCATTGGGGTGCCGCAAACCGACTTCATTTCCTTTGAAAAAGTGATTGAAATAATTGGTGGTTATGAGGAACTGG
Source organism: Desulfoscipio geothermicus DSM 3669 (assembly GCF_900115975.1). Classification (GTDB taxonomy): domain Bacteria; phylum Bacillota; class Desulfotomaculia; order Desulfotomaculales; family Desulfallaceae; genus Desulfoscipio; species Desulfoscipio geothermicus. Next base: position 116,982 of record NZ_FOYM01000002.1, read on the forward strand.
TGTCATGTGTCAGCCTGAAACTGGAGGGCGACATAAAAGGGATTGTCTTATATATTTTTAACGAAACCAGTACTTACAGCCTGGTGGACATGCTAATGGGCTTGGAGGATGGGACTACGTCCGAACTGGATGATATTGCCACGTCCACCATCAACGAAATCGGCAATATTTTAACCGGTTCTTTCATTTCGGCCATAGGTAATTTTACGAATTTAAAAGTTTTTCCTTCTACGCCGATATTTGCCTTCGACATGCTGGCGGCCGTATTTACCTCTTTGATCATCGTCAGTGACCAACCGGAGGGAGATAATGTATTAATTATCGAAACAGAAATATTCAGAGACGATAAAAAAGTCAATGGCTATTTTTTCCTGCTGTCGGAACCGGCTTCCATTAAAAAATTATTTGTTGCTTTGGGTATAGATGCATAATCAGAACGGAGGGAAAAAAATGTCTATAAAAATTCTTATAGTTGATGATGCAACCTTTATGCGCATGATGATCAAGAACATCGTTACCAAAAACGGCTTCGAGGTTGTCGGCGAAGCAGAAAACGGCGCCCAGGCCGTAAAAATGTATGAGGATATAAAGCCCGACCTGGTCACCATGGATATAACCATGCCGGAAATGGACGGTATTGAAAGTGTCAAAGCCATCAAAAAAATTGACCCCGGCGCCAGGATTATCATGTGCAGCGCCATGGGGCAGCAGTCGATGGTTATGGAGGCCATTCAGGCCGGCGCCATGGACTTTATCGTCAAGCCGTTCAAACAGGACAGAATTCTACAGGCCATTGAAAGGGTTATGAACAGGTAATTTTTGGGGGAGAAAAATGCAGGAAATCCTTTCACAGGGGGAAATTGACTCTTTATTACAAGCATTAAACACAGGCAGCATCCCGGTACAGGAAATTGAGACGACCGGCGAAATGGCTAAGGTTAAAAGCTACGATTTTCGCAGGCCCAACAAATTTTCTAAGGAGCACTTGAGGACCCTGGAGATGCTGCACCAGCATTATGCCAGGCATTTATCCAGTTTCTTGTCCGGGTATTTGCGCACCAATATCAATATTGAGCTGGCTTCAGTGAGCCAGATTATTTTTGATGAATTTATTCGTTCCATACCGACGCCCACAATACTGACCGTTTTTGACTTATTGCCCCTTAACGGTTCGGCTATCATGGAGGCCAACACCGGTTTCATATTTCCCATTATCGATCTGCTGTTCGGGGGAAACGGTTCAACCGGTGACTTAAACAGGGAACTGACTGATATTGAAACCCAGGTAACCAAAAAAATTGTGGCCCGCATGCTGGAATACCTGGTTCCAACCTGGCAGGATATATTCGAAATCAAGCCGGAGGTACGCTCCATAGAAACCAACCCCCGCCTTCAACAGTTGTATTCGCCCAACGAAGTTGTGGCGCTGTTGACATTTACAGTTACGCTGGGTGAAAATGACCAGGGTATGATCAACCTTTGCCTGCCTTATATAATGTTGGATCCGGTTATTGCCAAGCTTTCGGTGCGCCAGCAATTTATCAGGCAGTTTTCTTCGACACAGGAAGATAATACTAAAAATATCGCTTACTGGTTGAACCGGTGTGAGGTGGATATTACTGCCGTCCTTGGCGACGCCGGTATCACGGTGGAGGATTTTTTACAGATCCAACAGGGCGATGTTATTGTACTGGATAAAAACATCAACAGCGACCTGGATGTTCTTGTGGGAGACAATTTAAAATTTGGCGCGCAGGTGGGAGCAGTAGGAGACAATTTGGCCATCCAAATTGTTTCACTTATTGAAAGGGAAGATAGTAATGAGTGAAAATAAACTGTTACAGCAGGATGAGATAGATACTTTGTTAAAGTCCGCCGATAAAGGTGGGCAAGAGCAACCCGAAAACACTGCCGATAAGGAATTAAATCAGGACGATATTGATGCCCTTATTCGAGCGGCGCAAAACGGCGGGCAGCAACCGGCCCAAGCGGATGATGACAAGGAACTGCAGCAGGATGATATTGACGCTTTGATCAGGGCAGCCCAAAACGGCGGGCAGGACCAGCCGGATGACGGCGACGGCGGGCAGGAAAATCAGTCCGATGATCCTCCGAAAGACGAAGCGCAGCCCGACCTGACCGTGGAAGAAAAGGACGCGCTGGGTGAGATAGGCAACATCGCCATGGGTGCCGCGGCCACCACCCTGTCCCAGCTTTTGAACAAACGGGTGCAGATCACCAGCCCGAAAGTGCTTGTAACCAGTCAAAAGAGTTTTTTTGACCAGTTTAATGTTCCTTACCTGGTTATTAAAGTAAAATTCAAAGAAGGTTTTAACGGTTATAACGTATTGGTCATCAAAATGCAGGATGCTATTGTCATGGCCAACCTAATGATGGGCGGTGATGGCACCGAACTGCCGGATGAGATTTCTGAAATGGAGATCAGCGCCGCCGCGGAAGCAATGAACCAGATGATTGGCACGGCCTCAACCTCCTTAGCCGACCTGCTGGAAAGAAACTTCAATATCATGCCGCCGGAGACCAGCATGGTGCAGGAAACGGAAAAAATGAACATGTCTTTGCCCTTCGGCGACCCTATAGTGGTTACTTACTTTAACATGAACATTGAAAATCTTTTGGACACCAAAATCATACAGGTGCTTGATATACAAACGGCCAGTGAACAGGCTGAACTGCTCTGGAAGAGATATGGAGCTATGGACGAAGATGAAGAAACCCAGCACGCAGCGCCAGAGCAGCCCGCGCCGCAAGAAGCGCCCGGTGATTACTCGGCACAGTTACCGGAAAACGACACTGTGGCATCTGACTGGGCGCAGACTTCGTCAGACGCCCCCGCGCAAAGCCGGGACAGCAGCGACCCCAACCATGTACCGACCCGGGCGAGGGAAAGGGTATACCATGCCATGCAAGTTGACCCTGAAAAATTGAACATGCTGCTGGATATTCCCCTGAAAGTTTCCGTGGTGCTGGGCCGGGCCAGAAAACAGATTAAGGAAGTGCTGCAAATGACCCCGGGGGCCATTGTGGAACTGGAAACCCTGGTTGACGAGCCGGTGGACATTCTGGTGAACGGCAAACTGGTTGCCAAGGGAGAAATTGTGGTGGTCAACGAAAACTTCGGCGTTAAAATTACCAACATCATCTCTACCAGGGAAAGAATCAACAGCCTAGGGAAATAAAAAGGGGACTGGCTCCGATTCGTTTTGTGAATCGGTGCCTGTCCCCTTTTTGCCTGACCCCTTTTATTTTGCTCCTTAAAACTTGTTTATAACCAGGCCGGTGATCAGCTTGGGGTAAAAGAAGGTGGATTTTTGCGGCATCTTTTCTCCTTTGGCCGCCACTTCGGTAACTTCGGCGATCAGGGTGGGGTTCATTAAAAAGGCCATGTTGCACCGGCCCTCATCCACCGCTAGCACCGCTTCCTTCTCATCCCTGGTGTATTTTACCGCCTCGCCGCCCGCCAGTGCTTCCCGGTTAATACCCAGAATATTTTCCAGGATTAAATTTTGCAACACAGAGACATCCAGGCTTCGCCAGGCCTTGGACCGACCGGCAGGCATTTTGCTGTCCAACAAACTTTCATCCTTGAGCAGCAGGCTGAAAAACTCCCCTTTGCCGGTATACAGGCCGAAAACCTGCCGGTGCGCTGTATTACCCTTGCCCTTGATCCCTGCCAGATTAAACATAACCTCGGTAACCCGGCTCACTTCGGAATACGGCAGTTTTTCCACAATAAAATCTTCCCGTAGAGCGGCAAGCAGCTCGAGGCCATCCAAAGCGCCGTTTAACACCAACCGGTGGGTGGGTAATATCACCAGGCCCGGGTCGTAAAGGTTGACCAGCGTCATCATCACGTAAGCGGCGGCGGGTTTATCCGGATTTTCCCGGGCGTATTTCAGTGCGGTTTCGTAGCGGTGATGCCCGTCGGCAATTAAAATGCGCTGTGCCTCCATCAGCCTCTGCACTTCCCGCTGTACCGCGGTATCCTTGATTACCCATAGCCGGTGCCCGTTCCCCTGTTCATCGGTAAAATCAATGGCCGGAGGCAAATCCCGAAATGCTCTTAACAGCAAATCATCAATTTTACGCGCCGGATCGCTAAACAACCCGAAAATGGGGCTGAAATTGGCCCGGCAGGCTTGCATCAGGGCCAGGCGGTCAGCTTTGTGCTTGGGCATGGTTTCCTCGTGCGGCAGGACAACCCCGTTTTCGTAAGGCTCCAATTTAACACAGCAAATAAAGCCGCTGCGTACCAGGGTTTGATCCCCGACGTTAAACTGCTGCTGGTAAAGATAAAGGGCTGGCTCGTCTTCCTGACGCAGCACGCCTTCGGCCTGCCAGCGACGAAAAAAGTCCGCCGCCCGCGTGTAACGGTTATCCGTATCGTTATCCGCAGGAAACTTTTTACCGTATTCCAACCGGATTATATTGTACGGGCTCCGGCGGTAGTATGCTTCCTGCGCGGCAGCGTCAATCACATCGTAAGGCGGGGTAACCAGGTCCTTGATGTCCCCGGCCTTATCTTCATCATAGCGCAATCCCTTGAGGGGAATAATGGTGGCCATTTATTTTTCCTCCCGTATTTTTTTTCTGGTCCATCTATGCGCATCGCGCTTTCTGTACTTATTCATCATTTTTTTAAAAGCCTCGCCCAGGTCAATACCCAGGGAATTGGCGTAACAGATAATAATGAATAATATGTCGGCCAGTTCAAGTTCCAAGTCGCCTTCGGGCTCCCCGGGCTTTTTTGGCTTGGCACCGTAGCGGTGGTTTATTTCCCTGGCCAATTCGCCCACTTCTTCGGTAAGGCGGGCCAGCATGGCCAGCGGCGGCCAGTAACCTTCTTCAAACTGCCCGATCCAGCGATCGACTTCCTGCTGCATATCCTTTATATCCAAGGTCTGTTGCACTCCTCCTTGATTTTACAACAGTACTATTTTAACACAACGGGGGTTTAAAAAACAGGATCCCCCTGCCAAAAGGAATATTTCCTTTCCACAGCCAGTATAAATTTTACATGAAATATAGAATGAGGAGTGTATTAATATGGTGAAACCGCGCTGGCTGGTGGTCAATAAAAAAAAGATGCTGGGTATGGTTGTGATGATTTTGTTGCTGGCGGGACTGTACCGGGGCACCACCGCCTACTATACCCGGGTAAACGTACCGCCGGAGGAACTTGTGGCCGCCGCTCTGGAAAATACTTTGAACAGCACTTCTTGCCGGTTCAGTATATTGGTAAAGACAGGTGAAAGCGTTATCTCCAATGTCCAGGGTGAAAGGGTGGCGCCAAACAGCGTCCATATCAGCGGCACCATGCAGGATATGCCCGTGGAATTCATTCATGCCGGTGATGAAACATTTATCAAGGGATACTGGTCCGATAACTGGACCAGTCTAAAGGGTAACAAAATGGCCGAATCCGAATTGTTCATCACGGAATTCAACCCGCTGGGCACCTTTAATTTTAAAGACATTCCGTACATCAAAACCATTAAAACGGAAGAGTTCAAAGGCACAAAAATGAAGGTGCTGGAACTCAGGCCCATCGTGCAGAACTCCCTGATGGAATTAAACTACGAAAACTTTATATATCGCGTTTGGATAGACCCCAAGCAACAGTTGATCCGCAAGTCGCATATTCAGGCCGGCGGCAAGAACGGTAAAAAAGATAAGCTGGAAATCACCTTAGAACTTTGGGATTACAACAAGCAGATAACCATCACCCCGCCCGACGTTTCGTGATAGGTTTTCTAGGCCGGTTACCGGCAGTTTATAAAGCTTGTCGTTGTACGGGCGTACCGCGGCAAGCTTTATATTGACAACAATTCACGCACTTTGTTATAATAACCCAGATTTTGACGTAGGGGGAAACGCAATTGCATCCGGATGTAGAAAAAGTATTACTATCTACCGCAGAATTAAAGAATAAAGTTACCGAACTGGGCCAAATATTATCCCGGGATTACGCCGGCAAAAATCTGCTGGCGGTGGGCATATTAAAAGGGGCCATGGTCTTTATGGCCGACCTGATCAGGAACATTTCCGTTGATGTGCAGATTGACTTTATGGCGGTTTCCAGCTACGGGGCCTCCAGTAAATCAACGGGTGTCGTACGTATAATGAAGGACCTGGAGCAAAACATCGAAGGTCGGCATGTGTTGATCGTGGAAGATATAGTGGATACCGGTTTGACCCTGAATTACCTGCTGGAAATTTTAAAAGCTCGGGAACCGGCCAGCGTGCGTGTTTGCACGCTGCTGGACAAGCCCTCCAGGCGGGAAGTGGACGTATCGGTGAACTACAATGGCTTTTCCATCCCCGATGAGTTCGTGGTGGGCTATGGTCTTGATTACAACGAAAAGTACCGCAACCTGCCGGAAATATACGTGCTTAAAAAGGAAGTTTATCAGAAATAGGGTATCTGGGATACCGAAAGACAAATAAGCATGGTGCGGGGTGCAAACCATAATCCCGTTGGCGCGTAAATCCGCAAGCGCAGCGGAGTACAACCCGCCCCACAAAATAGATTTACGCATGAACGATGAAACGGAGGATTACGCCATGTCTGTTCCGGAACAGGAACTGGTGATCGTATTGGATTTCGGCGGCCAGTACAGCCAACTGATCGCCCGCCGGATCCGTGAGTGCAGCGTATTTTGCGAAATGCTGCCCTATAACACCCCCTTGTCTGAAATACAGGCCAAAAAGCCAAAGGGCATCATATTTTCCGGGGGACCGTCCAGTGTCTGCCAGGAAGGCGCCCCGGTGGTGGACCCGGCCATTTACGACCTCAACATACCCGTGCTGGGTATCTGTTACGGCATGCAATTGATGGCCTCCCAATTGGGCGGCAAGGTGAACAAGGCCGTCCGGCGGGAATACGGTAAAACGGAACTGCAAATCGCGCCGAGAAAAGGGCTTTTAAGCTGCATGGGCCAGCGGGCGCAGTGCTGGATGAGCCACGGGGACCTGGTGGAAGCGCCACCGCCGGGTTTTGAGGTGCTGGCGTCCACCGAAACCCTGCCGGTGGCCGCCATGGCTGCCCCGGAGCGCAGCCTGTACGCGGTGCAATTCCATCCCGAAGTGGTGCACACCCCCAAAGGGCAGGATGTGCTGCGCTATTTTTTGTTTGACATATGCGGCTGCGTCGGCAACTGGACCATGGGTTCATTTATCGAGCAAACAGTGGCCGAAGTGCGGGAAAAGGTGGGGGGCCGCCGGGTGCTCTGCGCGCTCAGCGGGGGCGTCGACTCATCAGTGGCCGCCGTGCTGGTTCACCGGGCCATCGGCGACCAACTGACCTGTGTGTTTGTCAACCACGGGCTGCTGCGTAAGGGCGAAGCCGAATCGGTGCAGGAAATATTCCGGGACCGCTTCAATATGAACCTGGTTTACGTGGACGCTTCGGAACGTTTTTTAAATAAACTGCAGGGCGTTACCGACCCGGAGCGCAAACGCAAAATCATCGGCGAGGAATTCATTCGCGTGTTTGAAGAAGAAGCCGGCAAACTGGGTGAAATAGATTTCCTGGTGCAGGGCACCCTTTACCCGGACGTGGTGGAAAGCGGCACAGCCACTGCAGCGGTCATCAAGTCGCACCACAACGTGGGCGGGCTGCCCGAAGACATGCGCCTGTCCCTGATCGAGCCCTTGCGCTGGCTGTTCAAGGACGAAGTACGGAAAGTGGGGGAAGAACTGGGCATGCCTGACCGGATAGTTTGGCGACAGCCCTTCCCGGGACCGGGATTGGCAGTGCGCATCCTGGGCGAAGTCACCCGGGACAAGATTGCCATACTGCAGGAAGCGGATGCCATTGTTACTGAGGAAATTGCCCGGGCGGGATTGGACCGGGAAATTTGGCAATACTTTGCCGTATTGCCAAATTTATACAGCGTGGGTGTCATGGGTGACGAGCGCACCTACGCACATACCGTGGCCGTCAGGGCCATTTATTCCCACGACGGCATGACCGCCGACTGGGCCAAGATACCTTATCCGGTATTGGAGCGCATTTCCAGCCGGATAGTCAATGAAGTAAAGGAAATCAACCGGGTGGTTTATGATATTACGTCCAAACCGCCGGCAACCATTGAGTGGGAGTAAGTATAAGCCAATGAGCCGCCAGCGCGGATATTTATGTACGGCAGTCAACAACAGGCCCACTATTTTAACGTAAATTTAATGTTGTTTATTCCTTGACTGCTTGACAATTACGGGTTAATATTACAGTGGAAAGTTATTTAATCAAATATCCACTGTGAGAGAAAGTGTACCTAGGGTTCCACACCGGCAAGCCGGTGGTTCGGTCCAAGCGGTACAGGCAGCGCCGGCCAGGCCGGGCGCGGCTACACCGGTCGGGATAAAAGCCCAGGCGGGTAGGTTTCACTCAAATGAACCTGCCCTGCTTGGGCTTTGTATTTTATCCGGTGAATTACAGTATTATAAACCAAGAGTTTAAAAAAAATTGAATAAATATGCCACGCAAATCAAACATAACTTTGGTGAGGAGGCGAATCATGAACAATCCACTGGTGGGAATAGTTATGGGCAGTGATTCCGACCTGCCGGTCATGCGCGGAGCGGCGGATATACTCGATGAATTCGGCATCCCCTGGGAAATGATCATTTCCTCCGCCCACCGGGCGCCGGAAAAAACGGCGACCTACGCCAGGGAAGCCGCCGGTCGCGGTTTGGCGGTGATTATCGCCGGCGCCGGCAGCGCGGCTCACCTGGCCGGGGTCATCGCAGGGCATACACCGCTGCCGGTAATCGGGGTCCCTATTTCATCCGGCGCCTTAAACGGCGTTGACGCCCTTTACGCCACCGTGCAAATGCCCCCGGGCATACCGGTGGCCACCGTGGCCATAAACGGAGCCAAAAATGCGGGCATCCTGGCGGCACAGATAGTCAGCGCAGGCCGGCCGGAAGTACGTGAGAAAATTATTGCCTATAAACAAAAAATGACCCGGCAGGTGGAAGAAAAATCAGCCTTGTTGCAAGAGCTGGGCGTAGAGATGTATTTGCAAAAAATAGGAGGTAAAAAAGCTTGATTGACCGTTATACATTACCGGAGATGAAAGCCATTTGGTCCCAGGTGAATAAATTCCGCAAGTGGCTGGAGGTGGAAATCTGCGTCTGCGAGGCGCTGGCTGAAAAAGGCGTGGTGCCGAACGACGCACTGCGGGAAATCAAAGAAAAAGCCAACTTTACGGTGGAGCGCATCGAGGAAATTGAAGCGGTAACCAATCACGACGTCATTGCTTTTCTTACCTGCGTGGCTGAATACGTGGGGGACGCTTCCAAATACATCCACCTGGGCATGACTTCGTCCGATGTGCTGGATACCGCCCTGGCTGTTCAGATCAAGGAGGCCGGGGAACAGATCCTCCATCGCATGCACAAATTGCGGGACGTTTTACTGGCCAAAGCCGAAGAACACCGGTACACCATCATGATCGGACGCACCCACGGAATTCATGCCGAACCCACCACCTTTGGCTTGAAGATGCTGTTGTGGGTGGCGGAAACCGAGCGCAACATCAAACGCCTGGAAAATGCCATCGCCACGATCAGCGCGGGTAAAATCTCCGGGGCCGTGGGCACCTACGCCAATATCGACCCCTCCGTGGAAGAGCACGTCTGCGCCAGGTTAGGCCTGAAGCCGGCCCGGGTATCCACCCAGGTACTGCAAAGGGACCGGCACGCCGAATTCATGACCACCCTGGCCGTAATCGGCAGTTCGCTGGATAAATTCGCCACGGAAATCAGAAACCTGCAGCGTACCGATATCTTGGAAGCAGAGGAGTTTTTCAAAAAAGGACAAAAGGGTTCATCCGCTATGCCGCACAAGCGCAATCCCATTACAACGGAGCGGATCAGCGGGTTGGCCCGGTTACTGCGCGGTAACGCCCTGGCCGCCCTGGAAAATGTGGCCCTGTGGCACGAGCGGGATATATCCCATTCTTCAGTGGAAAGGGTTATCATCCCCGACAGCACCATTACCCTGGATTACATGCTGTACAAGTTTACAAATGTCATGGAAAACTTGATAGTTTACCCCGAAAACATGAAAAAGAACCTGGAAAAAACCCACGGCCTTATTTTTTCCCAGCGGGTATTGCTGGCACTGGTGGACCACGGCCTAACCAGGGAAAAGGCTTACGCGCTGGTACAACGCAACGCCATGCAGACCTGGAACACCGGTGCTGATTTCCGGCAATTGCTGCTGGATGATGCGGAAGTAATGGATATTCTCTCGGAAAAAGAAATCAACGAACTGTTTGATTTCGGGTACCACCTGAAACACGTTGATGATATTTACAAACGGTTCGGTTTGTAAGGTCAGACAGACCATCTTTAGCCGCACTGGCCGGTTGGTCCCTACTAAAGCCATTACGTCAAGTTTTAAAAAAATACTGGAGGTCGGAAATATGGAAATCAAAGAGATGCTCTACGAAGGCAAGGCCAAAAAGGTGTATCGCACCGATAATCCCGACTTCTACTGGGTGCAATACAAGGACGATGCCACCGCGTTCAACGGCCTTAAAAAAGGCACCATCACCGGCAAGGGTTCGCTGAACAACCGGATTTCCGCGTATTTCTTCAGCCTGCTGGCCAAGCACGGCATAGATTCCCATTTCGTTGAAGAAAAATCCGACACGGAAATGGTGGTTAAAGCCCTGCAAATCATCCTGGTGGAAGTGGTGGTGCGCAATATCGCCGCCGGCAGCCTGGCCAAGCGTTTGGGCATGGAGGAAGGAACCCCGCTGCCCGCTACGGTGGTGGAGTATTACTACAAAAGCGACGAACTGGGCGACCCCCTGATCAACGACGACCATATCCAGGTTTTGAAACTGGCCACTCCGGAACAAATGGCCCGGATCAAGACCACGGCCTTGAAGGTCAACGACATACTGCGTTCCCACCTGGCCGAGCGGGACATTGAACTCATTGATTTTAAACTGGAATTCGGCCTGCATAAAGGTGAACTGCTGCTGGGTGACGAAATATCACCTGACACCTGCCGGTTCTGGGACAAAAACACCAACGAAAAATTGGACAAGGACCGTTTCCGCCGGGACCTGGGCAATGTGGAAGAAGCCTACCGGGAAGTGTACCGGCGTCTGACACAGTAGTTGAGCCGGTTGGTACCAATAATCGATAAGAGATTATATTTAAGAATATTATTTTCTGGGGGAGATAGAATGGCAAGCTGCCGGCCCGGATTTACGAATATAATGCATTTACCGGATAAACCCCGGGAAGAATGCGGCGTTTTCGGTATCTATGCCCCGGGGCATGATGTGGCCAGGCTGACCTATTATGGTCTTTACGCCCTGCAGCACCGCGGGCAGGAAAGCGCGGGCATAGCGGTTGCCGACGGGGCAAAAATACAAATTTATAAAGGAATGGGCCTGGTTCCCGAAGTATTTTCCGGTGACCGGCTTAACCACCTGAAAGGGCATCTGGCCATTGGCCACGTGCGCTATTCCACCACCGGGGCCAGCCAGCCGGTAAACGCTCAGCCGTTACTGTTCCGCTATTCCGGAGGCATGCTCGGGCTGGCGCATAACGGCAATCTCACCAATGTGACAGAACTGCGTTCCCAACTTATGGCCACCGGTTCTGTTTTTCAATCCTCAACCGACAGCGAAGTAATTGTGAACATTATAGCCAGGTTCGCCCAGAAAGACCTGGTGGACGCCATCGTCAAGTGCATGATCGATGTAAAAGGCGCTTACTCCCTGGTGATAATTACCGAAAACAAGCTTATCGCCGTGCGCGACCCCAACGGCTTCCGGCCCCTGTGTTTGGGCACGCTGGACAACGGCTACGTGGCAGCCTCGGAATCCGCCGCCCTGGATACCGTGGGCGCCAAGTTCCTACGGGATGTCCAGCCGGGAGAAATTGTGGTCATCGGCGATAACGGTCTGGAATCAATTCAGGTGCTCAAACCGCGCCGGCGGGCGCACTGTATATTTGAATACATTTACTTTGCCCGCCCGGACAGCGTGATAGACGGCTTCAATGTCAACCAGGTGCGGCGGGAAATGGGCCGGGTACTGGCCGCTGAATATCCGGTGGAGGCGGACATTGTCATTCCGGTGCCCGATTCGGGCACGGCGGCGGCCCGGGGGTTTGCCGAAGCCTCGGGCATTACCTTTGAAGAGGGACTCATGAAAAACCGGTACATAGGCCGGACATTTATTCAGCCCACCCAGGATATGCGCGACCTGGGGGTAAGGCTCAAACTGAACCCCGTGCGGGAAGTGCTGGCCGGGAAGCGGGTGGTGATGGTGGACGACTCCATCGTGCGCGGCACCACCAGCAACAAGCTGGTATCCATGCTGCGCGCCTGCGGGGTGCGGGAGGTACACATGTGCCTCAGTTCGCCCCCCATTGCCCACTCATGTTATTACGGTATTGATACCTCAAACGAGGAGGAATTAATCGCCGCCCGGATGCCCTTGGACGAAATACGCCGGTTGATCAACGCCGACGGATTGTATTACCTGTCCCTTGAGGGCTTACTGAACATATTCGGCTCTGCGCGGGATAATTTCTGCACGGCCTGCTTCGACGGCCGATATCCCGTGGAAGTAGTCAAAACAAAGGAAGCGGGCAAGTATAGCCTCGAATGACCCGGGAGCGGAGGGAAATAAAATGCCCAAACAACGAAATCTAACTTATGCGGATACCGGTGTGGATATAGATGCCGGGAATCGCGCCGTGGAACTGATGAAAAAGTCGGTCCGGAGCACCTTCCGCCCCGGGGTGCTCACCGGTATCGGCGGTTTTGGCGGGCTTTTCGCCCTGGATACAACCAGGTACCGTGAACCCGTATTGGTTTCGGGTACCGACGGGGTGGGTACCAAGCTGCGTGTGGCTTTTTTGACCGGAAAACATGATACCATCGGCATCGATGCCGTGGCCATGTGTGTCAATGACATTTTGACCCTGGGCGCCGAACCTTTATTTTTCTTGGATTACCTGGCCGTGGGCAAACTGGAGCCGGAAAAGGTGGCGGACATCGTATCGGGTGTGGCCGAAGGCTGCCGCCAGGCCGGCTGCGCGTTGATCGGCGGTGAGACCGCTGAAATGCCTGATTTTTATGAAACAGGGGAATATGACATCGCCGGTTTTGCAGTGGGTGTGGCAGAAAAAAGTAAAATTATCGACGGCAGCGCCATAGTCCCCGGTGATGTGTTGATTGGACTTTCATCATCCGGCCTGCACAGTAACGGTTACTCCCTGGCCCGCCGGGTGCTGCTGGACCGGGCCGGCTACCGGGTAGACCAGGTACACCCGGCGCTGGGCCGCACGGTGGGCGAAGAGCTTCTTTGCCCTACCAGAATATACGTTCCCACCGTGTTGCCGCTGTTGCAAAAATTCCATATCAAAGGTATAGCCCACATAACCGGCGGGGGCCTGCCGGAAAATGTACCCCGCGTACTGCCGCCGGGCACCGCCGCGCAAATCGACACCGACGCCTGGGAGACCCCGCCGGTGTTTAAAATCATTGCTGAGGAGGGCCCGGTGGAAACAACCGAGATGTACCGTGTGTTCAACATGGGCATCGGGATGGTGCTGGTAGTGCCCGAAAGCCAGGCCGGCGACGTTATCAACGAATTGCACGGGCATGGCGAAAACGCCTGTCCAATCGGCAGGGTTATCGCCGGCAATGGTAAAGTTGAGTTGATTTAGAACATATCGGGGGGGAGAGTATGGGGGATAAAAACCTTGGGGTGCTGGCCTCGGGCCGTGGTTCCAACCTCCAATCCATTATGGATGCCTGCGCGGCCGGGCAAATTCCGGCCCGGGTGGCCGTAGTCATCAGCGATAAAAAGGATGCCTACGCCCTGGAAAGGGCCCGGTGCGCGGGCATACCTGCCGTGCATGTGGATTTAAGCAATTTTACCTGTAAAGCGGAGTATGAAAAGGAAATTGTCAATATACTACAGAAACACGGGGTGGACCTGGTATGTCTGGCCGGGTACATGCGACTGGTGGGATATACACTGCTGGCGGCTTATCCCAACCGGGTCATGAATATCCACCCGGCATTACTGCCGGCATTTCCGGGTCTGCATGCCCAGGAACAAGCCTGGCGTTACGGCGTAAAATACAGCGGTTGTACGGTACATTTCGTGGACGAAGGTATGGATACGGGACCTGTCATCATGCAAGCCGTGGTGCCTGTTTACGATGATGATACCGCCGACACCCTGGCCGACCGCATTTTGGAGCAGGAACACCGAATTTACCCCGAAGCGATTAAACTGTACTGCCTGAACAGGCTGGAAATAAAGGGCCGGAAAGTATACATAAGCAAAGACTGACTGAATCGACTTTCAACAACTCAAGCTTTCAACACTCGGCACCAAAGAATAAAGAGGAGGTTGTATAATGGCGATCAAACGCGCGCTGATCAGTGTGTCCGACAAAAGCGGGCTGGTTGAATTTGCCCGGGTCCTGGCGCAAAACGGCGTGGAGATTGTTTCCACCGGCGGCACGGCCAAAACACTGCGCGGGGCTGGAATACCCGTTACCTATATAACTGATGTCACCGGTTTTCCCGAGATTCTGGACGGCCGGGTCAAAACGCTGCATCCCAAAGTGCACGGCGGCATCCTGGCCATGCGCACCGATGAACACCTGGCCCAGCTAAGAGAACAAAATATAACACCGATCGATATGGTGGTCGTAAATCTGTACCCCTTCCGGGAAACTGTGGCCAAACCCGGGGTGACGCTGGAAGAGGCCGTTGAGAACATCGACATCGGCGGGCCTGCGATGGTCCGGGCCGCCGCCAAAAATTACCGCTACGTTCTGGTGGTGGTCAGCCCGCAGCGTTATGCCGCGGTGCTGGAAGCTATCAAACAAGACAACCTGACCGAAGAATTCCGCCTGAACCTGGCCAGGGAGGCGTTTACCCATACCGCCGCCTATGACGCGGCCATATCTGCTTACCTATCCGGCCTGGACAAGCAAAAGGGCGCATTTCCAGCTGTGTGGGAGAAAAAATACGAACTTGTGCAAACCCTCCGCTATGGTGAGAACCCGCATCAGCAAGCGGCTTTTTACCGCGACCCGTCCATATCCGGCGCCTGCGTGGCCAACGCCGAGCAACTGCACGGCAAAGAACTATCTTATAACAATATCCTGGATATTAATTCAGCCTTTGAAACTGTCAAGGAATTCAATGCCCCGTCAGCCGTCATTGTCAAACACAACAACCCGTGCGGGGTGGCCAGCACTGAAAAGTTGGTTGACGCATATAAAATGGCCTACGAGGGTGATCCGGTATCCGCCTTTGGCGGTATCGTCGCCTTTAACGCCCCGGTGGACGCCCCCACCGCGGAGGAAATGAACAAAATATTTCTGGAAGCGGTCATCGCGCCGGATTACCACGACGACGCCCTGGCCATTTTAAAACAAAAAGAAAATCTACGCATATTAAAAACCGGGCCGCTTACCGGTGAAACCCTTGACCGCTACGAGCTGCGGAAGGTTAACGGAGGTCTGCTGGTCCAGGATTTTGACCGGGGCGTGGTGGATAACGAAAAAATGAAAGTAGTCACGAAACGGTCCCCGTCCAGGGAGGAAATGGACGACTTGATATTTGCCATGACCGTGGTAAAGCATGTGAAGTCTAATGCCATCGTGGTGGTAAAGGACAAAAAGGTACTCGGCGTGGGCGCCGGCCAGATGAACCGCGTCACCTCGGCCCGCATAGCCCTGGGACAGGCAGGTGCACAGGCCAAAGGGGCGGTGCTGGCTTCGGATGCGTTTTTTCCGTTTTCTGACACCCTGGAAGAGGCTGCGGCGGCGGGAATCAGTGCCGTTATACAGCCCGGCGGTTCGGTACGCGACAATGAATCCATTGCCGTGGCCGACAACAACGATATGGCCATGGTATTTACCGGTATGCGCCATTTCCGGCACTAAACCGGCAACGTGAAATTTTTAGGAGGTATTTTCTTTGAAAGTTTTAGTTGTCGGGGGCGGCGGCAGGGAACACGCCCTGGTCTGGAAGATTAGCCGGAGTCCCCGGGTGAAGAAAATTTTCTGTGCGCCGGGTAACGCCGGCATTGCGCAATTGGCGGAGTGCGTGGATATAAAGGACGGTAATATACCGGCGCTGGTTGACCTGGTGCGGCGGGAAAAGATCGATCTGACCGTGGTGGGGCCGGAAGCCCCGCTGGTGGCAGGCTTGGTGGATATCCTGGAAAAGGAAGGCTTTCCCGTTTTCGGCCCCCGGCAGCGGGCCGCGGAAATAGAAGGCAGCAAGGTGCTGGCCAAGGAGATTATGCAAAAGTATGGCATTCCCACGGCCCGGTATGCCGCTTTTGACAGTGCCCGTGACGCCCGGGATTATATCAGGGAAATTGGCGCCCCCTGTGTGGTGAAGGCCGACGGACTGGCCGCCGGAAAAGGGGTAATCGTAGCCGAAGACGAACAAACCGCCTTGGCCGCCGTGGAATCCATCATGGAACAAAAGGTTTTCGGCGCGGCGGGCAGCCGCATAGTGGTGGAAGAACGTCTGCGCGGTGAGGAAGCCAGCATGCTGGCCTTTACCGACGGTGAACACGTGGTGCCCATGATCAGCTCCCAGGACCACAAGCAGGTTTTCGACGGTGACCGGGGGCCCAACACCGGCGGCATGGGGGCATACGCCCCGGCGCCGGTTTTAAGCCCGGCTATACAGCAAGAAGTGATGGAAAAAATCATGCTGCCCGCCGTACGCGGCATGGCCGCTGAGGATCGCCCGTACCGGGGGGTGTTATATGCGGGGCTGATGTTTACCGAAAAAGGGCCGCAGGTGCTGGAGTTCAATGCCCGGTTCGGTGACCCGGAAACCCAGCCCATCATGGCCATGCTGGAATCCGATCTGGTGGATGTTATACAAGCGCTGCTGGCCGGGGAATTGCACAAAGCAGACCTGCGCTGGTTCGACGGCGCCGCCGTATGCGTGGTGCTCGCCTCGGGCGGTTACCCCGGCGCTTATCAGAAGGGCGAAGTTATTGCAGGCCTGGAAAGCCTGCCGGAAAATGTGACGGCCTTCCACGCCGGTACCGCTATGCGAGGCGGCGCATTCGTCACCGCGGGCGGCCGGGTGCTGGGCATCACCGCCCGGGCCGACAGCATCCCCGCCGCCATCGACCTGGCCTACCGGGGCGTGTCCCGGGTACACTTCAACGGCATGCATTACCGCAAGGACATCGGTCAAAAAGCGTTAAACAGGTAATAAATGTTTTTTTAGATAACCGTCCACGGCGGTTATCTTTTTTGTTTTAATACTTTACTAAAAAAAAGGATTTGCCGGCTATCTGTCGAAACTGCATATAAAAGATGCAGAAACATCAACCTAATCATGTATAATTAGAACCGGGAGGAAATACAGGTGGCTTACACCGGAAAACTGCGTGACCCGCTACTGGACCAACTGTTTCAGGCTATCCTGCAATTGCAAGATTCTGAGGAATGTTATCAATTTTTCGAAGACGTTTGTACGGTTGCCGAACTGAAAATCATGGCCCAAAGACTGGAAGTGGCCAGAATGCTGCAGGGCAATTACACCTACGGGGAAATTGCCGCGCGCACCGGCGCCAGCACCGCCACCATCAGCAGGGTTAAAAGGGCGCTGCATTATGGTGCGGACGGATATAAAATAGTGCTGGAAAGACTGGGTCTGTCTGAAGCCGGCGACAAAAAAGGTATTGACAGTTAACACTGCTTAATTTAATATTTTATTATATTATCTCTTTAATGCATTAAAGGGGGATTTTTTTGATACGTTTAATCCGGTCTACAGATAAGGCCCTGGACGATTTATTGCAAAAAAGAACCATCGACCTGGAAAAGGTTGAGGATTCAGTTAAAGAAATAATCAACTCCGTGCGCAGCGGCGGGGACGAGCAACTGTGCACGATTACCGCCCGGTTTGACGGCATTCGGCTTGCACCCGCCGATTTACCCGTGAGCCGGGATGAAATTCAAGCCGCCTACGGTAAGGTAAATGCCGATTTTTTAACTGCCCTGCGCACGGCGGTCCGGAATATTTACCATTACCACAGCCGCCAGTTGCGCAATTCATGGATCGACCCGCAGCCCGACGGCACTCTGCTGGGGCAATTGCTGACACCACTGCGCCGGGTGGGCATTTACGTACCCGGGGGTAAAGCCTCTTACCCGTCCTCGGTGTTAATGAACGCCATACCGGCAGCCGTGGCCGGGGTCCCGGAAATAGTGATGGTCACCCCGCCCGACCGAAGCGGTTCCGTTAACCCCCATACCCTGGTTGCTGCCGCCGAGGCCGGGGTTACCGAGATCTACCGCGCGGGCGGAGCGCAGGCGGTGGCGGCCCTGGCTTACGGGACACAAACCATTGCCCGGGTCGACAAAATAACCGGCCCCGGAAATATTTACGTCACGGCGGCCAAACGGCAGGTTTTCGGTACAGTGGATATCGACATGCTGGCCGGCCCCAGCGAAGTGCTGATAGTGGCGGATGAATCCGCCCGGCCCGATTACGTGGCCGCGGATATGCTGGCCCAGGCCGAACACGATGAGTTGGCCTCGGCAATCCTGGTAACACCGGTTGCTGAACTTGCCGATCAAGTACAACAAGAATTATATAAACAACTGAAAAAGTTAAGCCGACGTACAATAGCAGAAAAATCAATCAACCAAAGAGGAGCCATCATCCTTACCGAAAACTTGGCCCAGGCCGTGGAAATTGCCGCCTCATTCGCGCCCGAGCACCTGGAACTGTTGCTGGCCGAACCTTATCGCTGGCTGGGCAGTGTTAACAATGCCGGTGCCGTTTTTCTGGGGCACTATTCCCCCGAGCCGGTGGGCGACTATATCGCCGGACCCAACCACGTTTTACCCACCGGGGGCACGGCCAGGTTTTTTTCGCCCCTTAACGTGGATACATTCATGAAGAAAACCAGCCTGATCGGTTATACGCCGCAGAAGCTGGCCCGTTTCGGAAAACACGCCGTTACCCTGGCCTGCATGGAAGGACTGGATGCCCACGCGGCTTCCGTACAGTTCAGATTGGATTCGCTGCCCGGGGATATAGAGAAAACCGCACCCGGGACGTCCGGTGCCGGTGGAAATTACACAACCGCTTTACATAAGTTACCGGCCTTGGTAATGAACGAGAACACACCCGGAGCGCGGAATGTGCCCGGAATGACGTCGTTAAAGCCGGGTTTTGGCAATTTACCGCAAAAGAGGGAAACAGTAACTGGCGTTAATAACATTAATAGTTTTAACCACTTTCAAAACGAAAGCCGGAATGGAAGGGGTAAATGCAAATGAACGACAGATTTGACCCGGGTAGACTGGTGCGGGATGAACTTCGTAATTTAACCCCCTATGAAGCTGAAGATTATCCGGATGTCATTAAATTGGACGCCAACGAAAACCCCTTCGACTTCCCGGAAGAAATACGCCAAGCCATCATCGCCAAGTCCGGGTGTCGGTTATTCACCCGTTATCCGGATGCCATGGCCCGGGACCTGGTGCGGGAACTGGCTGACCTGCACGGCATAGCGGCGGATCAGATCCTGACAGGCAACGGATCTGATGAACTGATTCTTAATCTCATGCTGGCCTTCGGCGCCCGAAACCGGGTGGTTATTGCTGTGCCCACTTTTTCCATGTATGGCATACACGCCAGGGTGGCGGGAGCAAAAGTTGTGGAAGCACCCCGGCACCGGGACTTTGACCTGCCCGTGGAGGACATCACCCGGGCCGGCGGTGACGCAGCCCTGGTGGTGCTATGTTCACCCAACAATCCCACGGGCAATTCGGCCACTGCCGCCCAATTGGAGGCGATATTGGAAAGTTGTCCATGCCCGGTGGTGGTGGACCAGGCATATGTCGAATTTGGCGGTACGGACTTTTTGCCCTTGCTTGAACGCTATCCCAACCTGGTGATACTGCGCACATTCTCCAAAGCCTTTGGGCTGGCGGGACTGCGGGTCGGGTATTTATTCGCCGGTCCCGGGATAATGCAATACTTGCTGAAGGTGAAGCAGCCTTTTAACGTCAACGCGTTCTCGCAATTAGCCGCCGCGGAGGTGCTGCGCCATCGGAATATTTTCAAGCAGCAGATAGCCGAAATTATCGCCGAAAGGGAAAATTTATATGCCGCCCTGCGAAAGATGCCGGGAGTCACGGTATATTCCTCGGACGCCAACTACCTTTTGTTTAAAACCGAATACCCGGCAGGTGATATTTATAATGGTTTGCTGGAGAGGCAAGTGCTGGTGCGCAAATTCAACGATCCGCTGATTGAGGGTTGTTTGCGGGTTTCCGTGGGCCGGCCGCGGGAAAATAAAATATTTTTGCAATCACTGCAGCAGGTTATTGGGGTCCTGGAGGAGAAAAAATGACGGTAAGGGAAAATTCGCGCATTGCGCAGGTTAACCGGGAAACAGCTGAAACCTCAGTTTCCGTAGACTTAAATGTGGATGGCGGCGGCAAACCGGCTATAGATACGGGCGTACCTTTTCTGGACCACATGCTGGACCTGTTCACCAAGCACAGCGGTCTGGACCTCAGTATTGACGCCCGCGGCGACCTGCAAGTAGACGCCCACCACACCGTAGAAGATGTGGGCATCTGCCTGGGACAGGCACTCAAGGCGGCGCTGGGCGACAAGCGGGGTATAGAAAGATACGGACACGTCCTGCTGCCCATGGACGAGACCCTGGTGGCTGTAGCCCTGGATTTCAGCGGTCGCGGGCATCTGGCTTTTGACGTCTCCCTACCGGCCGGCAAAGTGGGCGATTTCGACACCGAACTGGTGGAGGAATTTTTGCGCGCCTTTGCCGCTAACGGCGCGATGACCCTGCATGTGCGGCTGATGGCGGGCAAAAACACCCATCATATAATAGAGGCCGTTTTTAAAGGATTGGGGCGTGCGCTGCGCTCGGCCGCGGTGATTAAAGACCCCACGGGGGGCATACCTTCCACCAAGGGTATACTATGATTGGGGAGAGGGAATTATTTTGATTGCCATTATAGATTACGGTATGGGCAATTTGCGCAGTGTAGCCAAAGGGTTTGAAAGAATGGGCGTCAGCGTCCGGGTCACCGGTAACCCGAAACAGCTGACAGAGGCGCGGGGAGTGGTACTGCCCGGCGTGGGCGCCTTTTCCGACGCCATGCGCAACCTGTATGACCTGGGCATGGTGGAAGCCATCCACCGGGTCGTTGAGCAGGGAAAGCCTTTTTTGGGCATCTGCCTGGGGCTGCAATTATTATTTGAATCAAGCGAAGAGTGGGGGACCACCAGTGGCTTGGGAATTTTTCCCGGCCGGGTGCGGCGTTTGCCGTCGGGGTTGAAAATCCCGCATATGGGCTGGAACACTTTAGTAATTAAACAACCATGCCCTGTTTTTACCGGTATTCCCGATGATGCCGCCTTTTATTTTGTCCATTCATATTATGTGGATCCCGCCGATCCCGGGTTAACTGCGGGATCCACCGAATATGGCATTGAATTTACTTCTGTTGCCGCCAGAGATAACATATTCGGTATTCAGTTTCACCCGGAAAAAAGCAGTGCCCTGGGCCTGCGTATTTTGCAGAATTTTGGGGGGTTGGTTAAAAAATGTTAATTTTCCCCGCTATTGACCTGCGGGAAGGTAAATGCGTACGCCTGGTGGAAGGCAAGCTGGACCGCGAAACAGTATACTCGGACGATCCGGTGGCCGTGGCTCGCTTATGGGAAGCCAGCGGCGCACAGTGGCTGCATGTTGTGGACCTGGATGGAGCTTTTGCCGGTTCACCGAAAAACCTGGACACAATACAGGAAATAATAAGTGCAATAAACATATCTGTCCAGGTGGGCGGCGGCATACGCGACCTGGCCACCATCGAGCGCCTGCTGCAAATGGGCGTGGCCCGGGTGATTCTTGGTACAGTGGCTATACAAAACCCGGCGCTGGTTGCCCAGGCCTGCGCCCGCTTCGGCAGCGAACGCATCGTGGTGGGCATTGACGCCCGCAAAGGCAAAGTGGCTATTGAAGGCTGGGGCTTTACGGCGGAAAAGGATGCGCTGGAATTGGCCGATGAAATCAGCCGCATGGGCGCAACCCGGGTAGTTTTTACCGACATTTCCCGCGACGGCACCTTAAAGGGGCCGAATCTTGAAGCTATAAAAAAGCTGGCCCAGGTCAGCAAATTAAAGGTTATTGCTTCCGGCGGAGTTTCCACCATTGAAGATATAGCCGCGCTCAATAGTTTAACGCCCTTCGGCGTGGAGGGGGTTATTGTGGGGAAAGCACTTTACGCGGGTACGGTAAGTTTAGATGAAGCGCTGAACCTGGCGGCGGAAAAGCGGTCTGCAACATGTTGATGAAGCGCATTATCCCCTGCTTGGACGTCACCGGCGGGCGGGTGGTCAAGGGGACTAATTTTGTCAACCTGCGGGACGCGGGCGACCCGGTGGAACTGGCCGCCTTTTATGACCGGGAAGGCGCAGACGAACTGGTTTTCCTGGACATCACCGCCTCCGCGGAGGGACGTAAAACCGTACTGGATATGGTATACCGCACCGCGGGAGAAGTTTTTATCCCCTATACCGTGGGCGGCGGCATCAGTACCCTGGAAGATATCCGGGCCATGCTGTCCGCGGGCGCGGACAAGGTTTCCATCAACACCGCCGCTGTGAAAAATCCACAGCTCATCGCTGAAGCCTCCGCCAAATTCGGCAGTCAGTGCATTGTGGTAGCCATAGACGCGCGCAACGTCGGCAGGGATAAATGGGAAGTTTACATTCACGGCGGACGAACCCCCACCGGCATAGATGCTGTAACCTGGGCGGTTAAAATGGAAAACCTGGGCGCCGGGGAAATACTGTTGACCAGCATGGACCGGGACGGCACCAAGGACGGGTACGATATCGCCCTCACCCGGGCCATTTCGCGGGCCGTAAAAATACCGGTCATCGCTTCCGGCGGAGTGGGCAATCTCGGCCACATAGTGGAAGGGCTAACGGAAGGAGAAGCCGATGCCGCCCTGGCGGCGTCAATTTTCCACTTCGGTACTTACTCCATTGCCCAGGCCAAGCAGTATCTGAAAAAACACAACGTACCGGTAAGGATATAGTCATCGGTCGTCAGAGGTTGGTCGCCGGTAACATGGCTGCCATGTTGACATTACAGGAAAAGATGGAAATGCACGGGTCCGGTTATTCCCCGTACAGCAGTAAGCAACATGGGGACAGGTAATATAAAAAGCTTTAACGAGGTGTGGCGAATTGCAGATTAAACCCGAAGAATTGAAATACAACAGCGATGGACTCATACCCGCCATCGTGCAGGATGTCAAAACCAGAGAAGTGCTCATGATGGCCTACATGAACAGCGAAGCCGTAGCCAGAACCCTGTCCACCGGCGAAACCTGGTTCTGGAGCAGGAGCAGGCAAAAATTCTGGCACAAGGGCGAATCGTCGGGTAACGTCCAAAAGGTCAAGGAAATGTATTTTGACTGCGACAAAGACACCCTGCTGCTGCTGGTCGAACAAAAGGGCGCGGCCTGTCACGAGGGCTACTACAGTTGTTTTCACTACGCCCTGGCCCCGGATGGAACTGTAACCGTAAAGGGAGAGCAATTATTCGACCCGGAAAAGGTTTACGGCAAGAATAAATAAATTCACCCAAGCCACCGCAAGGTGGCATTTTAGTCGTCTTTTCAGGAAGTTTTAAGCTAAATACGGAGGTTTTCTATGGATTTAACCGCGCTGAACGAAGCGCAAAAAAAAGCGGTAACTTACGGCGACGGCCCGCTGCTCATCCTGGCCGGGGCGGGCAGCGGCAAAACCAGAACCCTCACCACCAGGATCGCTTACTTGCTAAAAGAAAAGGGCGTGGACCCCTACAACATACTGGCCATAACCTTTACCAACAAAGCGGCGCGGGAAATGCGGGAGCGAATTGCCGCTGCGGTGCCCGAGATGGCGCAGGACCTGTGGGTGTGTACTTTTCACGCCGCCTGCCTGCGCATCCTGCGGCGTCAGGCCGGGTTTGCCGGGTATACGCCCAATTTCGTCATTTACGACGCGGATGACCAGAAGACGGTAATCCGGGAATGTTTGAAGGAACTAAACATTGATGACAAGAAATATACACCGCCCGCCATAGCGGCGGCCATATCCCAGGCCAAAAACATGCTTTACGGTCCATCGCAACTGGAAAAAAAATCATACGACCATTACAGCCAGGTTATATGCAAAGTATATAACCTGTACCAGAACAAGCTGCAGCAGAACAATGCCCTGGATTTTGACGATTTACTTATGCAAACGGTGCGCCTGCTGCAGAACAACCCCCATGTACTGGACTATTACCAGGAAAGATTTCACTATATAATGGTGGACGAGTACCAGGATACCAACCATGCCCAGTACGTACTGGTTAATTTGCTGGCGCAAAGAAAACGCAACCTATGCGTGGTCGGAGACCCCGACCAGGGTATTTACGGCTGGCGGGGCGCGGATATCCAGAACATTTTAAGTTTCGAAAAAGACTATCCGGACGCCGAAATAATCATTTTGGAGCAAAATTATCGCAGCACCCGCGCCATTCTGGAATCGGCCAACGAAATAATCAGCAACAACCGGGACCGTAAGAAGAAAAATTTGTGGACCGCCGGGCCGGAAGGCGACCCCATCATGTTGTTCACCGCCCGAAACGAGCATACTGAGGCAAACTTCGTGGTGGACAAGATCACCCGTTGGCATATTGAGCAAAAAAGACCTTACAGCCATATCGCCGTTTTATACAGGACCCACGCCCTGTCACGGGTACTGGAAGAAAAATTCCTGGCGGCAGGCATCCCGTACACCGTAGTCGGCGGACTGCGCTTTTACGAGCGCAAGGAAATCAAGGACCTGCTGGCCTACCTACGGCTGCTGGTCAACCCGGGGGACAGGTTGAGCCTGCGCCGCGTCATCAATGAGCCTAAAAGAGGCATCGGGGCCGCTTCGCTGAACAAAATACTGGAGCGGGCCGATGAACTGGGTCTGGACCCGTTGACCTTGCTGGAAAACGGAGAAACCATACCTGGTCTGACCGGAAAAGCCGCCAAGTCAGCTTACATGTTGGGGCGCACAATGCGGGAATTGCGGGAACGCATGCACGACCTGCCCGTTACCCGGCTGGTCCAAATGGTATTGGAGGAAACCGGTTACTGGCAGGCCCTGGAGATTGAAAACACCGTGGAATCCCGAACGCGGCTGGAAAACCTGCAGGAGTTTTATTCAGTTACCAACGAATATGACCAGCATGTCGTAACGGGTAACCTGGAAGACTTTCTGGCGGAACTGTCCCTCGTTACCGACCTGGACCAGTACGAGGAGGATAGTGACCAGGTAACGCTGATGACTCTACACAGCGCCAAGGGGTTGGAGTTTCCCATTGTTTTTATGGTGGCCATGGAAGAAGGTATTTTTCCCCATTCCCGTTCCTTGGAAGACAGGCACGAACTGGAGGAGGAAAGAAGGTTGTGCTACGTAGGCATAACCCGGGCCATGGAACAACTGTACCTGTCCCACTGCTGGGAACGTACTCTTTACGGGCATACTCGCTCCAACGAGCCCTCCCGGTTTTTGCACGAACTGCCGCCCGGCCTGTTGAGTAAAGAAGACCGTTTGGACAAAAGCTACAGTAAAATGCAGCAGCAACCCGCAGCAGGGAAAATTACCGGCTCCGCGCAAGCAGCAACACCGGGGTCAAATATCAATTATAAAACCGGAGAAGTGGTCAAACACCGCAAGTGGGGCGAGGGTACAATCATAGATGTGCGGGGCAAGGGCGACAACGCCGAGTTGAAAATAGAATTTCCCGGCCGGGGAGTGAAAACATTGCTGGCCCGATACGCACCTTTGGAACGATAAGTAAGGGGAAGGGGAATGCTCATGGGCGCTGAACTTGCTGAAATCCGCGCGCGAGTTGAGGCACTGCGCCGCGAAATAGAAAAACACGACTACCGTTATTACGTGCTGGACGCACCAACCATTACCGACGCACAGTATGACCGGTTGATGGTCGAATTGCAGCAACTGGAAAAGGAATACCCCTTTTTAATCACTCCGGATTCCCCGACCCAGCGGGTGGGCGGCAAACCGCGGGAAGGATTCGTTACCGTAAAACACGCCGTGCCCATGCTCAGCCTGGGAAACGCTTTCAGCGAAGAGGATTTGCGGGAATTTGACCGCCGGGTGAAGAGCGCCCTGGGTGGTGAGCGGTACGAATATGTGGTGGAATTGAAAATCGACGGCCTGGCGGTATCCTTAACCTACCAAAACGGCGTTTTTGTACAGGGAGCCACCCGGGGGGACGGAGAAACCGGCGAAGACATCACCGCCAACCTCAAAACCATCAGGAGCATCCCCCTGCGCCTGCGCGAACCGGTGGACTTGCTGGAAGCGCGGGGCGAAGTTTACATGCCCAAGGATTCGTTTCTGGCCCTCAACAGCCGGCGCAACGAACGGGGCGAACCGCCCTTCGCCAACCCGCGCAACGCTGCCGCCGGTTCACTGCGGCAGCTGGATCCGAACATCACCGCCCGGCGCAACCTGACGATATTTGTTTATGCCATCGGCGTGCTGGAATTTACCGGCGGCCAGGCCCCCAACCTGCACAGTGAAAGATTGCAATTTTTAGAACGCCTGGGCCTGCGCGTAAACCCGCATTTCCAGGTTTGCCGGGATATTGATGAGGCCGTAAGCTATTGTCGGATCTGGCAAGATAAAAAATCCGAACTGCCCTACGCCATCGACGGCATGGTAATCAAGGTTAATTCCCTGGTTCAGCAGGCCGCTTTAAGCGCCACTATGAAAAGCCCTCGCTGGGCCATTGCCTTCAAGTTCCCTCCCGAACAGGCCGAAACCACCGTACGTGATATCATCGTCAGCGTGGGGCGGACAGGGGTACTAACCCCCACGGCGCTGCTGGAACCCGTGTCCTTAGCCGGTTCCACGGTCAGCCGGGCCACTTTACACAACGAAGATATCGTAAAGGAAAAGGATATTCGCATCGGTGACCGGGTGATTATTCAGAAAGCCGGTGACGTCATCCCGGAAGTGGTGGAGGTATTAAAGGACAGGCGCTCAGGTACGGAAAGAGAATTTTCCATGCCCCGCGCGTGTCCGGCCTGCGGAGCCGAAGTGGTGCGGCAGACCGGCGAAGCCGCCCACCGCTGCACAGGCGCAGCCTGCCCTGCGCAATTGCTTGAGGGATTGATTCACTTCGCCTCCCGGGGGGCCATGGATATAGCCGGTCTGGGACCGGCCGTACTCAGGCAGTTGGTGGAGGCGGGCCTGGTCAAAGACGTTTCCGATCTGTACAAAATCACTGCCGAACAGCTGGTCCACCTGGAACGCTTTGCCGATAAATCAGCACAAAACCTGGTCCGGGCCATCGCCGCCAGCAAGGAAAACCCCCTGCACCGGCTGGTTTTCGCCCTGGGCATTCGGCACGTGGGTGAAAGGGCGGCTCGCCTTTTGTCCGAACATTTCGGGGATATACAAAAAATTATGGACGCTGAATACGAGGAATTGGTGGCCATCCCGGAGATCGGCCCCAAGATTGCCGAAAGCGTGGTCAGTTTCATGCACGAAAAACAAAACCGCGCTTTAATCGGGCGCTTAATCGACCTGGGAGTCAACGTCACGGCGGATAATAACGCCGCGGTCGGGGAGAATGCCGGGCTGGCCGGCAAAACATTTGTATTGACCGGTACCCTGGCCACGCTGAAAAGAGACGATGCCAAAGAGTTGATTGAAAAGAACGGGGGCAAAGTCTCCTCATCGGTCAGTAAAAAAACAGATTACGTGGTGGCGGGTGAAAGCCCGGGCAGCAAGTACGACAAGGCTGTCAAGCTGGGAATCGAAATACTTGACGAGCAAGACTTCCTGGAACTGATCGGGGCAGATGAAAACGAAGGTGGCGGGGACACGTAGACTGGCCGGCGTAGTGGGCTGCAAGCCCCGCTGCGTCGACCCTTGCTACCATATGTTGCCTGGTGATATAATGATGTCAGTTTTTGAGAGAAAAGGAAGGTGCGCCATGCTAAGCCCAAAAGAAGTGGAACACGTGGCCCTGCTGGCCCGTTTAAAATTGACCGACGAAGAAAAAGAAACCTACCGTAGACAGTTAAGCGATATTCTGGATAATTTTCGCAAATTGCAGGACCTTGACACCGAAAACATCCCGCCTACAGCGCATGTACTGCCGCTGCAGAATGTCTTCCGGGAAGACCGGGTGGGCGGGCACATGGCGGTGGAGAAAGTGCTGGCCAATGCACCGCAGCGGCAGGACAACTTCTTTAAAGTGCCAAAGATTGTCTAGTTTTTCAGGCTGGAGGGAACTGTTTTGGATTTATATTATTTGACTGCACATCAGCTGCATAACATGCTGGTCAACAAAGAAATCAGCGCCGTCGAATTGACCAAATCGGTGTTTGCGCGCATTGATAAATTGGACGATAGAATCCGTGCTTTCGTCACCCTGACCAGGGAACAGGCGCTGCAGCAGGCCCAACAGGTGGACAATGCCCGGGCGGCCGGTGAAGAACTGCCCGCGCTGGCCGGGATACCTGTGGCAATAAAAGACAATATTTGCACCGTGGGCGTGCGTACCACCTGTTCTTCCAAAATGTTGTACAATTACATACCCCCTTATAACGCCACGGTCATGGAACGACTTAACGATGCCCGCACCATTATGGTCGGCAAGACCAATATGGATGAATTTGCCATGGGTTCATCATGTGAAAACTCAGCTTTTTTTCCCACCTGCAACCCCTGGGACACCGAGCGGGTGCCCGGCGGTTCAAGCGGCGGGTCGGCAGCAGCGGTAGCGGCCGGCGAGGCCGTCCTGGCACTGGGCTCCGATACCGGCGGCTCCATTCGCCAGCCCGCGTCGTTTTGCGGGGTGGTGGGTATGAAACCCACTTACGGCACCGTATCCCGTTACGGGCTGGTGGCCTTCGCTTCGTCCCTTGACCAGATCGGTCCACTGACCAGGGATGTCACCGATTGTGCCCTGTTACTCAATGTAATTTGCGGACACGATCCCTTTGACTCAACATCGGCCCCTTACGACAAGCCTGATTATACCTCGTTTTTAACCGGCGATATCAAAGGGATGAAAATAGGGGTGCCGGTGGAATACATGGGCGAGGGAATAGACTCCGCCGTAAAAGAAGTAATCAAAAAAGCCATTGCCGTGCTGAGCAACCTGGGTGCCGAGGTGGCGGAAACAACCCTGCCGCATACCGAACACGCCCTGCCGGCCTATTACTTGATCGCCCCGGCCGAAGCCAGTTCCAACCTGGCCAGATACGACGGGGTACGTTACGGCTATCGTTCGGAAAAGGCCGGTGACGTTGTGGACATGTTCATGCAAACCCGCAGTGAGGGATTCGGGCCCGAGGTTAAGCGCAGAATCATGCTGGGCACCTACGCCCTTTCGGCCGGCTATTACGATGCCTATTATAATAAAGCCCTCAAGGTACGTACCTTGATTAAGCAAGACTTCGATCAGGCTTATGAAAAGTTTGACCTGCTGCTGGGGCCGACTGCGCCGGTGACAGCTTTTAAACGCGGTGAAAAAGTGGACGACCCGGTGCAGATGTATATGGTGGATGTCTGTACCCTTTCCGTAAACCTGGCCGGCCTGCCCGCCATTTCCGTTCCCGCCGGGATGGCCGGCAATCTGCCCGTGGGGCTGCAGTTGATCGGCAGGCCCTTCGGCGAGGGCGACATTCTGCGCGCCGCGCATGCCTTTGAACAAACTACCGAACACCACCGTAAGTTTCCCGAATAAATTCCTGGAGGTGTGCCAGTTTTGGCTCAATACGAGGCGGTTATCGGCCTTGAAGTGCACGTTGAATTGAAAACCAACACCAAAATTTTTTGTAATTCCAGCACCGAATTCGGTGCCGATCCCAACCACCATGTCTGCCCGGTCTGCCTGGGCTTACCCGGCGTGCTGCCCGTAATCAACAAAAAAGTCGTCGAGTACGCCATCAAGGCCGGCCTGGCTTTAAACTGTAAAATTGCTCCCTTTTCCAAGTTCGACCGTAAAAACTACTATTACCCGGACTTACCCAAGAACTATCAAATATCCCAGTATGATTTGCCCATCGCCGAACACGGCCAACTGGAAATCAACTTGGACGGGGAAACCAAGCGCATCGGCATCACCCGTGTACACATGGAAGAGGACGCCGGTAAACTGGTGCACCAGGGTACCATTTCCACCACCCCTTATTCCCTGGTGGATTATAACCGCACCGGAGTGCCGCTCATAGAAATAGTTTCCGAACCGGATATGCGCAGCCCCGAGGAAGCGGTGGCCTACCTGGAAAAATTAAAGGCCATTATCCAATATACCGAAGTCAGCGACTGTAAAATGCAGGAAGGGTCCCTGCGCTGTGACGCCAACATATCCGTCAGGCCCGTGGGTCAGGTTGAATTCGGCACCAAAACCGAGTTGAAAAACATGAATTCGTTTAAGGCCCTGCATAAAGCCATCACCTACGAAATTGAACGCCAGATTGACGTGTTGGATGAGGGCGGGCAAGTGGTGCAGGAAACCAGGACCTGGGATGAAGACAAGGGCGTCACCCTGCCGCTGCGCAGCAAGGAGGAAGCCCACGACTACCGTTATTTTCCCGACCCGGACCTGGTGCCACTGGTCATTTCGGAAGCATGGGTTGACGAAATAAGGGCCTCCCTGCCCGAATTGCCGGACGAACGCAAAGCCCGCTTTGTCAATGAGTATGGTTTGCCGGAATATGACGCTCTGGTACTGACTTCCACCAGGGAACTGGCGGATTACTTTGAGCAATGCGTAGAACTGTTTAATAACCCCAAGACGGTCAGTAACTGGGTAATGGGCGATCTGGCCAGAATGATGAATGCCACCGGTCGGGAAATCGGCGCTGTGCGCATCAAACCGGCCCAACTGGCCGAAATGCTGAAACTGCTGGACAAAGGTACCATTAGCGGCAAAATCGCCAAGACGGTATTTGAAGAAATGTTTAATACCGGCAAGGACCCCGGTGTTATCGTGGAGGAAAAAGGGCTGGTACAGATCAGCGACGAAGGGAAAATTGAAAAAATCGTCAGCGATGTTATTGCCGCCAATCCCAAATCTGTGGAAGATTACCGGGGTGGCAAAAAGCAGGCCATTGGTTTTCTGGTGGGGCAGGTCATGAAAGCGACTAAAGGAAAAGCCAACCCGGGACTGGTCAATAAATTGCTCAAGGAAAAACTGGATAGCTGAAATTACTCATTTATGTTGCTTTATCATAATTTTTCTGCGGAGCAGGGGGCTTACCCTGCTCTGATTCATTTTATACATTTTTGGTGAATATTTAATGTATACAATATTATACCTTCTAAATCTTTTCATAATTGAATTATTATGATAAAATTAAATGTGAGTTTTTAATAATTGGCATACTTAATTTTTATTAATATTCTGTATATATTTAATTAATTGAGAGGAAAGGAAGGAAAACACAATGATAATGTTTGAGAAAAGAATTCCTCCCGTCGAAGACATTTACATCATTGATACAACTTTACGGGACGGGGAACAAACCGCAGGGGTGGTTTTTGCCAACAGGGAAAAAGTAAGAATTGCCAAATTTTTGGACGAAATGGGCGTGCATCAGATTGAAGCAGGCATCCCGGTAATGGGCGGCGATGAAAAAGACGCCATCAAAAAGATCTGCCAGTCCGGCCTCAAAGCCAGCATCATGGGCTGGAACCGCCCGGTGATCAAGGACATTGAAGCCTCCCTGGAGTGCGGTGTGGACGCAGTGGCCATTTCCATATCCACTTCGGACATCCACATCAAACATAAGTTGAGAACCAGTCGTGAATGGGTGCTGGACCATGTGGTCAAGGCCGTGGAATTTGCCAAAAAAGAAGGTATGTATATTTCCGTCAACGCAGAGGACGCTTCCCGCAGCGACCTGGACTTTTTGATTAAATTCGCCAAGGCTGCCAAGGAAGCCGGTGCCGACCGGCTGCGTTATTGTGACACCGTGGGCATCCTTGAGCCCTTTACAACCTATAAAAACATCAGGCATATCCTGGACAATGTAGACATCAACATTGAAATGCATACGCATAATGACTTCGGCATGGCCACCGCCAACGCCCTGGCGGGCTTAATGGCCGGTGCCAACTGGGTGGGCGTAACCGTCATCGGTCTCGGTGAGCGGGCCGGCAACTCCGCGCTGGAAGAAGTGGTTATGGCATTGAAACACCTGTTTAAAATAGACCTCGGCTTTAAAACCGAAATGTTCCGGGAAGTGGCGGAATATGTTTCCCGCGCCTCGGGGCGTGAATTGCCGGCCTGGAAAGCTATTGTCGGTTCCAATATGTTTGCGCACGAATCCGGTATCCACGCCGACGGCGCGCTGAAGAACCCCAAAACATATGAGGCCTTCCTGCCCGAGGAAGTAGGACTGCAAAGACAAATCGTGGTGGGCAAACATTCGGGAACAGCCGCGCTGAAAGCGAAATACGCGGAATACGGTATTCGCCTTACCGAACACCAGGCCGAAGAATTATTGCCCAAAATTCGTTCCTACACGGTATCCATGAAACGGCCCCTTTTCGACAAAGAATTGATGTATATTTACGAAGATTATTACGGCGGAAAGAGATTAAATTCACCTAATACGATATAAAACACGGGGCCCGCCCCCGTGTGAATCAGCATTAACGGCGGTTCCAAGCTAAATTAGGAGGTTTTTTACAGTGGCCTACAATGTTACATTGATACCGGGCGACGGTATCGGACCGGAAATATCGGAAGCGGCCCGGCGGGTTATTGATGCCACCGGGGTGGACATTAACTGGGAAGTAGTGGAAGCAGGAGAAGCGGTTATTGAACGATACGGCACTCCACTGCCGGAATACGTGCTGGACTCAATCAAGGAAAACAAGGTGGCTTTGAAAGGCCCTCTGACCACGCCGGTAGGTAAGGGATTTCGCAGCGTCAACGTTACACTGCGCCAAAGCCTGAATTTATACGCCAATATACGACCCGCGCGTTCATTGCCCGGTATCGTCACCAGGTACCGTGATATTGACCTGATCGTGGTCAGGGAAAATACGGAAGATTTGTACGCAGGTATTGAGCACCGGGTGGGCCGGGATGCCGCCGAAAGCATAAAAATAATCACTCGTGAGGCGTCTGAGCGCGTTTGCCGTCATGCCTTTGAGCTGGCCCGCAAACAGGGCCGTAAAAAGGTTACGGCAGTACACAAGGCCAACATTATGAAGCTTTCCGACGGCTTGTTTTTGGAATCGGCCCGTAAAGTGGCCGAAGACTACCCGGATATCGAATTTGAAGACATGATCGTGGACGCCATGTCCATGAAGCTGGTGCAGACGCCGGAAAATTACGATGTAATGGTGATGTCCAACTTGTACGGAGATATTTTAAGCGATCTCTGTGCCGGGCTGGTGGGCGGCCTGGGTGTGGCGCCGGGAGCCAACATTGGCACGGAAGCAGCCGTTTTCGAGCCGGTACACGGCAGCGCACCCAAGCATGCGGGCAAAAACAAGGTCAACCCGCTGGCCATTATTCTCAGCGGAGTCATGATGCTGCAGCACCTGGGCGAAGACAAACACGCTGAGCGCATTATGCAGGCTGTTATTGACGTTCTGGAGGAAGGAGCCAGCGTCACCTACGACCTGGGCGGCACCGCTTCCACCAGCGGCATGGCCGATGCCATCATCAGCAAGCTGGGATAACTGCAGTTTTTTTCAATACTACAGCGTATTTTAAAGGTTAGCGGAGCCATGGGGACGGTTCGAGCGTCCCCGAAGCGCAGCGAAGGGCCGAAGGGAAGACGATGGAACCGTCCCCTTGGCCTAGCGGGCATAGCGAAATAAGCAATATTATACTGTAGTGTTAAGATTTACTAAAATGCAAAAGGGGACATAAGAAAAAGGGGACTGGCACCGATTCACAAAACGTCGGAGCCAGTCCCCTTTTTCTTATAACGCATAAAAATGGTCTTTCCAATAGATAATACTTCTTGAAGAAAAGATCAATTTGGAGGCGATAAAATGTCCGATCCCACCAACTTCGGTACTGGAGAATATAAATTAAGAGCCATGCACGAGGCCCGTTACCCGGGCGGGGTAGTGGTCGATCCCACCCCCATCACCATCGGCGAGGAAATCACCGTCCTGTACGACGGCCTGCTGGCGGCCAGCGGTGCCACACAAATATTCCTGCACGTGGGGTACGGTGACAGCAAGGAGTGGCACAATGTTCAGGACCTGCGCATGTCGCGCACCGGCTGGGGATGGGTGAAAACCTTACAAATACCCGATGACAACCGGTTCAATTTTTGCTTCCATGACGGGTATGGCAATTGGGATAATAATAACGGCATCAACTGGAGTTTTCAAATTCATGGCGGCAGACAGCATTAATTTAATCGATAATATTAATTCCTGCCGGGGAAACTACGGCAGGTTTTTATTTTTACATACATTCTTGGGTTTCTTTATAATAAATTTTCACTGTTTAACATAAAATATAAATGTTGTCAATTTATATCATTACAACAAGATTGCAAGGAGGATATTTCATGCGCGTGGCTATGTTTTCCTGGGAATACCCCCCTAAAAGCGTGGGCGGTCTGGCCCAGCACGTTTACGACCTTACTAACGCCCTTTCGGATCTCGGAGTTGACGTACATTTGTTTACTATGGGCGAGCCGGGCCTACCGGACTATGAAAGGGTAAACGGTGTTAAAGTGTACCGGGTGAACCCTTATAACGTTTCTTCACCCGATTTCACCACCTGGGTAACCCAGCTCAACGTGGCCATGCTGGAGAAAGCCATACCTGTATTCAATGAACTGAGCGACTGGAACATCATCCACGGTCATGACTGGCTGGTGGCTTACGCGGTTAGAGCTTTGAAGCACGCGTATCGCAGACCCCTGATCGCAACCATACATGCCACTGAATATGGCAGGAATCAGGGCTTGCATAATAACCTGCAGCGTCATATCAGTGACGTGGAATGGTGGCTCTGTTATGAAGCCTGGCAGGTTATCTGTTGCAGCGAATACATGAAGGGTGAAGTGAAATTTGTTTTTCAAGTTCCCGACGATAAGCTGGTGATTATCCCCAACGGGGTGGATCCGGCAAATTACATACAAAAAAACAACAACATTTCCCGCAACAATTATGCAACTCCGGATGAAAAGATTATATTTTACGTTGGCAGGCTGGTGCGGGAAAAAGGTGTGCAGGTACTCCTGGATGCCGCGCCCATGATACTTGGCCGGGTACCCAACGCCAAATTCGTCATTGCCGGCAAAGGCCCTTACTTGAAAGAATTACAAGATCAGGCAAAGCGCATGGGGATTGGCAACCGTGTATATTTTACCGGTTATGTTGACGATTACACTCGCAATTCGCTGTACAGCTGGTCGGATGTGGCAGTATTTCCCAGCCTATATGAACCCTTCGGCATCGTGGCCCTGGAAGCAATGGCCGCCAGAACCCCGGTGGTTGTTTCGGACACGGGGGGCTTGAGTGAAATTGTAATGCATAACATTGACGGTTTAAAAGCATATCCAGGCAACCCCCGGTCACTGGCAGATATGATTTTGACCATTTTATTAAACCCCGGACCGGCACAACAGCTGCAGCAAAATGCTTATCAGAAAATAAAGCAGCGGTTCAACTGGCAGGATATTGCCGCAAAAACCCTGGATGTTTACCAAAAAGTATGGAATGAACACCGCAGCAGCAGCTGGCATGTGCGCCAGGGCAGAATGTTTGACCGTTTTTCCAGGGTTTTTGGAAAATATTCATAATCTACGAGGAGGGAGTAAGTTTTGAAAGCTATTATTATGGCGGGCGGTGAAGGGTCCCGCCTGCGGCCGCTTACCTGCGGCATCCCCAAACCGATGGTTCCGGTGTTGAACAAACCTATCATGTCTTATATTATCGGTCTGCTAAAAGAACATAAATTCAACGATATCGGGATTACCCTGCAATATTTGCCGGAGGTGATCCGCAATCATTTTGGTAATGGCAGTGATTACCAGGCGAACTTAAAATACTTTGTAGAAAAAACGCCACTGGGTACGGCCGGTAGCGTGAAAAATGCGGAAACTTTTTTGGATGAAACATTTATCGTTATCAGCGGTGACGCCCTGACCGATTTCAATTTATCCGAAGCGGTGGATTTTCATCGCAAAAACGGCGCCATTGCTACGCTGGTACTGACCAGGGTGCCCTGCCCGCTGGAATACGGAGTGGTAATTACCAGTAAGGATGGCCGCATTAATCAATTTTTGGAAAAGCCCAGTTGGGGCGAAGTTTTCAGCGATACTGTCAATACCGGGATATATATTCTCGAACCGGAAGTATTGAACTTTGTCCCGGAGGGTCAAAAGTTCGATTTCAGCAAGGACTTGTTCCCCCTGCTGCTGAAAAACCGCAAACCGCTTTTCGGGGTGGTACTTACGGGTTACTGGTGTGACATCGGCGATTTAAGACAGTACCTGCAGGCCCACTATGATTTTCTCTCCGGGAAAGTCGGCTTGCCAATTCCGGCAAAAGAAATCCGATCCGGGATTTTTACCGGTAATGATGTACAGATAGACCCAACCGCCAGGATCAACGGTCCGGTGTTCATCGGCGAGAACACAACCATCGGCAGGAACTGCAGCATCGGACAATTTACCGTGATCGGATTGGGTTGTACTATTCAGGAAAAAACCTCCATTAAGAGAAGTGTATTATGGAATAATGTTTTCACCGGCCCGGGGGTCAACCTGCGCGGGGCCGTGCTGGGTAGCCGGGTACAGGTACAATCCGGCAGCAATATTTATGAAGGAGCTGTAATAGGCAGTGACTCGGTGATCAAGGAAAGGTGCACCATCAATCCCGACATCAAGCTCTGGCCGCATAAAATGGTGGAAACCGGTTCAGTGGTCCGGGAAAGCATGGTTTGGGGAAACCGTGCGCCAAGACGCATTTTTGGGTTGGAGGGTATCTCAGGCATCACTAATGTAGAAATTACACCAGAATTCGCCACCCGGGTGGCGGCGGCTTATGCCAGCGCCCTGGGCGCGGGGGCGCGCATTTGCGTGAGCAGCGATATTTATTCGCCGTCCCATATGATCGGCGACGCAGTCATCTGCGGCCTGCGGTCGGTGGGAGTCCGAGTTGTAAAACTGCCCGACGGCATTACCGCCATGCACCGTTACGCGGTGCGCAAACTAAAGTGCGACGGGGGAATACATGTAAGAGTTTCACCCAGACAAACCAATTTCTTAAATATTATTTTTACCAATAAAAACGGCGGCAATATTGCCCGAAGTCTGGAACGTAAGGTGGAAAACCTGTTGGCGCGCGAAGACTTCAAACGTGCTGACTTTGCTCATATTACGGAAACGCAACATGAGCGGGAAATACCCGCAGATTACCTGGAAATGCTGTCAAGCAGCGTTAATAAGAAGGCCATTCGAGAAATGGGTCTGCGCATCGCTGCCGTTTACGACCATGACAGTGCGGGACGTTTTTTGGAACCGCTGTGCCGGGAACTGGGCATTGACATTAAACGCCTGGATATGGCGGAAACATGGCAGTTGCCCCTGAACTGGCGCAATTACAAGGAAATAACCGCCAAGGTTGCCGATGTGGTTACCGGAGAGGGCCTGGCCATGGGAATAATCATGGATTCCGGCGCCGACCACCTGGCTTTGATAGACAACCGGGGGCGCACGGTACAGGACGATATGCTCATAGCGCTGACCGCCCTGCTGATACTGCGCTCCCGTGGCGAAGCGGTGGTGGTGCCGGTGACCGCCCCCAGGGCGGTTGAAGCACTGGCAGAAAAATACGGCGCCCGGGTTATCCGCACCAAAACGGCGGTACAGGATTTTTATGAAAAGCTGGTGCACCAGGACAACCTGGCACCAAACGGCTCCGGATGGCAAATTTCCCAGTCGCTGCTCCACTTCGACGCGTTGGCGGAGATCATTAAGGTAGCTGAATACTTATCCACGGAAAAAATCAGCCTGGCGGACTTAATTGACGAAGTCCCATCGTTTTTCATGGAAAAGAAAGAAACCCAGGTACCCTGGGAAGCCAAAGGTACCGTTATTCGCAGTCTCATCGAAGAAATGCCCAAAGACAACCTGGAATTACTGGACGGGGTCAAGGTTTACCACCCCGACGGTTGGGCGCTGGTACTGCCGGACCCGGAAGAGCCGGTGTGCCGCGTCTTCAGCGAGGGAAGCACCATGGAAATCGCCGAATCACTGGCTGACTTTTACATTGAAAAAATAAATAATATAGTGGGGCCGGTCAAGAAAATCGGTTAAAAAACAGTGGAGGCAAACCTCCGCTGTTTTTATTGCTAAGAAAAGCATACGCAAAAAGGGCACCGTAAAAGGGGACAGGTACCGATTCATAAAACGAATCGGTGCCTGTCCCCTTTTGTTTTTTACTCGGGATATATTTATTGTATTTACTTGCTGGCACTTACTGAAACCTGATCTTTCACGATCGGTCCACCCAGGGGAATTATTGTCCGGCCAAATTGCGTATTCAAGATGACGCCCCAGGCAGTGTATAAACCGAAAATTCCGGCCAGACCGAGGAAATTGCCTGAAACGGCATGCCATTCGTGGCCAAGAATACCCAGATCCATAAAAGCCACCACCGGAACGGCCACATCAAGAGCCAACACCACGCCCAGCAGACTAAGCGGCGACTTGAAATAAGCCGGCGTCCAAGTTAACAACGCTATGGCCAAAGCCAGCCAGGCCCACCCGTCAATGCGGGCGTCAATGGTCCAGCCGTTTTGCGCAGCGAAAAACTTAAAAATAAGTTCGCCTCCGGTAACAAACATAAAGAAGGCGGAGAAAAAGGTAAATATATTGCCGCCCACTATATTACCGTGGTTCAGCTCCATAATGCCGACAATAACCTGTACGATAAATCCGCCGATCAGCCAAATACCCAATAAAGGTATACAGGAACCATCAACTTTTCCCGTGTGTACGGCGTAAAAAGTAAAACAAGCCATTGCCAGGGCTACCAGACCCGCAGGTCCGGGGTTTGCCGGTCCGTGTCCGTGAGACATTAAACAACCTCCTTATAAATTTAATATTATATTCCTCAGAAAGACCAAATTACTTGGATATACCACCCCCCTCGCGATAAAAAACATAAAAATCGTACACTTGCATGTTAAATATTTTTTGCAAAAAGCATGTCATATAGAATGATAATTAAGAATTTAGCCTTTAAACGGCTTGATACCACCCTTAAAAGGCTATTTTACAAGCTCTAACGGTATTCTGTTTACTTATTGTTCACTTGAAATGAAAATAAAAAATTATATGATTGTTTACACTTGATTAAATTTTCTTATAATTCTGGGAAATAGTACCCTTGTACCGGCATAAAAAAAACCCCCGGCCGGGGTTTACAAACCATGTAAATATATATTTACAGTGTAAAATATATTATCAGTTTTATCCCGTAGCTTTATATATACCGGGGTTAATTTTATTATAGTAACTTAAATTTAAATCGGGAAAAATGTTGTTTCTGTATTCCAATTCCCTCAGCGCACCTTCATCAATGCAATTGTTTTTGATTTGTTCATAAAGGCGCAAAAAATTATGAATATGCTGCTTGGTCCGTCTGACGGCATAATCCACCATGGTGCCGGTATACATAATAAAGGCCCAGTCGCTGCTCTGCGCCAGCAACAACTCCCTGGCGGCCTGTTTTAAAGCCCGGTGTTTTAAACCGCCGGCAAAGGGATTTTGTTCCACCAGTTCCACCATTTTCATGGCAGCTATGTGTAGATGCCGGTATATCCAATCGTTTTCCCGGCTCAGCCATACTTCATTATACCCTTTATTGCCCCAGGTGGAGGGACAGGGCCGGGCCACCTGGTTACAAGGGTATTTTTGCAAATAATCATAAGGCGTTATGGTTTCAACGATATCCGTATCGTAGTATATCTTGCGCAACAAAAACTTGAGCCAGTCCGGTCCCTCAAACCACCAGTGACCGAAGAGTTCCGCATCGTACGGGGCAACAATAATGGGCTCCCGATCCATCAATGAACACAGGTGGCGGATTTGATGTTCTCTGTTAAACATAAAATTGCCGGCGTGCATATCGGCTTTACGCAAAGCATACTCCCAACGGTACGGTTCTTTATGGTGGGTTTTACCGGTTATGCGAAAATATTTGATACCGGTATTGACCCTGATGCCGTCCGGGTGGATATAAGGGCTGACGTACCCGTATTCCAGGTCATGGCCGATATCCCGGTAATATTCCCGGTAATCAAAATCTCCCGGGTAACCTTCGTTAGAACTCCAAACCTGCTTGGACGATTCCACATCCCGCCCGAAAACAGCCACCCCCGAAGGGCAAAATATGGGCGCAAAAATACCGTATTTGGGCCGGTGTGACGCAAAGAGCACGCCATGGGTATCGGTAAAAAAGTATTTGATGCCGAATTCCTTCAAGATATTATCAATACCATGGGTATATGCGCATTCGGGTAGCCAAATACCCTGCGGCTTTCTGCCAAAGTGTTTTGCATACAGGTCCACAGCTACACCGACTTGAGCGCGTACCGCTTCCGGTTGGTGCATCAACAACGGTAAAAACCCGTGGGTACCGGCGCAGGTGATGACCTCCAGGCGGCCCAGGTCTTGAAACTTACGCAGAGCATTTAAAATATTACGCTGGTATTTATCGGTGAAAATATATCTGATCCGGTGGAACCGGTCCCTGTACATTTGGGCGGTGGCATGAAATTCTGTACCCCTGGTTCGCTCAACTTCCTTTTCCGCCAGTTCAATTAGTTTATGCAGGTGTCTCAAATACCTTTCCTGCAAAAGCCCATCGGTTAGCATGGTCATCAGGGGCGGGGAAACCGAAAAGGTTAACCGAAACGGTATGTTTTCTTCTACAAGTTCATCGAAAGCTTCAATCAACGGCACATAGGTTTCGGTAATGGCTTCGTAAAGCCACCTTTCTTCCAGGAAATATTCATGCTCGGGGTGCCTTACAAAGGGCAAATGTGCATGCAAAACAAAACACAGGTATCCTTTAGCCAATGTTTACTTCTCCTTTACAGCATTTAATCAAAGTTGATTAAAAACAACGCCCGCTCGGATAACGGACCGGGACGGCGGTTATTCTTTTCCAGCTGCAAATCCGGTGGAACTTATATAGCCGGGCGAGCTTATGCCCAGTGGTACAAGCCCCATCCCCTGCGCAATTTCCTCGGCCATCATGGGCGAACTGCCCATATGCAGGTGAGTAATGCTGCGGTAAATACCTTCTATCCACATCCATTCTTCATCCAGCAGGTTGGATATGCTGACGCTGGGTGTTTGAACAATATTGGACCGCAGCAGGGTTATAAACGTGCCGTCGGGAAAAAGTCGTCCCAGGTCAACGCAGAAAGCCGAATTGGGCCGGGAAACATCGATATGCCAGCTATCCACTTCGTCGTTGATGGATATATCCATGTAATTATTAGCGTTCAGGCCGGTAAAGTGTTCTATACCTGTCACATCATAAACACGCAGCACTGACCTGGAGTTGTTCCAGGCATCCGGCCCGTACTGTCTGGCAAACTCTTCTTGTTTGGTAGCCGAAATTTCCCAGTAAGCAAAAATCCAGCTGGGGTCACGCACCATGAGCACCATTCTATCCATACCATAATGCCATGGTATCTCGGGCGTTTCCGGTTTTACTGCCGGTTTGGGTTGAAAAGCGGGGACTGGGAAAGCAATTTCTTCGGCATATTCTTCCCGGGGAGCGTCAGGCACTTTCGGTGATAATGAGGCGGGTTTCTTCTGCCGATTTTTTGCCAACCATAAAAAAACGGCCAAGAGCACGATTAAGATGACGGCCCCCAGGACCCAGGTCAACATGACATTCATGCAATGCCCTCCTTGTTATGAAATTGATAGTTTACGCTAAAAAAATTAAAACCGACGGATTTTTTGCTAAACATTAGTTTTCCGCGGTATAATTGTTTTATCCTCAGAGCTTTTTTTATTATTGCCAACAGGTTTTGGGATTATAATTTTTTTGTGCAAAGAAGTTTAAGCAATTCTAGCGGTGGAAGGTACTCTTTAGGTTTTATAGAAAAAATTTTTTATAATAATTTACGGGGGTGTAAATAGATATGTACATTCATCCTGACGATAATAAAATTAAGCAAATTTTAGAGCGGGGACGCACTATCGCAGTGGTCGGCCTTTCCGATAAAGTCCATCGTGACAGCTATCAAGTGGCCCGGTACATGCAGGAAAAAGGTTACCGGATAATCCCCGTTAATCCAAGGGCAAAAATTGTATTGGGCGAAACCGCTTATACCAACATTCTGGAAATTCCGGAAAAGGTGGATATAATCAACATTTTCCGGCGCAGCGACCAGGTGCTGCCCATCGTGCAGGATTCGTTGAAAATCAAGCCCGGGGCTATTTGGCTGCAGTTGGGCATCATCAACGACGAAGCGGCGCGCCTGTGCCGGGAAGCCGGGGTGGATTTCATCATGGACAAGTGCATTAAAGTGGAACATGCGCGACTGTTTTAGGAGGACTTAACTATGGACAGTAAAAAAAAATCCTACAGACACTGGCCCGGCATATCCCGGAAGCCGGGCCCACCCTACATTTTAAAAACCCCTTCGAACTGCTGATCGCTGTTATTTTATCCGCTCAGTGCACCGATATACGGGTAAACCAAACCACCGCCCGCCTGTTCACCAAATATAAAACGCCGGCGGACTTTGCCTCCCTGAGTCAGGAACATTTGGCCCGGGAAATAAGAGGGTGCGGCCTGCACCGCAACAAAAGCCTGCATATCATAAAAACCTGTCGCCTGTTGGAGGAAAAATACGGTGGCCAAGTGCCGGAAGATCCCGCTGTGCTGCAATCGTTGCCCGGGGTGGGTCGCAAAACAGCCAATGTGGTGCTGAATGTAGCCTTCGGCAAGCCCACTTTCCCTGTGGATACCCATATTTTTCGGGTGGCGCGCCGGCTGGGCCTTTCCAGCAGCAGCACCCCCTTGCGGGTGGAAAAGGATTTAACCCGTCTGATACCGCCCGCTGAACGGGGCGTCTGGCATCACCGCCTGATTAGTTTCGGGCGTTCGACCTGCTCGGCGCGGAACCCGAAATGCCACGAATGCACAGTTAACCGGTATTGCCGGCATTCCAAAAAAAAAGTACATCACCCTGACAAGGAGAATTGAATCAATCATGCACCTGGTACTGGTGGAACCCGAGATTCCCGCGAATACGGGTAACGTAGCCCGCACCTGTGCCGTTACCGGCGCAGAATTGCACCTGGTCAAGCCCCTGGGCTTTTCGGTGGATGATAAGCACTTGAAAAGGGCGGGGCTGGATTACTGGCATTTATTGACCATTCATTACCATGACAATTTCGAG
The DNA here is from genome assembly GCF_900115975.1 of Desulfoscipio geothermicus DSM 3669. GTDB lineage: Bacteria > Bacillota > Desulfotomaculia > Desulfotomaculales > Desulfallaceae > Desulfoscipio > Desulfoscipio geothermicus. The sequence continues at coordinate 160,541 of NZ_FOYM01000002.1, forward strand.
GAAGTTTTATCCGCCTATCCCCGTCACAGTTTTCATTTTGCCACCACCAAGGCCGGGCGGAGATACACCGACGTTAAATTCGGACCTGACGATTTTCTGGTTTTCGGCAAGGAAACTGCCGGCCTGCCGGACCACCTGCTACAGCGTTTCTCCGATCAATGCATACGCATTCCCATGATCAACGACGCCCGCTCGCTCAACCTGTCCAACTCGGTGGCGGTGGTGCTCTATGAAGCATTAAGGCAAAACGGGTTTTGCGGTCTCAAGTAACGGCAGCCAACCACCCGAATGCAGCACCCGAGGATACTTTAAAATAACTGACTAAAATGGGGGGATTATATGAAACCGACCGTACCAACCATACCGGAATTACGCGCGGCACTGGAAAAGGAAGGATACATTTGCGAAGAAGAAGTGGTGGTAACCATTTACCTGGCGCTGACCCTGGAAAAACCGCTGCTGGTGGAAGGAGCGCCCGGTGTCGGTAAAACGGAAATTGCCAAAGTGCTGGCCTCCATATTCAATACTGAATTGATCCGCCTGCAGTGTTACGAAGGGTTGGACGAATACAAGGCCCTTTATGAGTGGAATTACCAGCGACAGCTAATCAAGATTCAGATTTCCCGGAACTCCGCAGCGGAAGACCATCTGGAGCGCAATTTATTCAACGAGGAATACTTGTTGGAGCGCCCGCTGCTCCGGGCCATCCGTTCCGAGGATAAAATTGTTCTTTTAATTGATGAAGTTGATAAAGTTGAGGCCGAGTTCGAAGCCTTTTTATTCGAGGTGCTGTCCGACTTCCAGGTATCCATACCCGAATTGGGCACCCTGACGGCAAAGCATGTACCCATCGTAGTGCTTACCAGCAACGGGGAACGGGAATTGTCAGACGGGCTGAAAAGGCGCTGCGTTTACCTGTACATTGATTTTCCGTCTGTGGAAAAAGAAACACGCATCTTACAGGTCAAGGTTCCCCAGGCCGGCACAAGAATAACCGCCCAAATAGCCAACGTGGCCCGTTATATCCGGGCAAACCTGGATTTGCGCAAGAAACCGTCCATTGCCGAAACCATCGACTGGGCCAGGGCGCTGGCCGCACTGGAAGAAAGTTCACTAAATACAGACAATATAAATAAAACTATAAACCTGATTTTGAAAAATAAAGATGACCAGGATGTTTTTAAAAATGAACTGGGAGAAAATCTTAATAAAATTATTGGTAAATATTAAACCTGCTTGTGTATATTTGTGTATAATAGAATACTAATATAATTAAAACAATTTTTATTTTTGCATGCAGGACTTATTTCTTTTTTGTAGAATATTTTAAATTGTCGAACATTAGCGCTCTACCTGCGGTCAAAGGGAGTGATTTAGGTGGCCGTTAAAAGCAACCTGGTTAAAAGCCCGTCGCCTTTGGGTGATGACAGTTTCATTTTTAACAGCATTGCCAACCTGGTGATAGCCGTGGACCACCGGGGGCGAATTACCATATTTAATCGCGCTTGTGAAAAATTGTTTGGTATCACTGCTGAACAGGCCAAAGGCAGGTTAATTTCAGATGTCATTCCCTATACCGGCCTGATTAAAGTATTAAAGACCGGTCAAGCCCATATCGGGCGCAAGTTCGTGCTGGGCAACGCCCTTTACATTACCAACCGCACCCCGATTATCAAGGATAACAGCATCGTGGGCGCCATCGGGGTGGTCCAGGAAATAACAGAGCTGCACCACCTGGCTGAAGAATTGAAACAAGTCACCAAACAAAAGAACGCCCTGGAATCAATATTTGATCATACCCACGAAGGTTACATTTCAATTAACAGCGAGGGGTATATAAACTTTATCAATCAAGCGATGGCGGAACTGCTGGCGATTGCGCCGAAAGATGCTTTGGGCCGGCACATTACCGAGATAGTGCCCGAAACCAAACTTCATTTGATGCCCATTAGCGGCCAGCCGCAGCACAGCGAATTGATGCGTTTCGGCGAGCAAAGTGCGCTGGTCAGCCGTTATCCGGTGGTGAAAAACGGTAAAATAGACGGCTCCATCAGCAAAGTTATATACCAGGACATTGATAGGCTGGCCGCACTGGCCACCAGGCGCAAAACTGTCAAACCCGGTGCGCCGGGCAAGGGCGCCAGCTACACGCTCGATGATATAATAGGTTGCAGCAAAACCATCGGCAGGCTGAAAGAAATTGTGCGGCGGGTGGCCAGAGGGCCGTCCACCGTTTTGATAACGGGTGAAAGCGGTACCGGCAAAGAACTGTTTGCCCACGCCCTGCACGCCCACTCACCCCGCTGCGAAGGGCCGTTTGTCAAGGTTAACTGTGCGGCAGTACCGGAAAATTTACTGGAGTCGGAGTTATTCGGCTACCAGGAGGGCGCGTTTACCGGTGCCAGGAAAGGAGGCCAGATCGGTAAATTTGAACTGGCCCACGGCGGAACCATCTTTCTTGACGAAATAGGAGATATGCCGCTGTATATGCAGGCTAAAATGCTCCGGGTGCTGCAGGAAAAGGAAATTGAAAGGCTGGGCGACAGATACGTCAGGAAAGTGGATGTAAGAGTCATCGCCGCCACCAACAGGGATCTGACTAAATTGACAGAGGAGGGCAAATTCCGCCAGGACCTGTATTATCGCTTAAATGTGGTTAATCTTAATATACCGTCTTTACGGGAGAGAAAAGAAGACATTACAGTTTTAGTAGATCATTTCATTAATAAATTCAACCGCGAATTTAATTTAAACGTACAAAGTTGTAGTACAAAAGTTAACCGGCTGTTTGCTGAATACCACTGGGCTGGCAATGTTCGCGAACTGGAAAACATTATAGAAAGAGCGTTTAACCTGGTGGAAGGAGAAAAGATAGAGCTGGAACACCTGCCACATTACCTGACCAGGCAGGGAACAGACGGCAAAGAGGCAACCGCGGAAAAAACCCTCCCGGCCCTGCTGGAAAACGTGGAAAGGGAAGCCCTGCTGGACGCCCTGGAAAAAACAGGGGGCAATAAGTTGCGGGCAGCTAAACTACTGGGCATATCACGGGCCTGGCTTTATAAAAAAATTAAACAGTATCAGATTGAAACGTAATGCCAATTGTATCCCGGCTTAATTTGCGGTAAAATTCCCCTTGAGAGCAAGGGGAGTTTTTTGTGCCAAAGGTGGTGTGAAAAATATTAGCCTACGAAACCAGGGAGATCACCTTTGACCTGCCCGGGCGGCAATTACACCTGCTGGGGGTCAAGGATGTGGAAAAACTAATAACCGACCCGGCAGACGAAGACAAGGTACCGTGCTGGGCGGAAATATGGCCGGCGGCCCGCGGGCTGTCCAGCTGGGTATGGGACAACCTGGAGTTTAAGGGCGCTCAGTTGCTGGAATTGGGCGCGGGCCTGGGTCTCCCCGGCATAGTGTGCGGGTTGAAAGGGGCCAGGGTAACTTTTTCCGATTTCAACCCGTCCGCCCTGGAACTGGTAAAAAAGAACGCCGCCTGTAACGGACTTACCGACTTTGCCGTTTTCCGGGGTGATTGGCGCGACTTTAATGTAACCCGGCAGTTCCAGTGGGTCATGGGCTCGGACATTTTTTACGATCCCAAACTAAATGTACATTTAATAAACGTAATATCCAGGGCAGCTGCCCCCGGTGGCAATCTTTTAATAGCCCACCCGGGAAGGCCGGCCACCTTCGCGTTCATTGATGAACTGCGCTACCGGCGCCAGCTCAATGAAGCACACCGGGCCGTTATACCGGTGACCATCGATGATCCCTACTTTCCTTATTACGATATATATGTACATCATATCATTTTTGATAATGTTTAATTATTTACGATACACCCTTTGCGCCAATTAGACAGTGCAAATTAAATTCACGGAGGTAATTTATCTTGTTTGTCCATCTCCACGTGCATACCGAATACAGCCTGCTGGACGGGGCGGCCAGAATCAAAGAGGTAGTCAAAACAGCCGCCGAGATGGGCATGCCCGCCCTGGCCATGACCGACCACGGGGTCATGTACGGTATTGTGGATTTTTATAAAGCCTGCCAAAAGCAAAATATTAAACCGGTGCTTGGCTGCGAAGTATACGTGGCCCCGCGCACCAGGCACGACCGGACACCCCGGGTGGACGATAACCTGTACCATCTGGTGTTGCTGGCAGAAAACGAAACGGGCTATCGAAATCTGCTCAAACTCGTTTCTCTGGGCTTCATCGAAGGCTTTTATTATAAGCCCCGGGTGGACAAAGAACTGCTGGCCGCGCATAGCGAAGGGCTCATTGCTTTGAGCGGCTGCATCGCCGGTGAAGTGGCCTCGCATATAATTAAAGACAATCCGGAGCAGGCGGCCAAAAGCGCGGCCGAATACCTGGATATATTCGGCAAAGACAACTATTACCTGGAAATACAGGACCACGGGTTTGATGAACAAAGGGTGGCCAACCGGGGCTTGATTCAGCTGCACCAAAAGGCCGGCATACCGCTGGTGGCCACCAATGACGTGCACTACGTGCTGCGGGAACACGCCGAAATGCAGGATGTGCTGTTGTGCATCCAGACCGGCAAGACCATTGATGACCCCAGGCGAATGAAATTTCAATCCCAGGAACTGTATTTGAAAAGCGAACAGGAAATGGCCGCGCTGTTCGGGGAAGTGCCGGACGCCCTGGAAAACACTTACCGTATCGCTGACCGGTGCCACGTCGAGCTGGAGTTTGGAAAACTGCACCTGCCGGTTTTCAATGTACCGGAAAGGCATACCGTGGACTCTTACTTGCGCGAGTTATGCCTGCAGGGCGTGGAATGGCGCTACGGTGGGATGAGCGAACCGGTGCGGCAAAGGCTGGAATATGAACTGGGCATCATCAAGCAAATGGGTTATTCCGCTTATTTTTTGATCGTCTGGGACTTTATTCACTTTGCCAGACAGGCCGGCATCCCCGTAGGACCCGGGCGAGGCTCGGCGGCGGGCAGCCTGGTGGCTTACGTGCTGGGCATCACCAATTTGGACCCATTGAAATACGACCTGCTGTTTGAAAGGTTTTTGAATCCCGAAAGGGTGTCTATGCCCGATATCGATATTGACTTTTGCTTTGAAAGGCGCGGCGAAGTCATTGAGTACGTGACCGGGAAATACGGCGCCGACCGGGTGGCCCAGATCGCCACCTTCGGCACCATGGCCGCCAAGGCGGCCATCCGGGACGTGGGCCGGGCGCTGGGCATGACTTACGGGGACGTGGACCGAATTGCCAAGCTGGTGCCCAATGATTTGAAAATCACCATTGAAAAGGCGCTACAGGACTCCCCGGAACTGGCCCAGGCATACCGGGAAGACAGCCAGGTGCAAAAACTCATCGACATGGCCGCCCTGCTGGAGGGTATGCCCCGACACGCCTCCACCCACGCCGCCGGGGTGGTGATTACCCGGCAGCCGTTGACCCATTATCTTCCATTATATAAAGCCGCCGACGGCCCGCTGACCACCCAGTTCGCCAAGGATCAGGCCGAAGAACTGGGCCTGTTGAAAATGGATTTGCTTGGTCTGCGCACTCTAACGGTAATCGCCGATGCCATTGGAATGATCCGGGAAAACAGGGGTGTCGACATTAACATTGAAGAGATTCCCCTGGAAGACCCCAAAACATTTGAACTACTGGGCCGCGGCGAAGGAGTGGGCGTATTCCAACTGGAAAGCAGCGGCATGCGGGCCATCCTGCGCGAGTTAAAGCCCGAAGTTTTTGAAGACATTGTCGCCCTGGTGGCGCTGTACCGCCCCGGGCCGCTGGGCAGCGGCATGGTGGAGGACTTTATTAAAAGGAAGCACGGGGAAAAAAGGGTTGAATACCTGCACCCGAAGCTGGAGCCCATTCTCAAGGATACCTACGGCGTTATTCTCTACCAGGAGCAGGTCATGCGCATCGCCAGCGACCTGGCGGGATTTACCCTGGGCGAAGCGGACCTGATGCGCCGGGCCATGGGCAAGAAAAAACCGGAAATTCTCGCCAACCTGCGGGTGCAGTTCATGGAGGGTGCGGAGAAAAACGAGGTCGACCCGGAAATTGCCGGCCAGGTATTTGATTTAATCGAATACTTTGCGGGTTATGGTTTCAATAAAAGCCACTCAGCAGCTTACGCCCTGGTTTCTTACCAGACGGCTTATTTAAAGGCCAACTACCCGGTGGAGTTCATGGCAGCGCTGTTGACCTCGATCAGGGACAACACCGACAAGGTATCTTTCTATATCGAGGAATGCCGGCGCATGAAAATTGACGTACTGCCTCCGGACGTTAATGCCAGCGGCACGGACTTTACGGTGGACGGTGATAAAATACGTTTTGGTTTGGCCGCCATTAAAAATGTGGGCCTGAATGCAGTAAAGGCCATCATTGAAACCAAGGAAAAAAGCGGCCCCTACAAATCCTTTGCCGATTTTTGCCAGCGGCTGGACACCAAAGTAATCAACCGCCGGGTACTGGAAAATTTGATTAAAAGCGGCGCTCTCGATTCCCTGGGGCATAATCGCTCCCAGATGATGGCCGCCATAGACGCCGGGCTGGGACTGGCCCAGTTGACCAAGCAGGACCAGAAGAACGGGCAGCTGTCATTGCTGGACTTCTGGGGCGATGAAGTTAAAGACACCTTATCATTGGACATGCCCGATCTCAAGGAATTCTCCCCCGGGGAATTACTGGCACTGGAAAAGGAGGCCCTGGGCTTATATGTCAGCGGGCACCCCCTTTCCGAATACCGTGAAGCCATCATGCGCCAGGCCACACACCAAGTAGCCGGCCTGACGGAGTTGGAAGAACGATCAGAAGTGGTGGTGGGAGGCCTGTTAACCATGGTCAAGAAAATCGTCACCAAGCGGGGGGACAGCATGGCCTTCGCCAACCTGGAGGATCTGACCGGCACGGTGGAACTGGTGGTTTTCCCCCGTACTTACCAGCAGTACGCCGCCCTGCTCAAAGTGGACAACCCGGTAATAGTCAAAGGGGTTGCCGAGCAAAAGGACGAACAAGTTAAAATCATTATCAATGCCTTAGAGCCGCTAATTTTACAAAGGACCGGAGAATTATACATTAAAATGGAGGACACATCGCCGGAGATCCTCTCCAAAATACAAATGGTTTTATGCTCATTCCACGGTGAATGCCCGGTTTATCTTTATTTCCCGCGGGAAAAAAAGCTGGCCCGGGCCGACCGCCGTTTCTGGGTCAACCTGGATTCCGGAGTGCTGGAGGAACTCACCGCCCTACTGGGCCCGGACCGGGTCAAGATCAAGGAACAACCGGCAGCCCCCACCTGTTCTGCATAAAACCCCGGCAGGACAACCGCTGGGACCGTTTGTTCCCCGCAATCAATGTATCTTCGCCGGCGCAGCGGAAACAACGGTCCAGCAATTCATAAGCTGCCAGCTTGTCAAACCCGCTCCCTTGTGTTATGATGACTGCTAGAAAAAGGTAACTACTACGAGGTGAAAGCATGGCAGAATTTAATGAAGTCAGCGGGGAATATGTCGTAATCAAGGCCCTGGAAAACGGGGTCACCATTATCGGGCTGACCCGGGGACGCGATACGAAATTCCATCATTCCGAAAAACTGGACAAGGGTGAAGTGATGATTGCGCAATTCACCCAGCATACTTCAGCCATCAAAATACGCGGCCGGGCGGAAATAATGTCCAAGCACGGCACGGTTAGAACCGACGAGTGACTGAACATATTTCATCCAGAGCAAGCGCTCTGGATATATTTCTTTATTTACCAAAATATCTTTATGCAAAGCTCACTGGATATTAAACACCGCTACCAGAAAAAATAATTGCATATTTAAGTCGTTACGGCAAAATAGGTAACTATCCTATGCACAACAAGACTAACATTCCGATTAATGCATAAAAGGGGGAGCATATGATGCAGCGCATTGCCGTTTTAACCAGTGGCGGTGATTCACCGGGTATGAACGCGGCCATCCGGGCGGTGGTCAGGAAGGCTATCTACCATGGTCTGGAAGTAATCGGCATCCAGAGGGGATACAGCGGTTTCATCGAGGCCGACATGGGCCCGATGAACCTCGGCTCGGTGGCCGATATAGTCCACCGGGGCGGTACCGTCCTGCGCACAGCCCGGTCGGAAGAATTCAAAACGCCCGAGGGCAGGTCCAAAGCCTTTGCCAATGTCCAGCGCTTCGGTATCCAGGGCCTGGTGGTTATCGGCGGCGACGGCTCATTCAAGGGAGCGGAGGTTTTTAACCGGGAATACAATTTACCGGTCATCGGCGTGCCGGGTACCATAGATAACGATATCACAGGCACTGAATTTTCCATCGGCTTTGACACCGCAATCAATACCGTGGTGGAAGCAATCAACAAGATTCGAGATACCGCCACCTCACACGAAAGAACTTTCATTCTGGAAGTTATGGGACGCGAAAGCGGATACATCGCTTTAATGGCGGGCCTGGCAGGCGGGGCCGAATCCATACTGATCCCGGAACTCCGGCAAAGCATCGAAGAAGTATGTGATAAACTCAAGCGCGGATACAAGAGAGGCAAGCTGCACAGCATTATCATCGTAGCTGAAGGAGCAGCCAGTGGTTTGGAGGTGGGCAAGCAAATCAGGGAGATGACAGGACTGGAAACCAAGGTCACTATTTTGGGCCACCTGCAGCGCGGGGGCACGCCCACCGCCTTTGACCGCATCTTGGCCAGCCAGATGGGCGCCAAAGCCGTGGAACTATTGATGGAAGGCTGTCGCAATCACATGGTGGGAATGGTGGCGGGCAAGGTTGTTGCGTCCCCCCTTGAGGCGGCTTTCCATGGCAAAAGACCCATCGACCTGGAAATATATAACCTGGCTAATATACTATCCATTTGAGGGAGGGATAACTTTTGCGGCGCACCAAAATAGTATGTACCATTGGGCCGGCCAGCGAATCGGTAGATATACTGGAAAAAATGATACAGGCCGGCATGAATGTGGCAAGGCTAAACTTTTCGCACGGCTCCCATGACGATCACGCCCGGCGCTTGGCGGCTATCCGCCGGGCAGCCAAAAATACAGGTAAAAATATAGCTGTTTTACTGGACACAAAAGGTCCTGAGATACGACTGGGCTATCTGGAAAAGGAACCCGTCCGGCTCAATGCCGGCTCCGTGGTAAGTCTAACCACGGAAAATATCAAGGGCAACGAAAAAATATTGCCGGTGACTTACCAGGGCCTGCCGGATGACGTCAAACCGGGCGATAGAATATTAATATCCGACGGGTTAATCGCCTTGCGGGTGCAAAAAGTGGAGGGCCGGAGAATTGACTGTTTGGTGGAAAACGGGGGCGAGATAACCAGCCAAAAAGGTGTGAACGTACCCGGTGTTTTTGTAAAAATGCCGGCGATTACCGAACAGGACGAACGCGATATTATTTTCGGCGTGGAACACGATTTTGATTTTATCGCCGCTTCTTTTGTGCGTACGGCAAACGATGTGCTGACCATCCGTAAAATTATCGAAGACAACAACGGTCACATTAATATCATTTCCAAAATAGAAAACCAAGAATCGGTTAAGAACCTGGATGAAATCATAAAGGTATCGGAAGGCATAATGGTGGCCCGGGGCGACCTGGGCGTGGAAATTCCTCCCGAAGAGGTGCCGCTGATCCAAAAAACCATCATTGAAAAATGCGTACAGGTAGGGAAACCGGTGATCACCGCCACCCAGATGCTGGAGTCGATGATTCACAATCCCCGCCCCACCAGGGCCGAGGCCAGCGACGTGGCCAACGCCATCCTGGACGGGACGGACGCTATTATGCTTTCGGGAGAAACAGCCGCCGGCAAATACCCGGTACAGTCGGTGGAAACCATGGCCCGTATTGCCGCCCACGCTGAATCGGCCATCAAGTATGAAGAAGTACTGAAAAACAAGCGCCGGGTCCTATCCAGAACGGTTACCGACGCCATCAGCCACGCCACTGTTTCCACCGCCCAGGATCTGGGGGCGGCGGCAATCATTACTTCAACGGAATCCGGATATACAGCCCAAATGGTCAGTAAGTACAGGCCCCGGGCCCCCATCATCGCCGTTACACCTCACTACCGCGTGTTACGCAAACTGGCTCTGGTGTGGGGCGTACACCCCCTGCCGGTGGCCCATACCCGGGACACCGACAGCATGATCGAGGCGGCGGTGCAGGTATCTCTGGCAGCCGGACTGATCAAACCCGGCAACTTGATAGTAATTACCGCCGGCGTGCCCGTGGGTGTACACGGGACCACCAACCTGATCAAGGTACATACTGTAGCCGATATTCTGGCCAGGGGCACCGGTATCGGCAACCGGGCGGTGACCGGTAAGGTTTGTATAGCCACCGACCCTCGGGATGCCAAGGATAAAATCCAGGATGGCGATATACTGGTCACTTACGATACTGATCGCGATTTTATACCGGCCATTGAAAAAGCCGCAGCGATCGTTACCGAAACCGGTGGCTTGACCTCACACGCCGCCATTGTGGGCTTGGAATACGGCATACCCGTTGTCGTGGGGGTGGAGAATGCCACGTCCTTAATTCCGGACGGGGATTTCGTCACCGTTGACGGCCAGCGGGGACTGGTCTACAAGGGCATAGCCAAAGTCCTGTAAAATTACCCGTTTAAGGTATCGGGCATTGAATTGTGAAAAAATGGCCTCCTCGCAGGATATGCTATGGGGGGAGGCGATTTTTCACATGCAGGATTTTTTGGCAAATTACCTTGACACGCTGGGATTGGGCGGCCTGCTCGGCGGGTTGATAATCGAAGCGCTGGGACTGCCCTTTCCCGGCGGAGTGATGATTATGTTTTCCGGCTTTTTGGTCAACCAGCACCAGCTGAACTTTTACAGCGTTTTCCTGGTTGCCGTGCTGGGTTTCAATATAGGAGCCGTTCTGGCCTTTGCCATCGGTCGTTACGTTGGGGACCCCGTGTTTGATCGCTACGGTAAATTTTTGCGCATAGACCGGCGTAAAATGGAACAGGCCCGCGACTGGATGGAAAAATCAGCAGCCGTATTTATCATCATCGGCCGGTTTGTACCTATGGTCAGCAACTTAACCCCGTATATGGCCGGGGCCAGCGGCCTCAAATGGTACCATTTTTTATTTTATAATTTTATTTTTACCATTATCTGGGTTTCAATGAATGTTTCCGTGGGTATGCTGTTCGGGCACAACTGGCCTTTAATAGCAGGTTACTTCAAGAACCAGGTGCCCCTGGCGGCCCTGGCTTTGCTGCTGCTGTACCTGGTTGTCAAATACCTGGTCAGACAACTGCACGCATTGAGGAGTGAAAAAATTTAATGACAACTCCAATACAAACAAATCACAAAATAATCTGCTTGGGCGACAGCATTACTTTCGGTTATCCTTTCGGACCCGCATTTTCCTGGATCAACCGGCTGCGCAGCCAGGGTCTGAACCTGGTTAACCGGGGCATGAACGGCGATACCACCAATGATATGCTGCGCCGTTTCAGCAGGGATGTGCTGGCGTCGGCCCCCACCCATGTGCATATTCTGGGCGGAACCAATGATGCCTGGCTTGCATTTGACCCTGAAGAATCGCAGCACAGCATATGCAATATGGTCGAACTGAGCCTGGAACACGGCATAAAACCCGTTCTCGGCCTGACAACGCCAATTTGCTCAAACCCGTTGGCAGGCAATTCCTTTTTTCCGTTTGGCACAGACAAGATCAAGGTCTGGTTGTCCCGTTTCCGGAAATGGCTGAAAGATTACACCGCACTGCATGATATTCCATTGATTGACTATTACACACCGCTCTGCCTGCCGGGAACCGAGGAAGGCGAGGCCAGGTATTTTTATGATGAAGGTCATCTTAATCACGATGGGAACGCGATGATGGCAGTGGTGGCGGCGAAATCCTTTAAAGACTTATTAACCACTGAAGAGCAGTCACTATTTTTTACACTATAGTAAATGATGATTTACACTAACTGATCGAATACCGGAACAATCAACCGTTTAGCTTTAAAAACATACCATTTACACTGGAAATTTTACCACGCGGCCTTGTTTTTTAAAAAAGTTGCACAATTTTTGCAATTATAAATATTACATCACACCCACTCCGGGGAGGTGGCAAATAGAACCAAAACCTCTTCCAACGCCCTGAAAGAATTGCATACAAACATCTGGCAACGGCGCCAGCAACAACTTATTTTATCCTTAAAAAATAATGATGCCAAGGAGGGACCATATGCGCCAGACCAACTATGAACCATTGTCACCCTTAAGCTTCCTGGAGAGAAGTGCTTTTGTTTACCCCGAAAAAAAGGCTGTAATTTATAATGACTTTACAGCAACCTATGCTGAATTTAAACAGCGCGTGGAAAAGTTCGCCACTGCTTTAAAGCAGCAGGGAATCAGCAAGGACGACAAGGTGGCGTTCCTGTGCCCCAACCTCCCGCCGCTGCTGGAAGCTCATTATGCCGTGCCCCTTGTGGGCGGTGTGCTGGTCAGCATCAATATCAGGTTGTCCTCCCAGGAAGTCGCTTACATCCTGCAGCATTCCGAAAGCAAGATGCTTTTCATCGATACTGAATTTGCCGGCGTGATCAAGCCTATCCTCGATGAAATCAAAGACATAAAAATTGTGAACATCTGTGACGTACAGCCCAAGGCTTTCGACGGTCCCGATTATGAAGAATTCATATCCGTGGAGCCGGAAGAATTTTTCTTCGGAGTGGAAGACGAACTACAGCCTATAACTTTAAATTACACCAGCGGCACCACCGGCAAACCCAAGGGCGTTTTATACACTCACCGGGGCGCCTACTTGAATGCCCTGGGCGAAATACTGGAGTTCGGCTGTAACTCATCGACAACTTACCTGTGGACACTGCCCATGTTCCACTGCAACGGTTGGTGCTTTACCTGGGGTATCACCGCCGCCGGCGGTACCCACGTTTGCCTGAGAAAAGTGGTGCCCGAAGAAATTTACCGGCAAATTGAAATACAAGAAGTATCCCACCTGTGCGCCGCACCCATTGTGCTCATCGGCATGGCCAATTACAAGGGCATAGGGGAAGTAAAAATGAAAAGGCATCTGAATATCATGACCGCCGGGGCGCCGCCTTCCCCCACGGTAATTAAAAATATGGAGGCCGTTGGGTGCACGGTTACACAAACATATGGTCTGACTGAAGTGTATGGTCCGCACAGTATATGCGAGTGGAAACCGAAATGGAATGAACTGGAAGTGGAAGAGCGGGCCCGGATCAAGGCCCGGCAGGGCGTCCCGTATATAACCTCCGTGTACATGGATGTAGTCAACCCCGCCACCATGGAACCGGTGCCGCACGACGGAACAACCATAGGTGAAATTGTCATGCGGGGCAATAACGTCATGGCCGGCTATTACAAACAACCGGAAGAAACGGAGCAAGCCTTTCGCGGCGGTTGGTTCCACAGCGGCGACCTGGCCGTCACCCATCCCAACGGTTATGTTGAAATCAAGGACCGGATGAAAGATATCATCATCAGCGGCGGTGAAAATATTTCCACCGTGGAAGTGGAAAATGTTATTTACCAGCATCCGGATGTCCTGGAAGTGGCTGTGGTGGCCATTCCCCACGAAAAGTGGGGTGAAGTGCCCAAGGCCTTTATATATCTTAAAGAAGGGGCCAACCCGACAAAGGAAGAAATAATCGAATTTTGCCGGGAACGCATTGCCCGGTTCAAGGTACCCAAGGAAATTGAATTCGGCGAGTTGCCCAAAACATCAACCGGCAAGATTATGAAATACAAGCTCCGGTCCAAAGAGTGGGAAGGCCGGGAGAAAAACGTAAACTAATCAGTTTAAAAAGGGGACAGGCTACTTTTCATGGAAATCATATCCAAGTCAAGTAGCCTGTCTTATTAGCTCCCGCTTTTACATGGGCGCCAACTTAATGTTGCCGGCGGCGGCCAATTTGTCATTTTTAATGGCCACCGCCCCAATAATGGATTTAATCCCCAGGGCAAAATCCACCGCCGCCTGCAGGTCATCCTCTTCCTGCACCAGGTTGCCCGCCGCCGTGGCCACGGCATCGGCCAAAGCCGCCGACGGAGCCAGCACAACCACTGCATCCGCCCGGCCCAGGCTGAGCGAATGCCCTACAGTACCGGATGATGTGCAGACACCCAGCGGAGTCTGGTGCGGCTGAATTTCCAGGGCCAGGCGGTTGGTAAAGGGGGAGGGGCCGGCAAAAACACCAATCTTGCGCATCCGCTCCGATCGAATATAGATATCCCCACCGTTTTCCACGATCACTTCCCTGGACCGTTTAACCAGATATCCACCAACGTATTGCGCTATAGTACCCGCCACCGCTGACATAGGCCCGATACCGGCCCTGGTGGCGGCATCGGCCATGAGTTTTACTATCTCCGGTGCACCGGGGACAGGCTTGTATGGTTTCAGCGTTTTAACAAATGTAACGTCGCAGGCTATATATTGCTCAAGCTGCGACCTTACGCTCATCACTTGCCGCCTGGTGCCGGCTACCAGTTCGGGGGTCAGCTTGCTGCGCAACACACCTATGTCCAGGTCGGTTTCTTTAATTAAAACCTGAAAGAAGGCCAGGTCTTCCTGCCTATGCAGAAGCCTGTATGTGCGTTCAATATATTTCAAAAACGAACCTCCATAGCCCGCATGGGGCAAGCTTTAACACAAAGATGGCATATAACGCAACGATCGCTGTCAAATCGCACCGTCATATCAGGCCGGTCGATATATAGTGCCCCGGACGGGCAGATGTCTGTACACGCCCCGCAGCTGACGCATTTTTCTTCGTTTTGTGTTATTTCCTCGGTGAGGGACTGTACCCTGACGCCCAACTGACGCAGGTAATCTATACCCCGGTCGGCTTTTTCCCCGGCGATATCCAGTACCATGGTTCCTTCTTTCTGCGGGTTGACATTGGCCTTTAATATATTAATTACCAAATCATAATCTTTTACCAATTTATATATTACGGGTTTGTCAGCTATATCAGCACCGAAACGCAGTACTACTTTTTTGGTGGACATTTTTTCACGCTCCCTTTCCGCAAATTAACCTTTTAAAGCGTTGGCCTTAATTCCCGCTTCGGCATTGGGTAAAAGCTGCACCGGTTCACCCAGCAGAAAATCACCCTTTTGAATCCACTGTTTCAAAGTACCGGCAATTTCCCGGGCGCGCGGGTAGCTGGAAACCGGAGCAGTGGGTACTTCCTTGCCGTTAACCTTGATTTTACCGCTCTTTAACTCGGCGTAACTGACAAATCCAAGGTTGTTGGACTTGAGATTGGGAAAATCATCGCTGTAATCCATAATGGGAGCGTATAGTTCATCATCCCCAACGGCGGCAAAGCGGCAGATATCTTCGTTAAGCACCGGGATGGGAATGCCGATGCCCACCGTCAAGGTAGCCCCGTAACCAATCATACTGGTACCCACCAACCAGCGCGGGCTCATTTGTTTTAGATCACCCAGCACGGAAAGGGTAGCGCCGGCGTAACCGTAATCATTACCATCTTCAACCAGGTTACGCCCCGGAAAATGCTGAGTGCCGTTCCAGACTACGTAACCAATACCGCCACCAAGGAAAATGCGCGTTCCTACCCCTATGGTTCTGAATTGTGGGTCTTTCAGCAGCGGGCTGAGCTGTCCAGCGGTAGAGTAGTGCGCGTTGCCCAAATTGGCTTTCAATACTCCCAGATAGGTATATATGGTTTTAGTACTCAAGTTAACGGCACAGTTATAATTCTGGTATGCGTTGCGCGGGTTGAACAAAATCGCCTCGTTGATATCGTCAAGGGTGATTTCGGTTTCAATTTCTTTCCTGGGGTAACAATCAGTGCCGTAGCCGGTGGCTTTTAATACCACTTTTTTTCGGGCTACCAGATCCTGAATAACATGTCCTCCGCCGTACCGAAATTTACCAGGGTGCTGGCTGTTCAGCGGGTCATCTTCGGGCACCTCGGTAGCTCCGATATAAGCATCAACCGCTGCTATACCGGTATAAGCAGCAACATTGTTAAGCCATACTTTATGCATTTTTATCCTGGGCCTGGAGTGCCCAAAATTCAAAAACGCGCCGGAAGAGCACATGGGGCCGAATGTTCCCGTTGTGACCACGTCAACTTCAGATGCGACCCGTGTGACACCCTTTTCCTTGACCATGGAAACCAGTTCCTCTGCGGTAACCACCACGGCCTTCCCTGCTTTGATTCTTTCATTGATTTCCTGAAATGTTTTTTCCACTGCCATCAGCACACCTCCACAAATTTGTGCTCCGCTCCGACAAAATTTAAACCTCTTCCACAGCAGAAGAGGCTTTGCAAACAGCTACAACCTCTTATCTGTCAGAAGATTAATCTCCTGCAGGAATTAGCACCATACTTTATCATAAGATAAAGCTGGTTGCCGGGTTTCATTGGGCCAGTCCCTCCACCACTCCGGATAAGAGCACTTTGTTTATTTTGTTATTTTGTCTTGCTTAGTTTATCAATTAAACCAATAAGTTGTCAATATAAAAATTTTTGTAATATATTTTAAGCCTCTGCCAAAAATTGTTCCGTCAGTCGATCAATTGCCCTTTTTTCTATTCTACTTACATAAGAACGGGATATGCCCAGCTTTTTGGCAATTTCCTTTTGGGTTTTACGTCCTTTTCCCCGTAATCCGAACCGCAGGACCAGTACTTTTTTCTCATGAGGGGGGAGTTTATTCAGCTTGTGCCATAATTGTTCCTTGTCCAGGTTGCGGGAGACCATCTCGGCCACAGCTTCCGCATCAGTGCTCAACACATCCATAAAATGAATTTCGTTACCTTCTTTGTCCGTACCGATTGGTTCATACAAAGACATTTCCGAGCGCATTTTTTTCTTGGAACGCATATACATTAATATCTCGTTTTCAATGCACCGGGATGCGTAAGTAGCCAACCTCGAAGACTTTTCCACATTAAAAGTGTTCACTGCTTTTATTAACCCGATGGTGCCAATGGAAATCAAGTCGTCAAAATCATCCCCGCTTCCTTCAAATTTTTTGATAATATGGGCAACGAGCCTGAGATTCCTCTCAATTAAAATATCCTTGGCCTCACCATCCCCTTGCGCCAGTTTTTCCAGATAATACTGCTCTTCTTCCTCGGAGAGCGGTTTGGGAAAACTGTTTTGGGCCACGTATGAAATGAGCAGCATAATCCCCTGAATTACCGACGCCACTGCCAGAGTCCAGAAACCGGGCAACACACATTCCCCCTTTTATGCTGTAGATTATATATCTTATGAAGAATCGAAAGCATGTGTG
Organism: Desulfoscipio geothermicus DSM 3669; assembly: GCF_900115975.1. Classification (GTDB taxonomy): domain Bacteria; phylum Bacillota; class Desulfotomaculia; order Desulfotomaculales; family Desulfallaceae; genus Desulfoscipio; species Desulfoscipio geothermicus. The sequence goes on from NZ_FOYM01000002.1 coordinate 177,879, forward strand.
CCTGTACCGGTTAAAAATTATGTCGCCCACAATATTCCTGGCTAATTACCCTTGACTTTCAATAACACAAATTATATAATAGTTTTTGCAATCGCGAAAGCGAATAAGTTCGGGGCGTAGCTCAGTTTGGCTAGAGCGCTACCTTGGGGTGGTAGAGGTCGCACGTTCAAGTCGTGTCGCTCCGACCAATTCTTCACTTTTCAAAACCCGTGGATCCTTGAAAATCAAGGACTTGCGGGTTTTTAACATTTTGCGGGAAAGGATCAAATAGCCTTGTTTTATTATTATTGTGCCATAATAATACTATAATAAAAAATTCCCTTCCAGATTTAATAAAGGTTGTTGTATCATGTGCTATTTGGGAACAGTCACATGATTTACCCTGTTTCAAATTGGAACTATTGTCATTAATTAAATCTATTTATTATTGATACGGGGTTAATTCTTAAACCCTACAGGGAGGATTTGTATTAATAATTTGGGTACCATTTATATTAATATTCATAATGAGCCTGTTCGAAAAGCCGTCTCTATCATGAAAAATAAAGAAATAATTACCAAAAATACCATGGCTATTTTGACAAAAATCATGTCTATTTATGCTAAACAATATTATCACGTAAATTGCGCTTAAAATTGGACAGAGATATCCTGTGGATTGTGGATAATGTTTTTTCAGGTATGAATTTAGTTTTATACACCAACCGGGTGTGTAAAACTATTGATTCGCATTTTATTCAAAAACTCATCCCGTTCCTTTGGAATAACGGTAGCACGCATATGTTTTATCATCAGCTTAATTAGTCTAAAGATGTCCGTCATTACAGTAAATATCTGCACCCTGGG
>NZ_FOYM01000052.1 GCF_900115975.1 Desulfoscipio geothermicus DSM 3669
TGAAGACCCGTATCTACCTGCTGGTGGAGAGCGGTGCCGGCACACACGACTTTGACAATATTTCGGTAAAAGAAGTGCAGCCAGCTACCCCGCCGGTTACAGAACTGGTACAGAACGGCAACTTTAATAGCGACCGTACGGGTTGGGATGTTGGCAAAGGCGGCGTGATCAGTGTGGAAGCAAACGGTAACAAATACATCTCCAACGGGTATAACTGGGGTTTAGCTCAAGACCTGGTTTTGGAGGCCGGAAAAAGTTACTTGATTACCGCTGATACCAGAAAAGGCACTGCTGGCACCGCCGCACGTATAGTTATTATGGGAGTTGATGCCAGCGGTAAATTGATCACGGCAGACCCGGTGGATATAAAGTATACCCACCGCGGCGCCGGTTGGGAAAGCATGGGTGCGACAGAGTTCACCGTGCCGCCGGGAGCGGTGAAGACCCGGATTTACCTGCTGGTTAATGGCGGTACAGGTAGCCACGACTTCGATAATGTTTCCGTAAAAGCGGTTTAGAAAAATGGTTTAAGAAGGGCTAAAGATTCCCAGCCCTTCTTTTTTAATCATAAATTACCCATGCTGTGGCTACCGGTCTTTCTCCGGTGATATCGGAAGGCTTGTTAATAACTTCCCCCCGGAAAACCATCGTAGACGATCCGCCTCCATCCAGGTTAAAGGCGTTATAAGCTCCCATCTCCTTCATAATTTTCATTAATTGATAAATGGTCGCCCCCTGGCTCCACGCAGGCTGCCTGCCGTCTATGACCACAAAAATGTAATCTCCCTTCCGTGTTTGGCCAATGGCTGTTCTGGGGCCCGCCTCTCCATTTTTAGAGCGAATCACAGGCCGGCCGTTGATAATCAGGGCCGGTTTAAAGGAAACCGCTTCTGTTACGCCGCGTTTTAATAAGTCCTCCGGCCCTTTTTTGCCAAATACCAAGCGATTGTTATGATCTATTCCAACAGCGATTAACGGTTGTATGGGACGATCATAATGGACTACTTTACCTTCATGGATGGTTACGTAGGCCGGGAAATTATGATGTTTGCCCGGAACGGGTGTATTGTAAAACCCGCCTCCGTTAACAGCGGCGACAGCACCGGTGCGTTTTGCCATGGAGCTGGTAGTTTCCACTGTTCCAAGCCCCCCGGCAGATAAAGCTATTTTAATACTGCCGGGTGCCTTGCTTTTGACAACCATTACTTTGCCTTTGTATGCAGGCCCTTCAATGCTCCGGATAGTGATTTTTACATTTTTCCCCCGGTAATTGATAGCGTTCTGGCTATCAAAATGAGAAGGCGAGAAAAATTTTATGTTTGAAGTAATAAATAAAAGAATTGTAAATAAGGTTATGAGTAAAATTTTTGCCCTTGGTCTCATTAATACCAGTTCCTTGATTTAGGTGCTTTACTACATATTATGAAAATGACTTGTCAAAAGAACTGGATTCTTAAAATATATTAATTAATATGTTACTTATTGTTGTTGCGGTGGCACTGATTCAGTATTCACAGGAATGATTAACTTTTGGCCTGGATAGATTACTCCCGGATTTTCAATGTGGTTAACATCAATAATTGTTTCCATGTCGACATTTAGTATGTTTGCGATATTATTTAAAGTATCACCTGGTTTAACAATGTAAACGCCAGTATTTTCATGTTCCTGTATCATGAACTCCTCTGTCACGCTGTTAGCTTTCTCTGTTTCTGTTGCAGATTGTGTTATCTGTGGCGGGTTGATTCTTACAATGGAAGGGGCGGCAGGCAAATAAGTATCGTTTTTTACCAAATTAATATTATCGAAGCAGTGGTAACCGGTGCCTTTAAGGGTAAGCATGTAAATTATCATTTTAGCGGCGTCTTTCGGGATATTTATTACCTGTTTGGGTATGGATTCCCAACCATTGCCCTGGTGCCAGTAGTTTATTGTATGCCCGGGGATTTTTTCGCCATTATGTTTTATAAACAGCACCACCAGTCGTGCTGCTGTATTGGAGCTGCCTTTCTTGGTATCTGCCGCCAGGGTATAAGAGTTGCCCGGTTTAACTGATATTATTTGATGTAATTTCCAGTTATACCCGTTAATGATATATTTATTACCGTTGTCATCAGAACGCACTTCTCCGCTGTTTCCCCGCCAACCAAGTTTGTTAAGTGAAAAGTCGCCGTTAATGAGCTTGGAACGTAATTTTCCTGAATAAACGTAACTCATGGCTACATAAATGGCAGTGCCAATTACTAGTATTATTGCCAGCAAAATTAAAAAAGCTCTTGTATAATTACTCATTCTCCTCATTAAGCTGATTACCTCCCAAGGTTTATTTCTCAAATAATATATGAATAATATGTCTAAAAAGTTATTATCCTTGCCAATTTCTAGCAACAAAAGTTTTATTGAATCAGTTTCATGGCGCGTTAGAAAATGATAAAGGTTAATGCAATTGAAACAAGGTGTAAAAACTGATCAATAATGTTTACCGGAGTGCATAGGCCATGTCTTAGCGGGAACAGCTTGTTTTTGCACCAATCAATCATGAAATGTGATAGTAGTAAAAAAATAAATATACAGATATTAAAATTTTTTAATATTATCAGTCCGGGGCTAATTGATAGGGTCCATGACAATGTGTGCAACACGAGGCCTTTTATACTGCGTTTTTTGTATTTACCCAAGTATTTTCGCTGAAGTAAATAGTCGGTTAAAACATGCCCTGTAAGGATGGTCAGAAGACCAAGTAACATAATGTACCCCCCGAACTTGTTTCAAACTGATTTGCCGCTGTAGATATTATATTGATATCCGTTTAATTAGGTGCCGGTTTTATACTGTGGTGTGAATCAGGTTGCTGTAACAAATTATGCGCCGGTATAATATATTACCTATTAAGATTGCTGATATGTACTGCTTATACGGGGGGATAATGATGGATGGACTTGACGGAAAAAAAGTGCTGGTTGCAGGGGGAGGAGGTTTTTTAGGCTCTTATATCTGTAAAGCGCTTTTGCAGGAAGGTGCGGAAATAACGGTTTTAGATATTATCCCGGGAAGTAAAATGAAGAATCTTGAAGATATCAGGTCCGGGATACATATATTGAATGGGAGCGTGACTGACGAGGAATCAGTTTTTTATGCTGTACAAGGAATGGATGCGGTGGTGGATGTTTCTTTTCCCGCTGCCGCGTGCAACCGCGATCTTGATAAACAGTATGTAAGTGTTGGCACCGCAGGGGTTTTCAATTTATTGAAGGCATCTTTAAGCCAGGGTGCACATTTTATTTTTGCCTCATCCATATCGGTTTATGGAGTTCAACAATATACACCGATTAATGAACAGCATCCGGTAAAACCGTTTTTGTTGTACGGAGCAACCAAGCTGGCGGGAGAAAACTATTGCCGGGTAATGGCCGATCAATACGGTTGTAAAGTTATAATTTTACGCTTTTCCGATTTATACGGCCCCAATAACGGTAGAAACAGCGCTCCGGTTAATATGTTGCGCAAAGCATTAAACAGAGAACCGCTGCCGGTAACGGGCGACGGCAGGCAGGTGCGCAGCTATTTGTATATAACCGATGCCGCGCAGGCAATCGTTTGTGCTTTAAAAAATTTCCGACAGGGTGGCATTTATAATATAACCGGTCCCAAAGCGCTGTCCATCCTTGAACTGGCCGGTGCTGTAAGGCAGGTTGCCGGCGTAAATGTGCCGGTAAGGTTTATGACCAATACCGGGCTTGATCCGAGAAATTACAACATTGACGGCACTCTGGCGGCCAAAGAGATTGACTTCCGGCCCCGGGTTGATATAACAAAGGGTCTTGCTTTAACTTTAGAGTGGTTGGAAGGAAGGTCGGAATATTAATGAAAGTTGCCATACACCAGCCCAATTTTATGCCATGGGCAGGCTATTTTTATAAAATTTTAATGGCGGATATATTTATTTTTTTTGATACCGTGCAATTCCCCAGGGGCAAAAGTTATTGCAGCAGGGTTAAAATTAAAGCCCCGGAAGGGGCCAAATGGTTAACCGTTCCGGTCAGTGGGAAGGGAAAGATGCTTCAGATTAAGGATGTGCAAATGTCCGGCGGCGCCTGGACGAAAAAACACCTGGGCACTCTAAAAGCTTGTTATGGTAAAACTCCGTATTTTAATGAAATATTTCCCGGTATAGAAAATATATACGCAAGCGCCGGGCAATACATTGCCGATTTTAATATTCAATTGATCAGTTACATGGCAAATATCCTTGAAGCAAGGACAAAGTTTATCCATGCTTCCAATTTGCAGGTCCAAGCCGGTGATACCGGGGGTTATATTATCAACCTGGTTAAATCCGTAGGCGGGTCAATATATATTAGCGGGCAGGGAGCGGGAACCGGTCGCTACCTTGTTGAACAGAATTTTAAAAAGGCCGGTGTAAAGTTGGAATTATTTAATTACGTCTACCCCCGTTATCAACAGTTGTGGGGGGATTTTGTACCGGGTTTGTCGGTGGCGGATATTTTGTTTAACACCGGCCCGCAGGCGCGGGATTTGATTCTTTCCGGAGGTATAAAAGAATGAAAAGGGAAGTGCCCCTATCTTTGCCTGATGTAGGTGAGCGGGAAAAAGAAGCGGTGTTGTCCGTGCTTAAAAGCCGCTGGCTGAGCATGGGACCTGTTATACTCGATTTTGAAAAAAAAATAGCCGATTACATAGGAGTAAAATATGCCGTTGCCGTGAACAGCGGCACTTCCGGGCTCCACCTTATAGTGCGCGGCCTGGGATTGGGTGAAGGAGATGAGGTAATTACCACCCCTTTTAGCTTTATCTCTTCGGCCAACTGCCTTCTTTTTGAACGAGTGCGGCCGGTTTTTGCAGATATTGATCCCCAAACCTTGAATATTGACGTTAGCCAAATCAAACAAAAGATAACCTCCAAAACAAAGGCGATTTTACCGGTTCATGTTTTCGGCCACCCGGCGGATATGACTGATATTTTGGATATAGCGTTGAAAAGCGGGCTTAACATTATTGAGGATGCTTGTGAAGCAATAGGCGCAAGATACAACGGTAAACTGGCAGGCAGTGAAAGCGATGCGGCTGTATTTGCCTTTTATCCCAATAAACAAATCACCACCGGGGAAGGCGGGGTTATTGTAACCAATCGCAAGGATTTAGCGGGTATTTGCCGCAGCATGCGCAATCAGGGCAGGGAAGCCGGAGCAGGGTGGTATGAGCACAGCCGTTTGGGTTACAATTACAGGATGGATGAAATGAGTGCCGCCCTTGGTTGTGCCCAGCTGGCCAGGTTGTCAGATATTTTAATTAAGCGGGAAACGGTGGCCCAAAGGTATACAGAAAAACTACGCCGTCTTGACGGTGTCAGCGTACCCTTTGTGGGGCCGGATGTACAGGTAAGCTGGTTTGTATATGTAGTCCGGTTGGACCCGGAAATTGATCGCGATACTGTAATGCGTGAACTTACCGGCAGAGGCATAGGTTGCCGGGCCTATTTCCAACCTATCCACCTGCAACCTTTTTACCGAAAGGCGTTTGGCTACAAGCCCGGCGATTTTCCCGTAACGGAAGCAGCCGCTGTAAGCACACTTGCTTTGCCCTTCCATAATAATTTGTCGGAAGATGAGATAGATTATGTTGTGACAAACCTTAAAGAAGTTTTGAGCAAGTTTTGAAAGTTAATAAAAAACCAAAAAAGCAAATAAGGGGACAGGCACCGGTAAAAGGGGACTGGCTCCTTTTTCGCTTTTTGAAAAAGGTGCCTGTCCCCTTTTACTGTGCCTGTCCCCTTTTTGGTTTTTAGTTTGGAGAAATAACCAGTTTTTGCCCGGGATAAATGATATTCGGGTTGGTTATTTTGTTAATTTCAATAAGCTTATCAACGGTGGTATTAAACTTATTTGCAATTGCCCAAAGGGTGTCACCTGGAACTACGGTATATGTTAAATTCGGGTTTGGTGAAGGGTTATTTCCCTGCACCTCTTTTATGGAGATATTGTCGAAGTGATGGTTTCCTTTTCCGCCGTTTATTAAAAGGAAAACCCTGGTTTTTACTGCTCCTCCCGGTACAGTGAACTCTGTGGCGGGCATGCTTTCCCAACCGGCCCCGTTGTGCTTATGTCTGATATCCACCAGGTTTTTTCTAATATACTTCCCGCTGTCGTCAATATATAGGACTACCAGGCGGGCTGGCGTTACGGCACTGCCTTTACGGGTTTGGGCATTTATCTGGTAATGTTTGCCCGGGTTCAGGAAAAGGTCCTGGTATACCCCCCAGTTGTAACCATTGGAAATATATTTATTACCGTTGGCATCTATGCCGATTATTTTACCGCCGTTCCAGTCTTTATGACCGCTCTTAAAATCGCCGTTTTTAATTAGATCACCGGTCACTGGTTTGGGTGACCTGTTGTCATTTCCATTATCTTTCCGAGGGGCGCTGAGAACTACCCAGCATGTGGCAACACGTCTTTCTCCGGAATTATCGGAAGGTTTATTTAAAACTTCGTTATTAAAAACTATAGTTGAAGAACCGCCTCCGTCCAGGTTGTAGGCATTATATGCACCGAGGTTTAGCATGATTTCTTGCAGCTCAAACAGGGTAGCCCCGGAACTCCAGCCGGGTCTTCGTCCGTCTATTACCAGAAACAGTAGGGAGCCGTCTTTCTTTTGTCCGATAGCCGTACGGGGACCTTTAATTCCGCCGGGTTTATGCAGTCTTTTGCCATTTTTAACAAGCTGTGGTGAAAATGATATACCTTCTGTTATACCTGCCTTTTGTACTTTAATATCACTGGAAAAGGCACCACCCGTAAGTTTACCGCTTTTTGTCAAACCTACCAGTATTTCAGATTGATACCTACTTACCTGAGAAACCACCTTACCCTCCTGAACCGTATAATAAAGGGGGTAAAAAAGAGGTTTACCCGGCACGGGGCGAATATAAAAGCCCCCGCCATTTGTCGCGGCCACTGCGTTTGCTTTTGCGGCCATGGCACTGGTTGTTTGCAAGTTCCCAGGGCCGCCTTCGGGCAGCATGACTTTTACCGCTTTAGGGTTGTTAACGGACATTACAAATCCACGAAATATTGTGTTCCCTTGCAAGTCTTTTGTTTCAAGATTGTTTACTGATACGGTTACATAGATATTAGAAAAATGCTTACTGGGTTTTTCATCTGGGGGCTTTATTCCAATATTGGAATTATCATAACGTATAAAAGTAAACCCGACAGCCCAGGGAATTAAGACAAGTAATAACAGCATTATAAGTTTTCTTTTCAAATGCTTACCCCCAATTTATAAAATCCGCCTCTGAAAACCTACGGGCTTGTCCCGTGGGATGAAAGATCGCCTGATAGAGCGATAGAATACACCCAAACATTTGCTCTTGTGATATAATTGAACTATGGAAGGAAAAACAAACCACTGCGTCTACAACATCAATTACCACATTGTGTTTTGCCCCAAATACCGACATAGGGTGATCACCAGCAGAGTGGAAGAGTGCGGTAGCCCCTACCGATATTGTCCGGAAACTCAAAAGCATCACCGCCAACAAAATATTTGCCACTTTCCCCGGTCTTAAGAAAAAATACTTCTGGGGCAGTGGGATGTGGAGCAGGGGTTACTATGTTGGCACTGCCGGCAACGTAAGCGCCGAAACTATCCGCAAATACATCGAAGCCCAGAAGTTACCCCGAAGAGAGGTGAAAACCGATTGAGTAAATGCAAGAACAACCAGGCGAAAAAAACAAAGTCCAAAGATGTTGACACGCTGGTAGAAAAGTTTCCATTACATCTAACTAATAAGCAAATAACCTTGGCCCGTAACTTACAAAGAGAAGCGGCCAAAGTATGGAATGCTGCCTGCACCGTCCATCGCACAATCTATATCAAGCATCACTGCTGGCTAGGCGAAGGAGCCATTAAAGCGTTCGTCAAAGGTAAATTCGGTATCCATTCTCAATCGGCCCAGGCTGTAGTGGAAACCTACTTTGAGGCTTGTGAACGCACCAAAGCCTTGCGTAAACAGGGGTATACCCAATGGCGTTACCCGGAAGAAGCGCTTTTTCACCGTTACCTGGAAACCGCTTGGCATCACCCGCAAAGAACGGGTACTAACACTATCCAACGGGCGTGGCAGGCAGCCACTCAAACTTAGACTACCCAAAAGGCTTTCCGGTGCTGTCATCAAACTGGTGCAGCTTGTCTGGCACCGAAATCAATACTGGCTGCACGTAACAGTAGAGAAACCGGCCCTGCAAAAAGTTCGGGGCGACGTTACCGCGGCCATAGATCCGGGCGAGGTACATACCGCGACTATTACTGACGGCAAGGAAGCACTGGTTGTCAGCGGCAGGTTGTTACGAACTCTGCACCGGCTACGGAACAAAGTGCTGCGCAAGTTTCAAAAGGCTATTTCCAAAACACATAAAGGTTCCAATCGCCGCAGGAAACTGCTGGCCGCCAAGTACCGGTTCTTGAATAACATCGAGCGCCGGATTGAGCACACCATGCATACCATATCAGCAACTGTTGCCAGGTGGTGTTTGGTCCGTAACGTCAAGACCGTCTACATTGGCAACCCGGACGGAGTACAAAAGAAAGACTGCGGCAGAAAGCACAACCAGCGCGTGAGCCAGTGGGCCTTCGGTAAGCTCCGGGAGTTATTGGAATACAAGCTCAAACGTCATGGTATTGAGTTGGTACCGGTGGATGAGCGCGGCACATCCGGGACCTGCCCGGTATGCGGGGAATACACTAAACAGACCGGGCGCGTGTACCGGTGCGGCAATACTTCCTGCGGGTTCACCGGCATCCACAGGGATGTGCTGGGAGCCAGCGGTATCCTGGATAAGTGCGTAAACGGCGGGTTCACCAGGGGCCGCAAGCTGCCCGCAGCGGTGGACTACCTGCGGCCGCAGGTATTAGCGCCGAAAAGAGCGGCTTAACGTATCTACGATGAGTAGTAGCTGCCTATGGACCGGGCCTCCCGGTAAATGCCGGGATGTAGCTCACGAGGAAAGTGTAAGACCTGCGCTTTTGCAGGCGACATTCTTATGACATGAGAAACCTTCGCGGAGAAGCCTCCGGGCTTGTCCCGGAGGAGGTTGTGCGGGCGGCAGCCCGCACTGGATGTCGGACACCCTGCCGAGAGGCAGGGCAGGCCGGCGCTGCGCAAGTGGCAAGCGCGGCAAAGGGTACATCTAGCGCGCTCCCGTGAGGGACGTGACGGAGGAGAGAGGGGTAACCGAGAGGTCCCTATCCGAAGTGTGCAGGTTGAAAGCGCAACGCTGAATGCCAAAGCGGCGGGGTGAGTTGGGGACGCTGCGACCTCTGCGGAACCCAAAACCTGCGCTACGGTGAGGCTAGTGAGACACCCTAATG
>NZ_FOYM01000032.1 GCF_900115975.1 Desulfoscipio geothermicus DSM 3669
GGCCTGCGCATTACGAGTGCGCTGCTCTACCACTGAGCTACGCCGGCATAATATTCACATACAATCTTAATATTACTCTTGTTATGCTTAATTGTCAAGATGAAAGCACTGCCAGCGCAGCAAAGAAGCCCCTTCCCTTACGGAAAGAGGCCCCTTTATGTCATGGGCCCGCAACAATCCGCTCGACCATTGCGACCCGTAATTATATTATGACCGGTATTTCGTCAATTATTTATGGAATGGTTTACCGAAACGATGATTATTGTTAATGTAAAAATTGTATAATTTATCTCGAGCCTATCTTATCCAGTAACGCGGCCAGCCGCGCGCCTATACCGGGCAAACGCCGCATATCCTCAGCCTTTAAGCCGCCCAGTACAACCAGCACCAGGGGATAAACAAGTGCACCGGACACCACGGCGATCAGAGTGGGCCAGTTATTGCCCCCGATTTGCCCCGCCGCCGCCCGGTAAACCAACAGCACACCGGCGGACATAACCAGCGTGGCCAGACCCGGCCGCCAAAACATTTCCTGTATATTGAATTTAAAATCCACCAGACGTGCTATGGAAACCAGGTTAAGGGACGAAGACAATGCAAAAATTATAACGGTACCCATTGCCGCGGCCCGGATACCCAGGGGTGTGGGTGTAAGGTAATAGGTAATAAGCAGCTTGACCAAAATGCCGATTACCAGGTTGCGCACCGGCACGACGGCCCGGCCCATACCCTGAAGCGCACCGGAAGTAACCAGGTGGACGGACCAGAAAACCGCTACGGCGGATAAAGCAGCCAGGGGCACCCCGGCGGATTCCTCGGCAAAAAGCAGCAAAGTTAATTGAGGGGCCAGTATGTACAGTCCCGCCGCAGCGGGCAGGGAAAAAATGATAACCAGCCGCAGGGCCTGCAGCAATTGATATCTGATGCGGTCCAGGTTTTTCAAAGCAAACGATTCCGCCACCGCGGGCACCAGACTGGCCCCCAAGGACACGGCCAGGGCTGTGGATATATTGATGAAAGACATGGCCATCTGGTTGAATTGCCCGAACTGGGCAATGGCCTGCTGATGGCTGTAACCCACCAACTGCAAGCGGTCAACAATGAGCTTGTGGTCAATAATACCGGTAATGGACATGGCCACGCCGGCGAAGGATACCGGCAGCGCCGTGCTGAAAATTCGCTTTAGCAGAGAAAACGTACCCTCCCTGATCCCGGACGTATCCTCCCTGGCCATGGCCACTATATCCCGCCGCTGCCTGCGATAAAGGTAAACCAGCATCAGCGTGGCCCCCACCGCGCCGGGCACGGCGCCCAAATTCGCCCCGGCGGCGGCAATGGCCGGACCGTGCGGCAAGAGCAGGTAACTGAACAGCAGGGTGGCGGTTACCAGCATTACCTGGTCGGCTACCTGTGAATAGGCCACTACCCGCATATTTTGCATGCCCTGAAAAAGCCCCCGGTAAGCGGCGGTGACTGCGGCGAAAAAAATCACCGGGGCGATGGCCCGCATGCCCAGGTATGCGTCGGGGCTGGGCACCAGTCCGCTTTCAATCAACCACCCGGCGCCGGCAAACAGCAGTATGGAAAACGCCAGCCCCACCAGGAACATGACGCCCCGGGCCACCCGAAAGGTGCGCAGGGCATCCCGGTAATGCCCAACGGCCATTTTTTCCGATATTATGCTGGCCACGGCCACCGGTATCCCCGCCGACGTAAGGGTAAAAAAAAGCAGGTAAAACTGGTTGGGCACGGCATAAATACCCAATCCCTCGTCACCCAGCATACGGCCCAGGGGTATCCTGTAAACAGCCCCCAGAATCCTTATAAACAACCAGGCAATAGTCAGGGTAATGGCACCCTGGAGTACCGTCTGTTTATTGAACGGGCTTTTGGACATAAGATATTCATACCTCTTGCGTAGTATCTAATGAACATATTATCCATTTATTACCAAATTTATATTTCACACAAAGGATACCGGCCATCCGGCCCCGGTACCAGCCCTTCGGTGGCCAGCAGGCGGCGCTTCCACTCGGGGCGCCCGCCGAACCCGCCCAGGCTGCCGTCGCCGCGAATTACCCGGTGGCAGGGTATAACCAGCAGCATGCGGTTGGACCCCAGCGCCCCACCCACCGCCCTGGCCGCCCGGGGATAACCGGCCAGGGCGGCCACCTGCCCGTAGGACAAAAGCGAGCCATACCCTATGCCATGCACCACCCGCAGCACTTTTTGCTGAAAAGATGAATAAACAGACCAGTCCACGGGGAATTCAAACTCGGTGCGTTCCCCGTTATAATACCTGTTCAATGCCTCTTCCAGCCCGGCGAGTTCATCCCCCGCCCCGGGCGGCGCCATTACATAACCACCCGCCACCCCCAGCCCGGAAAGATGCTTTATACTTTCTTCCGCGCTCGGCACCGGTAAAGTAAGCGCCGCCAGGCCGTTTCCGGTACGGGCGGCACCCACCCACCCGGCAGGCGTGCGCATTGTCCAGACCCGCATTATATTTCCCCCACATGAGCTTGTTTTTTAACCGCCCCGCAGGCCAGAACCACATCCCGCCACCCCATGGCGCGCAGTTCACGCCAGCCGGTGGCCAGTGTCACCGGAGCCAGCAGCAACACGGTAAATCCCAGCCTGTACAGGGCAATAATTAACGGCGGCGCCTCGGCCGCCTTGGTAAATATGGACGAAAAGGCTGCGGCAAATACACCCAGTATTACCGCCAGATACGGGTTGATAACCGGCTGTGGCATCTTCATTTCACTTCCTTGTTATGCAATTAATTCGCTACAGGCTGTTATTATACCTGCATAATTTTTCGCACAGCCGGTTGTTTTCATCCTCTACAGTAAGCTATTCTTCCGGCGTTTTAAACTGGAACAGTTCCGTGGACAGGTAGCGTTCCCCTGTATCCGGGAATATGGCCACCACCGTACGGCCGCGATTTTCCTCCCGCCCGGCAAGTTCCAGAGCCGCGTGAGCCGCCGCCCCCGAGGAAATGCCCACCAGCAGACCCTCTTCCCGCGCCAGCCGCCTGGCGGCAGTCATGGCCTGAACGCCGGTGACCCGCATTATTTCATCCAATACATTTGTGTTTAACACTTCGGGTACGAAACCGGCACCAATGCCCTGGATTTTATGCGGCCCGGGTTTACCTCCCGATAAAACGGGCGATTCGGCGGGTTCCACCGCCACCACCCGCAGGCCGGGCTTTCTTTCCTTGAATACTTCACCAATGCCGGTGACAGTGCCCCCGGTGCCCACCCCGGCCACCAGGATATCTACCTGCCCGGCGGTATCCCGCCAAATTTCCTCCGCCGTGGCGGCCCGGTGCGCGGCGGGGTTGGCCGGATTGGCAAACTGGGCGGGAATGACGGCCCCCGGTATTTCCAGTGCCAGTTCTTCCGCCCGGCGAATGGCGCCGGGCATCCCCTCGCCGCCGGGGGTAAGGACCACTTCAGCCCCCAGGACCCGGAGCAGGTTTCGCCTTTCCACGCTCATGGTTTCGGGCATGGTTAAAATACACCGGTATCCCCGGGAAGCGCAAACCATGGCCAGCCCAATACCGGTATTGCCGCTGGTGGGTTCGATGACCACGCTCCCCGGGCGCAGCACACCGTTTTGTTCGGCTGCTTCAAGCATGGCCAGGGCGATACGGTCCTTGATGCTGCCGCCGGGGTTGAAAAATTCCAGCTTGGCCAGTATACGGCCCGGCAAACCCGTGCCGAATTTTTTAAGTTCGTACAATGGCGTATTGCCGATCAATTGTTTTAAATCATCATAAACAGGCATCTGATCACTTCCATACAATAAATTTAAGTTTCTATAAATATTGTCACCTTTCAATGGTATTTTAACACCGTGAACTAACATTCCTTCTTAAAAAACAAGACCCCGCACAATTGGCGGGATCTTGGCAATAATCGTTTATTTTATTTACATCATCGGAGGCATTCCGCCGCCCATGCCGCCCGGCATGCCGCCGCCTCCTTTGTCTTCTTCCGGCTTGTCAGCCACCAGAGTTTCGGTGGTGAGAATCATGGCCGAAATGCTGGCCGCGTTCTGCAGCGCGGAGCGGGTTACCTTGGCCGGGTCCACGATACCGGATTCAATCATGTTCACATATTCGCCGGTCAGGGCGTTGAAGCCGACGCCCGGATCCACGGTCTTGACCTTCTCCACCACCACGGAACCTTCCACTCCGGCGTTGCCGGCAATCTGCCGCAAGGGTTCTTCCAGGGCCCGGCGGACAATGTCCACGCCTACTTTTTCATCCATATTTTCGGGAGTGAGGTCGTTCAAAGCACCGATGGCCTGCACATAGGCCACGCCGCCGCCGGAAACGATGCCTTCTTCCACCGCCGCGCGGGTGGCGTTCAGGGCGTCCTCAATGCGCAGCTTCTTCTCCTTCATTTCAGTTTCAGTGGCCGCGCCAACCTGGATCACCGCCACGCCGCCGGCCAGCTTGGCCAAACGCTCCTGCAGCTTCTCACGGTCAAAGTCGGAAGTGGTTTCTTCGATTTGTTTCTTGATTTGCTGCACCCGGGCGGTGATGTCGTCGGTGCTGCCGGCGCCGCCCACGATAATGGTTTCTTCTTTCTTGACCCGCACCTTGGAAGCCCGGCCCAGCATGGACATGTCAACCTTGTCGAGCTTCAGGCCCACTTCCTCGGAAATCACGGTGCCGCCGGTGAGGATGGCGATGTCCTGCAGCATAGCCTTGCGGCGGTCGCCGAAGCCGGGCGCCTTCACGGCCACGCAGGTAAATGTGCCGCGCAGTTTGTTCAGCACCAGGGTGGCCAGGGCTTCGCCCTCCACATCCTCGGCAATGAGCAACAACGCTTTACCGGACTGGACCACATTTTCCAGCACCGGCAAAATGTCCGCCACAGCGGAAACCTTACGGTCAGTGATCAAAATATAAGGCTCGTCCAGGTTGGCTTCCATTTTATCACTATCAGTGATCATGTACGGAGATATGTAACCCCGGTCAAAGTTCATCCCTTCCACCACTTCCAAAGTGGTGCCGATACCCTTGGATTCCTCAACGGTGATAACCCCGTCTTTACCGACTTTCTCCATGGCGTCGGCAATCAGGCTGCCGATGGAACTGTCATTGGCCGAGATGGATGCAACCTGGGCAATGGCGTCCTTGCTTTCCACCGTTTTGGCGCTGCCTTTGATGGCATCGACAGCTTTCTCCACGGCCCTTTCGATGCCGCGCTTCAAGATCATGGGGTTGGCGCCGGCCGCCACGTTTTTCAGACCTTCCCGTACCATGGCCTGAGCCAGTACGGTGGCGGTGGTGGTGCCGTCACCGGCCACGTCGTTGGTTTTGGTGGCCACTTCTTTGACCAGTTGGGCGCCCATGTTTTCAAACGGGTCTTCCAACTCGATTTCCCGGGCGATGGTTACGCCGTCGTTGGTAATCATCGGGGAACCGAACTTTTTCTCCAGTACCACGTTACGGCCCTTGGGGCCCAGAGTAACCTTAACCGCTTCAGCCAGGGCGTTTACACCCTTTTCCAGCTTCTTGCGGGCATCTTCACGGAAAATAATGTCTTTACCTGCCACTTATAACTTACCTCCCTTTATTTAGATATGATTGATTTCAGATAATTATCCTGAAATTACTCAATCACGCCGAGAATATCCATTTCACGCAGAATCAGGTATTCTACATCGTCAATTTTCACTTCATTGCCGGCATACTTGGAAAATAGCACTTTATCTCCCGCTTTCAGGTCGATGGGCACCCGCTGACCGTTTTCCAGCAGTTTGCCCGACCCTACCGCCACAACTTCGCCTTGCTGCGGCTTTTCCTTGGCCGTATCCGGCAGAACGATACCGCTTTTAGTTACTTCTTCGCTGGGCAGAGGCTTAACAACTACCCGATCGCTTAAAGGTCTAATCACAAAAACCCCTCCTTTGATATTTGGTAAAATGTTGAGCGGTTTTATTTGTTAGCACTCATTTAGATTGAGTGCTAATACCCACAGGTAATATAATATAGAACAAGCAAACCAAAAGCAAGCATTTTTTCAGGAGAAATTAACTAAATTTCTCTTAATTAAAGTGAACTTGTTTAAAATTGCTTTTGATTTCTCCTTCTATATTTTTCTTATTGGGTCACAATACCGCCGTTATTTTTTTTCATAGAATATTTTGCCACAGTGTTATCCTCTTTATACAGTCATTTCCAAAAAAAATTCTATTCCGCGCCGCACTCCCCGGCCCGGCCCGTAAGTATTTCCAGCCCATGGGGCAGCGCCGGCAAAATCACATCCAGGCACTCGCGCACCCCCTTGGGACTGCCGGGCAGATTGACAATCAGGGACCTGTTTCTAACCCCCGCCACCGCCCGGGAAAGCATGGCCCGGTTAGTTTTTTTCAAGCTTTCTATGCGCATGGCCTCGGCCAGACCCGGCACTTCCCGCTGAATCACCGCCAGCGTGGCCTCGGGGGTATTGTCCCGCGGACCGAGGCCCGTACCTCCGGTGGTCAGAATGAGATCATTTTTACCATGATCAACCAGATCGATCAACGTTTCCTTGATCAGGTCGTAATCATCGGGGATAACCCGGTAATCCACCACCGCCCAATTCAGTTTTGCCACCATTTCTTTAATCACACCCGCGCTGCGGTCCTCTCGCTCCCCCCGGGCCCCTTTGTCGCTCATGGTTACAACTGCTACCTTAAACAATGTTATATCGCCTCCCATTATTTCAACATCCCTTGCGCCATGCTTCCAAACTCCGGTACAATATCTTTAAAAAAACCAGTATCGTTTAGAAAAAACCGGAGGATTCAAATGACCGACAGAAAAGAAATATACATAGAAAAAATAACCGGTTCCACCCGTACCCGAAAGAAAGACTTGGTGGTTCGGGAAACGGCCGTCACCATCCATCTCAACAACACTGAACTGGTCACCCTGGTTTGCTCACCCACCCACCTGCAAGAACTTTGTTACGGCTTCCTGTATGCGGAAGGCATTATCACCGCCGCAAGCGACGTAACCGAATTTTTCATCAACGAGAAAGACGGGCTGGCCTGGGTGGAAACCCGCCGCCCGGTACAAGCTGAGCATAACTTTTTAAAAAGACACGTGGCGTCCTGCTGCGGTCGGGGCCGGGCATCCTTTTATTTCGTCAATGACGCCGACATCGAACCGGTGTCAGGCGGTTTAACCATTTCCACCGCCGCCATTGTCGCCCTGCGCAGCGACGTGGAACGCCGGGCCGCACTGTTTACAACCACCGGCGGTGCACACGGCGCGGCCCTCAGCGACGGTGAAAACATTCTTTGTTTTTTTGAAGATGTCGGCCGCCATAATACATTGGATAAAATCAGCGGGTGGTGTTTGCTGCAAAAAATGCCCGCCCGGAACAAAGTGCTCCTTTTTTCCGGGCGGGTATCCTCGGAAATACTGCTTAAAACGGCCCGCCTGGGTATTTCGGTGGTCATTTCCCGCTCCGCCCCCACCGATTTGGCCCTGGAACTCGCCGACCAGTTGAATATCACCGTGGTGGGGTTTGCCAGGGGCGACCGCATGAACATCTATACCCGGGGTGAGCGCATCACCGGTAGCACCGATGGTGCCGAGTGTTGAAATGTTGCGATTCGCTTGTTATCCCCGGCTGTCGTACATTATTTTGCCGCAGTCCCGCAGGTCATAACCGCCCAGAGCCCGCACTTCCTCCCGAAAGGCTGGTTCGGCCATGACCTCCAGCAGCCGTTGGATATACGGCGTATCGTAATATTCCACCGGGATGCAAAGGTCGTAACGTTCCTCCACCACGGGCACAAAATCCAGGCCCAGGGCCAAGGCCGCGGCCCGGATGCCCATCCCGGCGTCCGCGGAACCCGAGGCCACCGCCGCCGCCACCGCCATATGGGTGTATTCCTCCCGTTCGTAACCCCGAATGTCATCGGGACTGATCCCCTGCTGCTTCAACTTAAAGTCAAACAAAATACGCGTGCCGGCGCCCCGCTGCCGGTTGATGTAGCCCAGTCCTGGCGTCGCCAGGTCTTCCACCCCGCGAATGCCGTGGGGATTACCCGGCGCCACGATCAGCCCCTGCTCCCGGTAAACCAGGTTAACCACAACCACCGGCCGGTCGGCCAGCAGCCTTTTAATGTAAGACACGTTATAATCTCCGGTTTCCTCGTCCAAAAGGTGCGTACCGGCGCAGTGAGCTTCTCCCCTTTTCAGGGCGCTCAACCCCCCCAGACTGCCGACGTGGGCCGAGGAAAGGGTGGCGTAAGGATGTTTTTTGCGCAGGTGATTGGCCAGCACATCCAGGGTAATGTCATGACTACCGATAATCACCGTGGTTTCCCGCACTTCTTCCAGCGAGCGCATCAACTCCACCGGCACAGTCTGCCCCGCGTTATAACCCTCGGAAAGCCTGGGCACCCGCAGTATGCCGTCGGCCCGCACCATGGACATAATCACCCCGGCGCCCCGGGATATGGGAGTGGCTATGATTTTGTCACCCACTTGTCCCAGCTTGACCCGTACAAATTCTTCCGTGCCCATGGGCGATACAATTTTGCGGGACACTATAACCTCGGCCTTTTCCGGCACCGGCGGCACCGTGCCCAACTTCCTGTAAATAATGGGTTTGACAAACAACTCGGCGGCCAGCACTGCGGAAACGGGATAACCGGGCACTCCCACCACCGGTTTGCCCGCCACTTCCCCCAGCACCACGGGCTTGCCGGGCTTGATGGCCACGCCGTGAGTGAGTACCCGGCCCAGTTCGCCGATCAGGGACGCGGTAAAGTCCTCCCGTCCCGCCGAAGAACCGGCGTTGATCAACACCACGTCACTTTCGGACACGGCCTCCTGCAGCCGCGCCTTCAGAGCACCGTAATCATCGGCCGTGATTTCCCGTCGCCGGGGTGAACCGCCCCACTGGCTCACCATGGCGCCCAACACCCGAGTATTATATTCAATAATGTCCCCCGGTTTCAGTTCAGCACCGGGTTGCACCAGCTCGGTTCCGGTGGGCAACAGCGCCACCCGCGGCCTGGGGTGCACGGCGATTTCGGTCACGCCGCCGGCCAGTATACCCCCCAGGTCCACGGGGCGCAGGAGGTGGTTGGCGGGAACGATCATTTCCGTAGCCACCACATCTTCCCCGATGACCCGCATATGCTGCCAGGGCACGGCACCGGCGGTTATTTCAAATGTTATATCATCTAAAAAGTGCACATCCTCAATCATGATAACGGCGTCACATTCCGGTGGCAACGGGTCCCCGGTATCCACCACAACGGCGCGTTCGCCCACAGCGAGTCTTTTGGGGGTGGCATCCGAGGCGCCGAACGTATCCGCAGCCCGCACCGCCACCCCGTCCATCGCCGCGGCATGGTAGTGGGGCGAAGATGACCGGGCATAAACCGGCGCCGCCGTAACCCGGCCCGCCGCATCCTCCACCGGTATTACTTCACTCTCCCCCGGCTGCAGCGCCCCCACTTGGTCCAGGTGGCTCATATATTCCGCCAGGGCTTCCTCCAAGGGCTTATCTTCCAGGTAAACATCACGTTTCATAAATTTCACTCCGTTTTTTTATAGAATTCAGGAGTCAGAATACAGAAGTCAGAATTTAGGGTAATTGCATATTTTTGTATAAACCGATTTCCCAAACCTCAGAACAACTTTACCTCAACATACTCCCCCGCCTCAACGCCCTCCTTGTCCGCCGGTATGCGGGCCAGCCCGCCGGCCTGTACCATGGTGCTGATCAAACCCGATTTGCCCAGCACGGGATCGGCTGTAATTTCACCGCCCTCGCGGTTCAGCCTAACCCGAATATAATCTTCCCGCCCGGCAGCCGAGCGCATATTACGCTTCAAGCGGGCCCGCACGGGAAATTCCAGGGGGTCGTCCACGTAAGCGCCGTACTTTAACAGCGGAGTCACCAGCAGATTAAAGACCACCATGGCCGATACGGGATGGCCCGGTAACCCGAATACCGGCTTGCCGTCCACCACCGCCCCCACAGTTGGCTTGCCGGGCTTGATGGAGATGCCGTGAAACAATACGCCCGGCGATCCCAGGGTATCCAGCACCTTGGCGGCCACGTCCCGTGTTCCCACTGAACTGCCGCCCGACAACAGTACCAGGTCGCACTCCGCCACCGCCTGCTGCAGCCTTTCCAGCAACAGGTCAAAATTGTCCCGCACAATACCGCATATCCGGGCCTGCGCCCCGGCGCGGACCGCCTGGCCGTACAGGGCATAAGAATTGATGTCCCGTACCTGCCCCGGCCCGGGTCGCTCATGGGGTTCAACCACTTCGTCCCCGGTGGAAATTATGCCCACCCGCAGCGGGCGGGCCACCGATACTTCGGATAATCCCACCGCCGAAAGCACCCCCAGGTCCTGGGGACGCAGTACATGCCCCGCAGGCAGTACCTTACTGCCCGCGGCTATATCCTCCCCGGCGCGCACCACATGGTCGCCCGGCGCCACCGGTTTGGTCACCCCGATGGTCCGGTCGTCCAGTTCTTCCGTATATTCAATCATCACCACCGCATCAGCTCCGGGGGGTAGCATGCCCCCGGTGGGAATGCGCCAGGCCTGCCCCACCTCCAGGTCGCCGGCGGCCTCACAGCCCATAAGCACCTCTCCGGTTATGTCAAGGTAAGCAGGCAGGCTTTCCGAGGCCCCGAAGGTATCCCTGGCCCGCACCGCAAACCCGTCCATGGTGGAACGGTCAAACCCGGGCACGTCGTCCACGGCCGCAACGTCCTCCGCCAGTCGCCGGCCCAGCGCCTCCAGAAGCGGCACCCTTTCCGCCCGGCGGCCTGTTTTGATATGCACGCCCAGCAGTTCCCGGGCCTCCCTGACAGTTCGGGCCTGAAATAGTTCGGCCATTTTTTTACCCCCTAAAAACAGCCCAGTTCGCAGGCAAATATTTTTATCTTCAACTCGTCCGCCGCCCGGCCGATCTCCCGGGGCGGCACTCCCAGTTCCTCAGCCAGTTGTCTGGCGCGGGTACAGCTCAGCTTTCCGCCGGTGGCGGCGTTTTGTACCGCAGCCTTGATTTCTTCCATGCTTTTACTCATTGTTTAACATCTCCCTCTTAATTTTTTCCTTGGCATGGCAAAATAAACAATCATACCGCTAAATATAACTCCGGTCATTTGCCCGGGCGTTCTGTTTGAAAATACATATTGCTATACTAAAAGATAACCTGTTTTGGCATATGATGCAACATGCGAGTAAAGATTCAGACATAAAAAAAGAAAGGAACTCCTGTCCTTTCCGACTACAATCAATCCGCGCATTCTATGGACCGTTCCAGTTCCAGCAGCCTTTCCAACGTATCCGGACTGAGCCTGGCGTACAGTTCCTCGCGGTAAAACCGCCCGGATTTTTTTTCCGGCCCCAGTCTCCTGGCCACATCCGACCAGCTTATTTTTTGCCGCCGGTGATACAAGTCCATATCCACGAACCTTTTACCCGCAGCGTTATATTCCAGACTAACCAGTATTTTTTTTATTTCCAGGGGTTCCATCATGGTAAACAACCGTACCTGGTAAGCGGCTACCGAAAGCAATGCCAGGGCATGGTCCCTGGTCCAGGCTTCGCCCAGGATAAAACCGGCCTCCAGGTCCCCCAGAACCAGCGCCAGCCGCTGGGAGTGAGTTTTATAATGCTCATCGGCATCATAGATATTGATGCGCACGTCATACCACCGGCTGTTTTCCATGGCCTCGGTGAAATAACGCACCGCTTCCCGCCGCAATTCCCGGTAAACACTGGGGACTGATTTGTTTACCAGTAAGGCCGGTTCCATTAGGTCGGCCACCCGCACCGATCTTCTTAGAGGACGCCGGGTAAAAATAATTACCGTATCGCCCGGCCCCCCTTGGCTTACAGCTTCGGTAAATTCCAGGGGCTGCGCACGGTAATCCTGCCTGATGATATCAATGATACCGGACCCGCCGTCCGGCAAACGCTGCACCAATAGTCCCGGCCCCAGCGCGGCCCGGGATACCAGCGACACCAGACCGTGGTTGATGATTTCCGTCAGGGCTACCGAAGAACCCAGGCGCAGAAACACCACCCGGGCCCGGCTGTGAACCACGTTTTCCTCCTCTGAGGACATGATAAAGATGATGGTATCCGACTCACCGGAAATTTCCAGAGCCCCGGTAAAATCAATTTCCTTTCCACCCAATGCCGTTATCAGCCCATTACGCAGTTCTTCATCCCGGTTTGTTCGTAAAAAGAGAAATCGCGGGCCGGTACGCACAAAAATCATTGGCAAACAACTCCCCTTTTTAGTAAGTTAAATGGATCCGGGCAAACCATAATAAGCATCCATCTTCCGGTGTGCGTTAATTGACCAGGGGTACGGCAACTTGTAAACCCGGCGCGAGGGATAAAAAATAATGTTTACTTCATTAAGACCGTTCAGGTAACGATACCTGTCATCCCGCGGGCCGGGGTGGAAATTATGCCCATACAAGTTAAAGTCAGTGCCCACCGGCAATTTTTTTACCCGGTGGGCCAGTCCCAAAGACATATCACCAACGGAAATGATTTCTCCTTCGCCCACCAACCGGGCGTGCCTGCTGTATTCATCAATTACAGAAGCCATATCATGGTTGCCGGGCGTTATATATATTTTACCGGCGCACGATTCTTCAAGCAATGCGATCAGCGACGCCGCAGCCCGCCGGTAGACCGTTGATTTACCAGGATCCAGTTCCAGTTTAATATCATCAGCCAGGTCACCGGTATGAATCAAAACCTGCGGCTTTAGTTCCGTAATCAAGTCTTTAACTGCCGGGTAAAATTCGGTGGGCGTATCGCTGATATGCAATATTTTCTTTTCCGGTGCCCGCTTTATTTCGGGCGGTACATAAATACGTCCGGTCGCCCGGAAAACCATGCCCCGGCAAAACTCCAATACGGACATAATCTGATATCCTCTCTAGATGAAAAGGTCAGTGAGCTTGAACAATTAGTTGACATGTATGCCTTTATTATTTGGTCTCGTTTTCCTTGTGCGGATTAACCAAACCAAGAATAACCCGGTATGGTCCGGGGGTTCCAGGGGGCACAAAGGCTACCCGGTCACCGGGGCGTATAGAACGGTTTTTTAGCGGGCCGGCTACACCGTTGATAAAAACCGCCTCTAATTTTTCCAGAGGCAGTTCCAGCTGCCGCGCCAGTTCTTCCGCGGTGCATTCCCTTTCCAGGGGCACCGACATGGGAAAAGGCCAACCCCGGCTGTCAAATATTTCCTTAATAAAGGAAAATCCCCTTACTTCAACTGCTCCTGTCTTTCCGGTCAAAAGAACCACCCCTTTAATAAAAGAATACATAAAACAATTATTTTAAAACAATTGTAACATAAGTTAAAGTAAAAAACGTCAGTAAAAAAATTTGTTCCACTATTGGGCGCCCACCCTAAAAACACCTTCAGCCAACAGGTGTTTTTGGGTGCCCCGTAGCCCCCGCGGCCAGGCTTATAAAAAGGATAACCGCGGGTAATAAAGAATACTTGCATCAAGAAAACACCGCACTGGAGTGAACAACATGTTATGCCCGGCGAAATCACCCTCCACGGCGTTACTGCACCCCGGGGAATGCAATTCACTGTATCCGGTAACTTCCGGGTGGCACCAGGCGGTAAAAATATTATTTTCCAACCGACCAGCATAACCGTAGGTCAGAACACCTTGGACCAACAAGTGCTGGACTACATTTCATACCAGCACCCGTTGGCCTGGGACATTACAAAAAACTTTCCCATGCTTTCCATATCAAATTTGACTACTGACAACCGCAAAATAATCATATCTTTAAATTCATAATAAATCCTATCGGTAAACCCGGCAGCGGGCGGAAGTGCCGCGTTTCGGGCACCCCGGTTTGCACCCGCACGGGGTTGATGGAAATCACCTCCGCCCCGTTTGCCGCGGCCTTGCGCAAGTACTCCAGCAGATGCGGGTTGGTGCGGGCCGGGTCGCGCCCCAGAGCAGCACGGTGCGGGAATTGGCCAGGTCGTCCCACTCATGGGCCTGATGCCCGCCGAAATCCAGTTCTTGGGCCGCCAGGCCGCTGCCCCGGCACAGGCTGCCCCCGGGCACGGTAACACCGCCGTACACATTGAAAAAACGGCTGCCCAGCCCCCGCAAAAGCCCGTTGGAGCCGCTGGCATCGTGGTGCAACACGGCGGTGGTGCCATAGTGCTCTTTAATTTCCGTCAGCTTAGTGGCCCAATGATCCAGCGCTTCTTCCCAGCCGATACGTCGCCACCCACTGCCCTCACGCAACAGCGGGTGCAAGATACGCCGGGAACTGTACATCCGCTCCAGGTGCTTGCGGGCCTTGCCGCATACCTTGCCCCGGGTAAGCGGGTGCCCGGGATCGTCCTTGATGTCCGTGACCCGGCCGTTTTCCGTGTAAATAAGCAGGCCGCAGGAAGCATAACAATCCTGCGGACACGCCGAACGAAAAACCTTTTTTATTTGTTAAACACCTCATCCCTAACAGTCATGGACTTGCGCAGGTCAAAATCGCCGGCCAGCCATTTAAAACCATACTGCAAGAGGGCCAAGTCATCATGCTTGATGCTCCCGGCGGTTTCGTCGGACACTGCGAATGTCCGCAAAAAACTGCTTTCAAAAACATAACGGCGAAACCTGTCCAGATCGTAACACACCATGAAAAACATCTCCCGGATATGCTCATCCAAGCTGGACAACCCGGTAAACCTGAGCCGCGTTTGAATTGGGGCAAATCCCTTCTCCAGTTTGGCATACCCCTCAATGCCCTGGTTTTTCATCCACTCAGCCACGGTCCATTCCCTGTCTTCCAGCAAGCCGCGGCAGTGGTTGCTGTCAAAGGCAAAGCCGTATTTATTCTCGCCCCTGATTTCAACAGGAGCCATCCGGCAGGACCAGGGCCGCTCATCGTATATTGAACAGCCCCCCTCGGTAACAAAGGGGCACCCCAGGTCGGCATCCTCCCGCATTTTAATAAGCACCACGGGGAAGCCTGCCCCCCCCGGCAACAGCCTGGTGGTATACCGGTCCAAGAAGTCGCCGGTTTGTAGTCCCAGTTTCCTGCTCATGCGCAGCACATCATAGGGGGAAAGAAAAATATTGATATCCCGGCAGCACCGGTTAAAACAAGCCAGTTTTTCGTGGCATAAAAACCTGAACTTCTGCTCCCCAGTAAACTCGGTATGCCGGCCTTGTATTGGTCGCCGGTCGTCGATGGTCAGTCGTCGGTTGGTTATTTGGTTCACCCCCGAAAATCGCGTTCTAACGGGGTCGGTTATTCCTCGCAAGTGAAGTATCGGAGCACCGGTCCCGCATAAAATCTATTGTACCATAACCGCCGCCGGTTAGACCCGGAGCATTTTGGCTAATCTTTGTCGCGCAGGGTCAAACCAAGCAGCAGCCCCAGCGCCAGCATGAATATGATCCCTGCCGTCACTCCCGGCCACCCCCGGGCGTGCCATAAAAAACCCAGCCCGGTGCTGCCGAAACTTCCACCCACATAATAAAACAGCAGGTACAGGCCCATAGCGCTGGCCCTGGCCCGCCGGGCCTGACGATTCGCCCAGGCGCTGGCCGCGGCATGGACGGCAAAAAAACCGAAACAAAAAAACAGCAGTCCCAGAACTATTGCCCACAAAGCCGGCAACAGCGTAATCAGTACACCGCCCAGGGCGATCAGCACGCCAAGTATCACGGCAACCCGGTTGCCGGCCAAGTCAATAAACCGCCCCGATACGGTGGAGCTGATCGTACCGGCCGAGTATGTAAGAAAAAGCCAGCCCACCGCCGCCGGCGACAGGTTGTAAGGGGGCCCGCTAAGGCGAAATGTAATATAATTAAAAATCCCCACAAAAGAAAACATGATAACAAACGCTATACTGTAAGCTTTGAGCAGGGACCCGTTACGCAAGTGCTCCCCGATATCCTGCAACCCTTTGCGCAATCCCGCCGGAGCGGGCTTAAAGTGAGCGGACGGAGGCAGCAAAAGGTAGAATAAAATTACCCCCACCAATCCGATTATACCCATTACCAGAAAAGAGGCCCGCCAGGAGTAGGCCTCGGCCACCATGCCGCTGATCACTCGCCCGCTCATGCCGCCGATGGAGTTACCGCTTATGTATAACCCCACCGCCAACCCCAGCGCCCGGGGGGAAAACTCCTCCCCCAGGTAAGCCATGGCCACAGATGGCAGCCCGGCCAGGAGTAGGCCCTGAGCAATGCGTATTAGCAGCAATTGGTTTATGGAACTAACCAGCGGCGCCAGCAGCGCCGGCAGGACAGCCAGGGCCATGGTCCAAAACATTACCGGGCGACGGCCCACGGCATCAGATACCGGTCCGAAAATGAGCAGGGCAAAGCCCAGGGCAAAGATGGTCAGCGATACCGTCAAGCTGGATACGGCCGGGGTAATGTCAAATTCATCAACTAATAAAGGCAATAAAGGCTGAGTTATGTAAATATTGGCGAAAGTCAAAAAAGAAGCGATAAACAGCGCCAGGGAAGCGCGCCGGAATTCCGGCGTCCCCGGCACAAATCGTTCCCTCTCTACTTCCGCCCGGTTGTCGCAAATTAACAGCGGGGCCATTGTTTTTCCTGATTTCTAAAACTTACGCATACTTACTTAAAATATAGCGCATGTTTTTCACCCTTTCGACAAATGGGCGGCAGTGTCACAGGATTCAACTGCCAGGCCATAGACTCTCGCCTATGTTCCGGGTGGTTCACCTTTTTGGATCACCGCCGGTAGCTTTGCGGCAACCGTTCTGCCCGGAAAGGGTGTTACCCTTGCCTCGGTAGCCAACTTATGACAGCAGCCTTTCACAGCGGTACTGCTGCCATACCGCAAACTTATGAGAATAGGATTACCCTATACCTAACAGTTTTTTCCGGTTAAACGTGCCAGGAAACCAGGCTGTTCACCCCTTTCTTTTGCAGATGTTTTAGTACGGTTTTCTTTATGGAAGCCCAATATATTGTTACCAGCAGATGTACATGATCAGGCATAATTTCATTTGCGAAGGTCCAAAATCCAGTTTTTTTTCCAAATTATACCGCCAACAAGTATTACCATATACATAAAAAAATGCAGAAAAGATCAAAACTAAGCCCGTTAATCATAGCCCCAAAGGGAACGGGCATTTTTGTTGTACATTTCTTTGTACTATGCATTAACTTAACCCGAAAGCAATACCGCAGTTAAATTTCGCCTGCTGGCAAAATTACCGAAAATGTGGTCCCTGCCCCGGGTAGGCTGGTCACTTTAATCTCTCCCCGGTGATCAGCGATAATACGGTTGGAAATAGCCAATCCCAGGCCCGTACCATCTTCTTTGGTGCTGACAAAAGGGTCAAATACTTTATCCAGCAGGCCCTTCGGAATACCCACGCCGTTATCAATTAAATCAATGATTACCATGGATTGATCATCCGACGCCGTCGATTTGATGGTTAGAACACCTTTTTCACCCATTGCCTGAAAAGCGTTGCTGATGATGTTTAAAAACACCTGGCTCAGCTGGTCCTTGTCCCCGACAACGGACGGCAGGGAGGGGGCCAGTACTTTGTTAATTTTGATGTTTTGGCGCAGAGCCTCGTTTTCCATTAGAAACATCACTTCGTTTAACAGGCTGTTGATATCTAGTAGCTGGATTTGTGTTTGCTTGGGTTTAGCCAGGTTTAAGAAATCGGTAATGATTTGATTAACCCGATCGATTTCCGCCAACATTAGGTTCACTTGGTCGTCAAACTCGTTAATCCCCATTTGCCGAAGTTTTTGATGAATCACCTGCACAAATCCTCGCACGGTGGTTAGGGGGTTCCTGATTTCGTGGGCCGTGCCGGCCGCTAGCTCACCAATTATGGAAAGCTTTTCACTTCTGGCCAGCTGTAATTCAATTTCTTTAATCTTGGTGATATTTTTAAGAAAAATAATCGTTCCGTCCGATTCATCCACATCATTTTTTAGCAGGTAGGTGTCGCAAATATAATGATGCTTATTATTGTTTATGTAAAATACCAGCTCACGGTCCCGGATTTCCTTTTGCTTGGTTAAAGCGTTCAATACTTGCTCTTTGTCCTCGATAAATTGCCCGATGAAATCACCAAAGGGCTGACCAATCACCTGTCGCTGACTGAAACTGAAACTTTTTTCGGCATATTTGTTGAACATAGTAATCTTCAAGCTATTGTCCACTGCAATGACGCCGGTGTTGATAGTATTTAAGATGATCTCCGATTGTTTTAGCAGTTTGTTATAGCTAACCTCACGGGTAATATCGTGGACCAGACAAACAGCCCCCGACCGTACCTTATTGCCGCTAAAAATGGGATAAATATGTACGTTAACGGGTATGTTGGTATGTTCGTCAATGAGCATGTTGTCCCGGCAATTCATGATGGGGATGCCAAAATCTAGAATTTTAGTAACTTCCTCATCTTTAAAATCCATTTCATTAAAACAAACGTTGTTTTTTGTTGGTACAGCGCCAGCGCAGCACAGTTCATCAAAAGCCTTATTGGTTGTCACCACCTGGCCTTGCTGGTCCACCACAATAATAGGCTGGGTAATCCGGTGTAATATCTCGCCGGATATTTTTTTTAGCAGGTCCTTGCCGTCCGGGTCTAAAATGTGGCCTACTATCATGGTTAAAGGGAATGATTGCAGATCCGGCGCAGAATAAGACGGTATCATGTCATGCCCCCTTACATCATTATATAGTAATATTTTGTCATCCGTCTACTATATCCTGCTATAATCTGGCCAAAATAACCATCTTAGTCACAGGGTTAGATTTGGGGGGTAATCCAAAGAAAAAACAAGCTGTTTAAAAAAAACCGCGCATATAATTCTAATGCTACCGTATTGCAGATGCTAAAAAGCGGCTTTTTACAAAAAAAACATTACTCCCTATCCACCGAACTATCCCCTACCCCTCTTCTGTCCTGTCTTGTAAAAGACATAAAATAATTCCTGTGAAACGAAGAAATTAATCCCTCTTACTTAAATCACCGCTCATTTCCTGCCAAACGCTATGCCCTGTATGGCAAAAAAAAAACACAAAAAGGATCTCCTCAATTCCTCTTTCCCTGTTTGGTATAACCACCCTATACTCCCGTTAGTTGGGTAAGCAACCAGGGCCGCTCTCCGTACAGGGATGGTGTGGATTGAAAATTGCTATAGAACTATCGCTCACCCGTTAGTTTTAGAAGGAAAGCACGTCGTGATCAAAATACTTATCATACCTAAATGCCCTATGATCGTCTATCAGCAAATCTTAAGAACCTATTCCCCTAATTCTAATCCTGTTTTCTTCCACGATCCATAAGTTACCACAAATCTTTTCTTCACTGGAGGCAAGAACGGGTAATAATTTATTAACTAAAGTTATAACAGCTCTTTTACTTTGATTTTCAACCCTTAAAACAATTATGCCCTTAAATTTTTCGGGTGGATAGGCAAAAATATTTGAAAAATCATTATCCAGCGTAATTAAAACCCGTTGTTCCTTTTTGCATATTGCAATTAATTGCCTGTCCGAGCACCCTTCAATACCTTCAGAATAAACAGAATGTGCTTCATGACCCGTATTTTCAAAAACATCAATCACATCTACAGGCATATTTTCATCAATTTTTATTCTCATAAGGATTTCACCTAAATTACTATATGGCGTTCTTTGGCTATTAACGCAGCATAAGCTAGCGCGGCATCAATGTCGGCCGGGGTTAAAGAGGGGTAGCTCTTCAAAATCTCTTCTCGATTTAGCCCATCAGCCAGATTATCAAGGATAACAGAAACGGGTATTCTGGTTCCGGCAATGCAAGCTTTACCATGACAGACTTCCGGGTCAATGGTAATGCGTTTTAAAATGTTCATTTTATCACCTAACCTTACTCAAAAATTAATTATTATATATTTATTAGAAAGTATATCAACTTTTAATTATCTCAGACAACTTTAAATGTTGGAGTACTCCACATTTTACTGCCCGATAGTTTAAGATGCTACACATAATAGACAGGCTGCGCAGGATTGATATTTTTCAATCCTGCGTTTTATCTCCGTAGACTGCAACTTCCGGCCTTATTCCTCTTATCTTGACTTCGTTAAAACAACCCCTAAACAAAAAACACTAGCCATGGTAGCTAGTTAATAAAATGCTGATTTTTTTAAATATCAAATGTATTGATCGTTGTGATAATCGCCTGGGTTTACTCCTCTCCGTCACAAAAAGAGCCTTTTCAGTATCTTTACGACTGTCAAGGTATTTTTTAAGCGCGCGGGCTGCCCGGGCACCGATGAATATCACTCTTTCCTTGTTTCCTTTTCCAATAACCGAAAAGCATCTCTCTTGCCAGTGCAACATCTGACAGCCTGGTACTTTTCCGCAAGCCCTTCAGACCTCACCTCGCGGTGAGCGCCCTACCCTCCGGGTTGATACCCGGCTCCTGAGGCATTTACCCCCAGGTTTGGATATAAGTCCCCTAGTCCGTGACTCAGTGTAACTTGAACCCACCTGACAGCCACGCTGTCACGCACACACTACGGGCTCATCTGCCACCTGGCACCACATAGGCTCGCCCTTGTGTTCCCACTTGTTTAAGTTTACCTGCTTTTTCCAGGATAATGCCGGGCGAACTAAAGAAAAACCGGGCTACGCCCGGTGCGCCCTATATCCCCAGGCTTAAAAGCCGGGGCTTTACGGGCTTTTTGGTAAGATTGTCACTTCCGCCCTGTCCTTGCCCATCATGTCGCACAATCGTTCCTGTCGTATTTGAAATTCTGCAGCTTTACATTTATCTCATCAGCTATGCCTGACAGCGTTTCCGCCATCCCATGCACCTCTTCTGAAATTGCGGTTTGTTCCTCTACCAGTGCCGACACTTGCTGGCTGGTCGCTCCAATCCGTTCAATTTGCCGCACCACCAGGTCGATCTCTTGGTTGATGGCCTTAACGGCCTCCATTATCTCATTAAAAGCTTCATTGCTCTGTACAACTAAATGAGCACCCGATTTAACATCATGCACACTTTGCTCCATCCCCCGCACCACTTGAACAACCTGTTGCTGCATCTCCTCAAGCTCTCCGGCGATCTGCCGGGCTGCCGATGCAGACTGTCCCGCCAGTTTTCTAACTTCACCGGCCACCACGGCAAACCCGTGGCCTTTTTCTCCCGCCCGGGCCGCCTCAATGGCTGCATTAAGGGCCAATAAATTGGTTTGTTCCGCCAAACTATCTATTAAACCGGTGATATTGGAAATGTTTCTTGAGCGGTCGGCCAGTTCTTTGACCACCTTTCCCAATACCAGCATATGATCTTCAACAGCCGTAATTTGCCCCACCGCCTGTTCCACGACGCTCGAACCCGACCGGGCCGCCTCCATGGTTTCGTCCGCCCGGTCAAGCATCTTTCGAGCGCTTTCTTCCAGGCCAACCGAAGAACCTGCCAGGTCAGTCGCCGCGGCAGCGGATTCCTGCAATCCCGCGCTGCTGTCTTCAGTAATTTTATTAAGCTGCTGCCCTGATTCTGCCAACGTTTTCATTTTATATGTAACGGTTTGAAAAATATCCCGCAAATTTTCAGTGGCACGGTTCAAGTACCGGCCCAGCTTGGCAAACTCATCTCCGCTGTCTTCGTTAAAACAAACCCCCAGTTCGCCCTGTCCCATCCTTTGAATGGCCAGGCTAAAAGTATTAAAAGGTCGGAATAGTATATTAATTACTATGTATAATAACCCGCTGATAACGATAAGAACCAGTATGGCGGTTATCGCCGCTCTTTGCATGATGCCGTTAATTCTGCCCAGCACTTCCGCCCGGTCACGCAACACCTTAAGGTAACCGATAACCTTGCCGCTGTAGTCATGCAAGGGAATAATTATGGCGGCCGTTTTATTTCCGTTAAGATATGCCGTTTGGGCCTTCCCGGAACTTAATATATCGTCAATCACTGCGGGCTTTAACTTATAAGAATCTTTAGAATTCGTAGCGGCCAGCAAACCATCCTGGCTCTTTTCCCAGGAAACCCCGGCGTTGCCTTTGCAATATATGTAATAATCCCCCCCGGTCTGGCTCTGCCATTTTTTCAACAGGGAGGCATTAAAGCCCATGCCGTACTCCACACTGCCCACGTGACTGTCCTGGTAGAACACCGGCATTACTACCCGAAAACCGAATCCGCCCCGACCTTCCTCCAGACCCTGCACTGTTTTAAGGCTGCTGTTGCATTGCAGCACTGTGTTGCGAAACGAAGACAAATCATCACCATATTTGTCCGGC
Organism: Desulfoscipio geothermicus DSM 3669; assembly: GCF_900115975.1. Taxonomy (GTDB): domain Bacteria; phylum Bacillota; class Desulfotomaculia; order Desulfotomaculales; family Desulfallaceae; genus Desulfoscipio; species Desulfoscipio geothermicus. The sequence goes on from NZ_FOYM01000032.1 coordinate 22,318, forward strand.
TTGTGCAGGCGTAAAAAAGAAGTCGCCGGGGCCAGGTGAAATTGGAATTGCTCTATACCTTTTTGATGAACTTCCTTGAATATGGGCTCTGTTAAGACAATAAGCTGCTCCCGGTCCCGCCGGGCAAAAGCCTCCTGTATGGCCGGGTTTTGCGCCACCCCGACCAGGCCCAGCGCAGTGCGGGCGAATATACCCTCCAGGTCGCTGTTGACCCGCCGGGCAATTAAATCATATTTTTCCTCCTCCTGCTCCAGCACCAGTTCCACCATGTTTTTATAGCCCTGGTATATTATTAACAACAAACTGGCGGACACAATAATAAATACGGCAGTAATTATTTTAAACCGGATACTCTTCCCCATAATATGGCCCATCAACTCCCATTTTAATGTATTACCTTTATGTTAAGTACATGTTAACATTAATTACCGCTGCAGCATGTCCTGCACCTGACAATAGATTGTCGCCCGGCGGACAAAATTTAGTTTTTTTTAACTGGCAACCACGGCAATTGCATGCTAAAATACAAAAAATCAAAGATGAAAAGGGGATTTACTATGATTGGCATGACCAGACATTTCGGTATCGGCCTGTTAATTTATGATGATATTATCGACTGGGAAAACTACGAGTCAAAGGTAGACCCGGTGATGAAAAAGGAGTTTGAATTTGAGGGGATACGCAAAAAGGTTTACGAAGTCATCATTGTCCCGGTGGACAGGCCGTATATAGGGGTCATACTGCCCAGCCTGTGGGGCAGAATCCGCTCAGCCGGCCGGGGCGGTCATGAACTGGATTTAAATGAAGTGGACCCCCGCAGCATCGGGTTAAGTATTTATGCCCTGGACACCGCCGCCATAATATTAAACGAAATTTCCACCCGCCGGATAAGTTTGAAAGAATTGAAACTGCGGTTTTATGAATACTGGGTTTAGGACCAGCCTATAATGCAAAACATAACTGAAAATTTTTAATATAAACACTTAATTTCCATCTATTGAAAACCGCTCTGAACTGCAGTTATAATAGCTTAAACAGTCGATAAACAAGACCGAACGGTTATATATTGAGGTGATGGCATGATAAACCGGATGGTCCATGAAACTCCCAAAGGCACAGTATATATAGAAGGTCCCTGTTCCGATGCACACCTGGCGGAATTGACCATGAACGAAAAATTAACCAACTTCAGACCGCCGGAAAAGCAAAAAGGCGCGCTGATGATGATCACCAACATGCCTCATGGCATGATCTATATAGCCAGACACGAAAAGGAAATCGTCGGTTACGTTACATTCCACCTGCCGGATGAAAGTTCACGCTGGATTAAACATCCCCGGGTGCTGGAATTGGGCGGCATTGAAATAAGCGCCGATTGGCGGCGCTGCGGAATTGCCGAAAACATTTTAAAAGTAAGTTTCACCAACCCGGTAATGGATAACTATATAGTTATTACCATGGAAATGTGCTGGCACTGGGACACCCGCAACACCAAACTGGACATCTGGGCTTACCAGCGAGTTTTGACAAACCTTTTCGGCACCGTGGGATTGCAGCGTGTGCCCACAGACGACCCTGATATTATTGAACACCCGGCCAATGTGCTGCTGGCCCGTTTCGGAAAAAACGTCACCCAAAATGACATCGCCATTTTTGAAAGCATGCGTTTCCATAACAAGTACGGTAACGCCGTCAACCTTTTATAAAAAAGCAAAAAGGGGGACTGGCACCGATTCACAAAACGAATCGGAGCCAGTCCCTTTTTTGATATTCTTTCCTAAACAATAAAAAACAGTTACAGTCTCTCGAAAAAGCGAGAGACTTTTTATTTACCTGAGTTATAAACTAGGTTAAACACATTCATAAATCTCTTGCTTAAGGTCAAAAAGAACTTTAAAAAGATAGTCAGCGCTGCTTCCCAAAATTCGAACAATTAATCCAAACCTTTTTGTTTCGGTCAAACCAAACTCAATATCACAAGTCTTTTTTAAAATATCATATAACCGTTCAAGCAATTGCTCATCAAAATTATCATAAAAAAATGCTAATGTTGCTTGATGTGTATAACCCTCAAAACAACCGATTCCTTCAAGATTCTGACAACTGGGCATAAGTACTTGATGATCAAGAAAAATCAAATCGCCTTGATAATAAACCTTGTTACAGTTTTTGTACTCTCTAAATGCAAAGCGTTCTCCTCTCTTTACCCTCCCGCAAGCGAAGACATCTGAATACAGAAATGCTGAACCACTTTGCAAAAAACATTCCGAAACAGATTGAAAACTTGAACCGGCATAAGGAATGGTGGGTTTTGGTGCATAGTCCAAAAAGGCGCCCTTTGCTATAAAAAACTGATTGAACTGACTTGCCTGACCTTCTTGCATACGATGGATCTTGGTATAAGTCTGGCCATGCAGAGCAACCCTCGCACCAGCACCTAACTCAAGCCTTGTTCGATAATAATCTCCTTCCATAATGCCGGCAGAAGCACTCATAATGATAATATTCATTAAACCTTTTTTTTCATCCCAAAAAGGTTTCGCTATTTTGTATGGAGCAGTAAAATAATAATCCTCTAAACAAGTCCTGCCATTTATATTTTTAGCTTTAATGTACAATTCACTGTCTTGTCCAAATTTATTAATCATAATCATAGGCCTTCCAAAAGTACGCTTTGTTTGATCCATTTGATCACATCATCAAGACCTTCATTAGTATTAAGGTTGGTGAAAATGAAAGGTTTTTCACCTCGCATCTTTTTCGCATCCCTTTCCATAACTTCAAGACTTGCTCCAACATAAGGGGCTAAATCTATTTTATTAATAACCAGCAAATCGGATCGGGTAATTCCCGGTCCACCTTTGCGTGGTATTTTATCCCCTTCGGCAACATCAATGACATAAATTGCTGCATCAGCCAGATCAGGGCTGAATGTGGCCGACAAGTTGTCGCCGCCACTTTCGATAAATAGGATTTGTATATCCGGAAAACTATTAATTAACTCATCAACCGCTTCCAGATTCATGGAAGCGTCTTCACGAATCGCCGTATGTGGACAACCACCGGTTTCAACGCCGATGATTCTCTCCGGTGGAAGCACGCTGTTTTGCACTAAAAATTCGGCATCTTCCTTGGTGTAGATATCATTTGTAATCACGCCTATACTGTAGTTAGGTGCTAACAACCTTGTCAAGCGCTCAATTAACGCAGTTTTGCCGGAACCAACCGGTCCACCGATACCGATCTTGACAAATGCCATATAAATTACCTCCAAAATATTACGATATATACAATCTTGTATACAATCTTTCATGCTGCATGGACCTCAAATCAAAGCCAACAAAGCAAATCCCCAGGTTGCTCTCGTTTAGCGTCTCCACTTTATCGATTATCTGTTGAAATATTGCCTGGGCACCAAACAAGATCTTCTGCCCGTCTTTTTGACTTATTGGTACCAGCTTGGCACAGTTATTAACAATTTGAGAAGCTGCGCTATAGGTCACTGCCGATAAAGCAAGGGTTTTATCTATATTTAACAGTTTGGTAGCCAAGCCGTAGATTACGCTGTAATGCCCGGCACCTTGACCACTTTTTACCCTTTGTAGATATGAAATAAAAAAAGAATGATCCTTTAACACTGATTCTACAATGATCGAAAACCGCGTTCCTAATTTCATACTGGCCGTTCTAAGTTCCCTCGGGGCTTTGGCCGCACTAATAATATCTTCCAAATTCCCTATCCCATCCAAATTGGCGTCACCGGTATATTCCCAGGCAAGTTTAACCGCCAGTAAATCATTATAGAGAAAATTGTTCAGGAGATAACTCTCCAGATACTTCTTGGCTGAACCAGCATCATGGACAATGCCTTTTTGAACATAAGTCTCTAAACCAAATGACTGGGTAAACCCGCCGATGGGTAACAAAGGGTCACTTATTTGGAGCAAGCAAAAAAGAGGATAGGTCTTAACTTCTGCGGCTTTAGGAGTGCCCATGTAAGTGTCCATGTGAGTGCTCATGTTTATAACCACCTAAAGGTGTTTTTAATTTAGCAGTTTTCCTATATACCGCAAAACCATATTTCTCAAGCACATTAAAAAGTGGTGCGTCAAAGGGCGTGAGCAATTCTCCGTCTTCCATAAATAAGGGAGCATGCCTGTTGCCAATCTCATAACAGGCTTTTGCCATTTCGCTCATGGTGTTCGGTTTAAGTGCTATACAATCACAAGGCAAGATTTCTACAATCAAAGCCCTGTGGGCGTCATGCCATAAAATAGCACCGTCACGTAAAGGGCGCCCTTCATGATTACGAATCCCTATACCCAAGCCATTGCGACTTACTTTATGCAGCACTTTCTTTTCAACTTCATACCATTCGATGGCTATATAATCACGCTCCAGGTCACCAAGGTCCTGTTCATTAAGATCATGAACAATATTTTCGATCAGCACAGGCTCACCTCTTCGTGGAATTATTAAAATAAAAAGTACCTCTGGGCCAAAGAAAGTGTTTGCGAAGGTTCACAGGTTAAATGTTCCCCATCAACTCTCACTTGGTATGTTTCAGGATCCACATCAATATTAGGCGTGGCGTTATTTAAAACCATGTCTTTCTTCGATACATTTCTGCAGCCGACAACCGGTACAACTTGTTTCTGAAGGTTTAATTTCTCAAGAGCTCCCGATTCCAGTGCCGCCTTGGATACAAAAGTCAGACATGTGCTGTACTTGGCCCGGCCAAAAGCGCCAAACATTTTTCTATAAATCACCGGTTGCGGTGTAGGTATTGACGCGTTGGCATCGCCCATTTTACTGGCGACAATAAATCCTCCCTTAATAATCATCTCCGGCTTGACTCCAAACATAGCCGGTTTCCATAAAACAACATCAGCAAGTTTACCTTTTTCCAAAGAACCCACATAATTAGCCATGCCGTGTGTTAATGCAGGATTAATCGTATATTTGGCTACATATCTCTTCACACGGAAATTATCATTCCGGTCACTGTCTTCCGGTAACGGACCCCTTTGTTTTTTCATTTTATCAGCAGTCTGCCAGGTTCTGATAATAACTTCTCCGACTCTGCCCATGGCCTGGGAATCAGAAGCCATCATGCTGAATACGCCCAAGTCATGCAGAATATCTTCCGCAGCAATGGTCTCCGGCCGTATTCTTGAGTCGGCAAAGGCAACATCCTCGGGCACCTTGCTGTCCAGGTGGTGACAAACCATCAGCATATCTAAATGTTCGTCTATGGTGTTGACCGTAAAAGGCATGGTCGGATTTGTGGAAGACGGCAGCACATTCGGCAGCGCAGCAACCTTGATGATATCAGGCGCATGGCCGCCGCCGGCTCCTTCAGTATGAAAAGTATGAATTACCCTTCCATCAATAGCTCGCATGGTATCTTCGACAAAACCCGCTTCGTTTAACGTATCAGTATGGATAGCAACTTGTACATCATACCTGTCGGCTACCTGCAAGCATGTATCTATAGCTTTCGATGTTGTTCCCCAGTCTTCATGTAATTTTAGCCCGATGGCTCCCGCTTCAACTTGCTCAACCAGCGGACCTGCAAAGGATGCATTACCCTTGCCCAAAAAACCAAGGTTCATGGGAAAGCTTTCAGCAGCTTCCAGCATTCTATGGATATGAAAACTGCCAGGTGTGCAAGTGGTGGCGTTGGTGCCATCCGCCGGTCCCGTTCCTCCGCCGAGCATTGTTGTAATACCGCTGTACAACGCCGTTTCAATCTGCTGGGGACAAATGAAATGAATATGCGCGTCAATGCCGCCCGGCGTAGCTATGAGCCCTTCGCCGGCAATCACCTCTGTCGCGGCGCCGATGACTAAATCCGGCGCTACACCATCCATTACATCTGGATTTCCCGCCTTGCCGATACCGACAATTTTACCGTCCCTGACACCGATATCACCTTTCACAATCCCCCAGGAATCAACTACTATGGCATTGGTGATAACCAAATCCAAAACACCATCTTGCCTTGCCGCTGACGGCGATTGACCCATGCCGTCCCGGATTGATTTACCACCCCCAAATTTACATTCATCTCCGTAAAATGTAAAATCATCTTCAATCTCTATGATCAAATCCGTATCAGCAAGTCTTATTCGGTCGCCCTTTGTTGGACCGTACATGCCTGCATAATCCCGGCCCGGTATTTTATAGCTCACTTAATCTTCAACTCCTTTAAAGTCTAGATTTTTTGCTTTTAACAGAGCATTCTGCAAAACATCCGCATCCTTAACGCTGCCGCCGGTCAGGTCGTTCAAGCCATGGATGACGGCATTGCCGCCCATAGCAACCAACTCCACTTCTTTCTCTTCGCCGGGTTCAAATCTCACTGCCGTTCCGGATGGAATGTTCAACCTCATGCCAAAGGCTTGACCCCTTGGAAAAGCCAAACATTTATTGACTTCAAAAAAGTGAAAATGCGAGCCCGCTTGAACAGGTCTATCGCCGGTATTTGCAACTTTGATTGTAATTTTCTTTCTATCGCGATTCAAAGTAATGTATTCATTATTAATAAAATATTCCCCGGGTATCATTAATCTTCACCCCTTACATCAACGGATTGGGTTATGCACGGTAACCAGTTTCGTACCATCGGGGAAGGTTGCTTCAATTTGAATTTCATGGATCATGGCGTCTACTCCTTCCATGACATCATCCTTCGTTAGGATTGCGGCACCAAACCGCATCAATTCAGTAACAGTTTTACCGTCCCTGGCAGCTTCGAGCAACTCCGCACTAATCAAGGCAACCGCCTCGGGGTGGTTTAGTTTAAGTCCCCTTGCTTTTCTTTTTTTAGCCAGCTCCCCTGCTAAATGCAGCATTAATTTTTCTGTTTCGATTGGTGTTAAATGCATAAACAATCACCTCTCAAATAGCTATTTTCGCCTGAATTTGTCGAGGCTCAACATATTTTGTATTGCCTTCCATAACAATGCAACCTTTATCCATCACATAAAAATAATCAGCAACTTCTAAAACAAACTCAAGATATTGCTCCACGATTAACATCGTGATATTGCCCTTGCTTTTTAGCTTCTTGATGACTTTGGCAATTTCTTGTATGATCGATGGCTGAATACCTTCTGTTGGTTCATCAAGTAAAAGCAGTTTAGGGATTGACACCAGGGCCCGGGCAATTGCCAATTGCTGCTGCTGTCCACCGCTTAAATCGCCGCCTTTTCTTTTCAGCATCGTTTTTAAAACAGGAAAGAGTTCGTAAATGCTTTCGTCTAAAGTACTGTTATTTTTATTTCTTTCCAGCCCCAACAGCAAGTTTTCATAAACACTTAAATTAGGGAAAATATCCCTTCCTTGGGGGACATAGCCGATTCCTTGCAATGCCCTGTTATACGAAGGCATTTTGATTATTTCCGTGCCATCAAGCATAATGCTGCCGTTAGGCGTTTTTACAAGACCCATAATGCTTTTCAGAAATGTTGTTTTTCCAACACCATTTCTTCCCAGCAGGCAGACAACTTGTCCTTGTTTAATTCGCAAGCTGATATTTTTCAGGATAATACTGTCGCCATAATAGGCATCTAAACCACTTACATCCAGCACCTTCACTCACCGCCCCGGCCTAGATAAACTTCAATTACCCGCGGGTCTTTCTGCACTTCCTCCATATCGCCTTCAACCAAAAGTGTTCCTTCATGCAGAACAGTAACGGTACTGGCAAAATCTCTTACAAAGTCCATATCATGTTCAACAACCACCACGGAACAGTCTTTGGCGATTTCTTTAAGCAACTCGCCGGTCTTGTCCGTTTCCTTCCTGCCCATGCCGGCTACGGGTTCATCTAAAAGCATAATTTCCGGCTGCTGGACGAAAAGCATACCTATTTCCAACCATTGTTTTTCACCATGCGACAAAGCTGCCGGCTTCTCGAATCTCTTTTCATATAAACCAATTATATTGAGCACATATTCAATTCTTTCCATTTGTTCCTGACTGAGTTTCGAAAAAAGGGTAGAAAAAATGGTTCTTTTCTTTTCAGCAGCCAGTTCCATATTCTCAAAAACTGTAATGCTATTAAATACGGACGGAACCTGAAATTTCCTACCGATACCACGTTCAACAATTTCATGTTCAGCCAACTTAGTCACGTCACCACAGTCTTTGAAAAATATCGAACCGGCAGCAGGCTTAACGCGTCCGCAGATGGCATCAAGTAAAGTAGTCTTACCGGCACCATTCGGTCCGATAAAAAAATGGATATCCCCTTTTTTTACAGCAGTACTTACATCATTGACTGCTTTAAAACCATCAAAACTCACTGTCAAATCCTTAATCTCCAAAACTGTATCCATCAAAATCACACCTTTAAGATGATTTTAAATAACAGCTAATCCTTTTCAGTTACAGCTCCAGCGACGGTGATCAATGCTTCATAGCTGCTTCCTTTCTCTTTAACAGCAAAGAATTGCGCCAGACTTTTTTTATTTGCTGATAGATTCCAACCAGCCCCGAAGGCATGAAAATAACAATTACTATGAAGGTAATGCCGATAAAATATGACCATATATCAGGAAAACTTTCGCTAACTACACTTTTTAATGAATTAACCAGCACAGCTCCGATAATGGCGCCTGTTAACGTGCCACGTCCCCCTATGGCAACCCAACTAACCATTTCAATGGAAGGTATAATGCCCATTTCCGCAGGCGATATTATCCCAACCTGGGGCACATAGACAGCACCTGCCAAACCGGCCAGGCCGGCAGAAATGGCGTAAACAAACACTTTATAAACGGTTGGGTTGTATCCTGAAAAACGGATCCTGTTTTCACCGTCTCGAATAGCCACCAATACTCGACCAATACGTCTGTCGATGATAAGTTTGCAAAACACATATGCTGCCAGTAACAACAAAACAGCAATATAATAAAGGCTGAGTTTGGTTGCTGGGTCGGAAAGAGAGAAACCCAAAATAGTTTTAAAGTTGGTTATCCCGTTTGTGCCGCCTGTGTAAGCTTGCTGACCAATAAATAGAACGACAAAGATAATCGATAGAGCTTGGGTTAAGATGGTGAAATATACGCCGCGGATGCGATTCTTAAAGGTTAAGTAGCCAATAATCATGGCTAATAACACAGGAATAAGAATGGCCATTGTTAACGCAAATGGGGCGGAAGCGAACGGCTTCCAAAACCATGGCATTACTTCCAGTCCGCTCCAGGACATGAAGTCCGGCACCTTACCCGCACTTGATTCCAGCTTGAGGTACATCGCCATACAGTAGGCGCCCAGGCCAAAAAACACCCCATGTCCAAGGCTCAGAATCCCCGTATAACCCCAAATAAGATCTATACCCAGAGCAAGTATGGCAAAGGCCACAAATTTACCAAGCAAATTGATTCTAAAATCTGATAAAAATAACGGCGCCAGACATAATAAAACAAATATTATGGAGATGACCGCATTCCGTTTTAGAAAGTATTCTTTAATTTTTGCGACTATCTCAAGCAAATTAGTACACCTCCAATTACTCATCCAGGGCGCGACTTTTGATTGTAAAGAAGCCCTGTGGCTTCCATTGCAGGAACAAGATAACCACTGAAAACACGAGTACCTTGCCAAGGGATGCATCAGTTAAAAACTCAAAAGTTGTATTCCCCAGACCAATTATGCCGGCACCTGCAACAGTGCCGATAATTGTGCCCACACCGCCGAGAACTACAACCATAAATGTATCAATGATGTAATTCGTGCCCAGGGTTGGTCCTATCGAACCAAGCAGCGTAAGGGCACAGCCTGCAATACCAGCCAAGCCGGAGCCAATTGCAAAAGTCATGGCATCAACCTTCCGGGTGTTAATACCGAGGCTTTTCGCCATGGTCCGGTTTTGCATAACTGCCCGGATCCTGCGTCCAGTGGTTGTTTTGTAGAGAAAATAATAAACTCCGCATATGCAAAGTGCCACAAGCAACATGATAAACAGTCTCTTATACGGCAGCTGTAAATCCCCCCAGATAAGGATGCCGCCATCAAGCCATGTGGGACTTTTGACATCAACATTAGGGGCCCCAAAAATACTTCTGGCCAGTTGCTGCAATACGAGGCTTACCCCCCAGGTAGCCAACAAACTATCCAGCGGTCGACCATAAAGATGCCTGATGATGGTAATTTCCAGCAAATAGCCGACAAATGCCGTAATAACAAAGGCAGCAAGTAAAGCAAAAATAAAATAGATGTCAAAATAATCTTTATCTACATATGACATAAAGATATTTTGTGTTACAAATGTTACATAAGCACCGATCATGATCAATTCACCATGGGCCATATTAATAATCTTCATTAAACCAAATATAATAGCCAGGCCCAAAGCAGCAAGCATCAAAATCGAACTGACGCTGATCCCGTTGAATATTTGCAAAACATATGTTTCCATAGACCCAATCACTCTCCGATTTTTTAGCCTGTGCAGGATGATTGTTTCATCCTGCACAGGTAAAGCTGCTTTTATTAGTTAATTAGTTACTTAAATCTTTAGCCCAGGCATAGGATTTAAGATAAGGATCTGGTTTTACAGCTTCTTTGGTACTCCAAATCTCCTTGATCAAGCCATCTTCCTGCACCTCACCGATTCGGACAGGTTTCCACAGGTGCTGGTTCTCTCCCTCAATCTTGACCAATCCTTCAGGGGCTTTATACTCAAGCCCTTTAGCGGCCTCTCTAACCTTGTCAACATCAGTAGAACCTGCTTTTTTCACTGCTTCAGCCCATAGATGAACTTGGATGTATGCTGCTTCAATGGGATCGTCAGTTACTCGATCTGCACCGTATTTTTCCTTATATTTCTTAACAAACTCTTTGTTTTCGGGGGTGTCTGTGGTCTGATAATAATTCCAGGAAACCAGATGCCCCTTCATGTTTTCAGCGCCAATGCCGCGGATCTCTTCTTCCGCAACACTTACTGAGAGAGTAGTCAGGTCTTGCGAAGTTATCCCGGCATCTTTTAACTGCTTGAAGAAGGCAACATTGCTGTCACCGTTCAAGGTGTTGAAGACAACATCGGGTTTAGTTGCCTTGATTTTGTTAATGATAGTACTATAGTCCGTGTGTCCAAGGGGTGTATATTCTTCTGCAATCAGTTCTCCACCCATAGCCTTAAGCTGCGCTTTGATGATTTTATTGGCTGTTCTTGGGAAGACATAATCGGAACCAAGGAGGAAAAACTTTTTGCCTTTGTTCTCCAGCAACCATTCAACAGCCGGTACTATTTGCTGATTTGGAGCAGCACCGGTGTAGAAAATGTTTGGCGAAGCTTCCATTCCCTCATATTGGACCGGATACCACAAAAGTCCATTATTCGCTTCAAATACCGGAAGTACTGCCTTACGGCTGGCAGAAGTCCAACAACCAAAAACAGTTGCCACTTGATCATTTTGCAAAAGCTTCTTGGCCTTCTCTGCAAATTTAGGCCAATCGGATGCGCCATCTTCAATGATGGGTTCAATCTTTTTGCCAAGAAGACCACCGGAAGCATTGATTTCCTCGATAGCCATCATTTCAGCATCTTTTACAGATACTTCACTGATCGCCATGGTACCGCTTAAAGAATGCAAAATACCAACCTTGATCGTATCACCGGCATCTGTTGCAGCCGGCTTTGCCTCATTTGACCCTCCAGTTTTCTCTGTGCCACACCCTGCCAAAAGCAGCGACAAAACAAGCGCAATAGTAACTACCCCAGCGATACCCTTAAATTTGTTCGCAAATCTTATTTTCATTGCTATATCGCCCTTCTTTCTTTAATGTAAATTCAAGTTTACCAACATACATTTCATGGCCATGAACGTAATGTGGTTATGATGGCTATATATAAAACAACAACACAAAAAGGCGCTATGAAAATTCACATTCAATCATTGAATGCATTTTCATAGCGCCCCAGCTATGCTCTTATGACTAACTTAGTCATTACCTATAGCCATCATTTAAATAATATCTTACACTGAAGTTTGATAAAATTTAACACCAAAAAACAGTAATCTCACCCCAAAAATCTGTAATAGTTAAACCTGTCCAGAACATTTTCCAAATGCAATTAAACATTATTGTATAATTTTTTAAATTCTGTGGGCGTGTGCCCGGTATATTTCTTAAACAGGCGACTGAAATAATCCGGCTTACTATAGCCTAATTTCTCACTGACTTCATAGTTTTTAAATTCACCGGTTTGAATGAGGTATTTGGCATGTTCCATTTTGACTTTGGTTACAAAATCGTTAAAGTTACAGCCTGTCTTTTGCTTGAATAGTTTACCGACATAATCTTTACTCATGTGCACTTCGTTGGCGATCATTTCGAGTTTAATATCCTGTTCAACATGCTCTATAACGTAAGCACAGGTTCTCCTGATTACACTATCGGCATGATGTAATTCATATTTCTTGATCATTTCTAAGCAGCTGTTAATATACATAAAGAATTTTTGCTTCATCTCAGCAATTGATTGAGCCTCCGTCATATCATAGGTAAAATTTTTGTCTCCAAGTTTTTGTAACCAGGGAAAGGTAGCATAAATCTTTTCACTTAGATTGGCAAGCAGCATATTCAGTAAAATGCCCATTTTGTATAGATCATTTTCAAATATTTTGGTAATTTCCAGCAAGGTGTTTTCTATCTCTTTGGTGATCAGAGAACTGCCGGAAAGCAAGCAAGCGGCAAGTTTTTTTTCACGCTTCTTGGGATAATAAAGCTTTAGGCTTTCTGCAAGCTGCTTTTTCTCCGCTTCCATCTTCGTTCTTTTTTTGTATTCTTCATCTAAATAGGTTTTTGCTCTTTCTAAAGCTTCGCCAAGCAAATCATCATTAAGAGGTTTGGTCATATAGTCAAAAACTCCCAAGCGTATACCTTGTTTGGCATATTCAAAATCACTATGTGTACTAAGAAAAATAACACAAGCTTGCCAATTCATACTTTTGAACTCCTGCAGAAACTCAATGCCATCCATACCCGGCATTCTAATATCTGTAATAATCAGGTCAAAATAACAAGATTTCAGCTTTTGCAAAGCCTCTTTGCCGTCACAAGCTTCGTCTGCGATGGCAAAGCCATAAGATTCCCACTTCTTAAACCGCTTGAGCATATATCTTGTTGATCTGTCATCATCAATAATCAACACTTTATACATTTTTTGTTTCTTCCTTACTTGATCCATCATGAGCACCTTTTCCTCTAATTCTCAAAATAATCTCTTGCAAATCCGCTGCTGCTTCGTAGAGATTATAGGACGAGATATTCTTATCTAATCGAGCATAATCTTTTTCCCCTAAGTTTTGCTTAAGCTTATTTTTGTATGTTTGAAACAAATTTTTTGCCTCAGCATCTCCGTCCTGCAACAAAGCAAGCAACTCCATGAGAACTTTATGCACATCTCCAGAATCAACCTTTTTTTCTTCCTCTTCTTTAATACCAAGCACATCATCTAACTGAGTAGTGGCAAAAACACAAAGTGCCTGCAAATTTACCTTGAAATCATGCATAGCCTGGTCAAGTTGATTCTGATCATTATTTAATATCACTTGTTCCAGTGTTACGCTGGCATCTTTCAAACCTATTGCTCCAATATTATTGGCAATGCCTTTGATTGTATGGACTAATATTTTCGCTTCCGTCAAATCGTTTATAGATAAAAGATACTCAAGTTTATTTGCATCTTCACTATGATTGCTGATAAATTGCTTCATTATTTCTCTGTATTTCCTCTTGTTACCACCTAGTCTTCTGATCCCCTTTTCCCAATCAAGACAAGCTTGAACATCTTTTGGCGCTCCGGTTTCTTCATCAGGCATGTCCGCAAAATCTTCATCAGCAGCTTCGATTTGAATATAACTCTTCAATACTTCAATAAGTTTTAATGGATTTAATGGTTTAGTCAAATACCCGTTCATGCCTGCTGCTTTAGCTTTTTCAGCCACGCCTTCCACCGCATCCGCCGACAAAGCGATAATGGGCAGGTTCTCGGTGCCCTGTAAAGCCCTTATGCGGCGTGTTGTTTCGTATCCGTCCATCTCTGGCATTCGAATATCCATTAAAACAGCATCGTAAAACTTTTTTTCAACCCTCTGTAAAGCTATAAAACCGTTTTCAGCTGTATCGGTGTCAAAACCTAAGTGGTTAAGAATTTCTTTAGTCATCTGCAAATTAATGGGATTATCCTCGATAAGCAGAATTTTTTTCTTTTCAAATATTCTTGTTAATTTTGCAATTTCACCTTCCTCCTGTTCCACAGGAATTTTATCTGCAATTGAAAAATTAGCTGTAAAACTGAATGTCGACCCCTTCCCTACTTCACTTTCCACTTCTATATGGCCGCCCATGAGTTCAACCATTTTTTTGCAAATAGCCAACCCTAAACCTGTACCACCATATTTTCTTGATGTCGACGCATCTCCCTGGGTAAAAGCTTGGAAAAGCGACTTTTTCTGTTTTTCAGAAATGCCTATCCCGGTATCAGCAACGCTAAAACGTAAATTAAGCTGGTTTTGCTCTTTTTCCAGTAATTCCACCAGAATATTTATGCTTCCCTCATGGGTAAACTTTACGCTATTGGCCAGCAGGTTTAAGATAACCTGTTTGAGTCGCACTGGATCCCCTTTTATATACTGTGGTACATCCGGTTTGATGCTTAAATTAAGTTGAACCCCCTTGCGTTGAGCTTCAACGCCAATCATACCGCAAAGATCATCTATAATTTTAAATAAATCGAAATCAACCAACTCAAGTGTCATCCTGCGTGCTTCGATTTTTGAGAAATCGAGAATTTCATTGATAATTCCCAGCAAGTTTTTGGCTGCCATATCAATCTTATCGGCATACTCTTTTTGCTTCGGATCTAAGTGGCTATTCTCCAATAAGTATGTGTATCCTGTTATTGTATTTAGCGGTGTTCTGATTTCATGGCTCATATTTGCCAGAAACTCACTTTTGGCACGGTTGGCACGCTCAGCCTCATCTTTAGCAGCTTTCATAGTTTCTTCCGCCTGTTTTCGTTTCACCAGTTCATCTTGAAATGAGCCATATAAATCATTGAACGTCATAGCAAGCAGTCTGAGTTCATGCGAGCCTTCGGGGATAAGCCTGAAACTTTCATTACTAAAAGAGATATCTTTCAATAACTCGGTATAATTCTTAATTGGATAGTTAATTTGTGTAAAAAGAATTCTAATCAACACCGCAACTGCACCAATAATAATACCGGCAAGTATGGTTTGTAAAATTGCCGCTCTTCTGGTACCTTCACGAGCCACTTCCAATTCAGCTTCCAAACGTGCATTCATAACTTGTTGGAATTTCTCAATGGGGCTCATGATACTTTTCTTATCCGCGTCATACTGAGCATCAAACATAATAGCACGTGCTTTAGCAAATTTTTCCTCTTTGCTTAGCTGCTGTTCTTCTTCACTTAAACGATAACTGGCGACTTCAGGAACCATGTTAGCTTCTTTTTCTCCCAGACCTTCTAAAACCAACCGCATGGAATGTCTCTCAGTTTCCACAAGGTCATCGGAATGTTTTTTCGCCTCTGCCAACAGCGCCTTCTCAGCAGGTGGTGAATCAAGTTCACCAAGTCGAGATATAACATAATCCCTCGTTTTTGTTATATTAATTTCTTCCCAATATTTATATAAATGGGTGATATCTTTAGTTACAGCATATTTTCTTGCTTCCGCTGTCAAATAATCGGAAGCGTCCGCCAGATCCATACCAAGCTGTTTGAATTCTGTTCTTCTTTTTTCAGCAGTTTGCTCGGCTTTAATACTCTGACTCATATATAAAATACTTCCTGCCAGCAATGTCGCTATGAGGAAAAATATGCCCAAAATCAGCGCACTAATGGTTGACTGCTTTATAATCATTTTTGAGCTCACGTTCTTTACCTCCGCAACTTGCTTAATATATTAAACATATCATCAAAAAATTACTAACTGGCCAAGGGAATCGTTAAACAGGTAAATAAAATAAAGGCAAAGAAGTTGGTATGCAAGCTCTGCAAACCACAGCCTCTTTGCCTTGAAATTTATTGTAAACTATAATAACAGCTTTTGCAAATGTCAAAAATAAAAATCCAAAGGGATTGTTTTCATACGTTCCTTCGTTTAATATTTAATCATCTGGAAGAGGACGCACAGAATATATTCACGGAGATGATACCCTTGGAAATAATCCAAAAGAACAATCAACCAGAAATATTACTGGTAGAAGATACACCGGAACATATTGAAGCAGTTGTAGCAGTACTGCAAAAAAACAATTTTAGAATAAGAATTGCCAACAAATGGAGTACTGCTCTAAAACTTTTAAGTCAGCATCAACCGGATTTGATTCTATTAGATATTTTTATGCCTGAAATGGATGGTTTTGAACTGTGTAAAACTATTAAAAGGAACCGTGCATATAGTAGTATCCCCATCATATTTTTAACTGCCCGGGATGATGAAGATAGTATCCGGAAGGGATTCGAACTTGGAGCACAGGATTACGTAATCAAGCCCTTCAACACCTCCGAACTGCTGGCCCGTGTAAAAACGCACATCAAGCTAAAGCAGCAAACTGAATCGCTCAAAGAAGCTAATCGCGAATTAGACAGCTTTTGCTATACTATAGCTCACGATTTAAAAGCTCCGCTGTTGTCAATTAATAAGCTTATTGAATATCTTGTTGCAGATTATAGGAATGAACTAGATAGTGAAGGCCAAGAGCTGGTTACTATTATTCAGGAAAAATCTCTGGAAGTCATTGCTATCATTGAGCATTTGCTTGAGTTCTCAAAGATGTGTGAAATGCCAATGCAAAATGAAGTTATACAGTTAGAGCATTTGTTTCTTGATGTATATAATGAGCTTGTTCAGCTACAAGGTGAACGGCAAGTCGAATTAAATCTTAAACCTTTGCCTAATGTAACTGGCGATCCTGTAATGATGAGAATGCTTGTTTCAAATATACTTTCTAATGCATTAAAGTATACGCGGACCAGGGAAATTGCCATGATCGAGGTTAGCTTTAGCGAGAGCGAAAACGAATACACCTTTGCAGTGAAAGATAATGGTGTAGGGTTTGATATGCGTTATTCAGCTCGACTTTTTGGAGTATTCCAAAGACTCCATTCACAAAATGAGTTTGAAGGTTCAGGTGTAGGACTCGCTATATGTCAGAAAATACTCAAAAGGCATAATGGTCAAGCCTGGATGATTGGCGAAATTGATAAAGGTGCTACTTTTTATTTTAGTTTTCCGAAGCAAGCGGCGTGCGCCGCAGCAACATTGAGGTCTACTTGAAAATTTAAGTTTTCCCAGATATACTACCTAATTCCTTAATAATATCACCTCGTAATTTAAATCTTAGAGTTTTAACGAAGAATCCTACCAATATGGAACCGGGAGGGGGTCGAGAAGTTGGCCCAATACATTGTCCGGACTCCCATCGCACAGGAAAGTAGTCTTCCCCCGATAAATTAGACAGTGATTGATTTATTTCCATGTGTAGTTAATATTGTCAAGAAGCGCATTGTCCTAGCTTTTCATAACTTTCCGGACTCATGTAGTTTATTGAAGAATGCATCCTAACCCGGTTGTAGAATACTTCTATGTATTCAAACAAGTCCCGGCGTGCCTGGGCACGAGTCTTATATAGCCGATGGTAAACCAACTCCGTTTTGAGGGTGTGAAAAAAACTCTCCATTACAGCATTATCCCAACAGTTTCCTTTTCGGCTCATAGAGCACTCTATATGTATACTCGCCTTTCCTCTCCCACAGCTTCCAGCACCTCCTGTTAATACTATACACTCTTAACTTGGTGTCTATCAAATCGAGGGAGAGGCAAACTTTCAGGCTGATTGTTGGCAGGTCGACCGAAATTAGAATAAAGAGATGAAATAACATCTTTAAGAGGGTCTAAATCAAGCACATATACCTTTTCAATAAGGTCAGCATAAAAACTCATTTGGGATTCATGTTCTAAAATTAAAGACTTGAGCTTAGATACCAACCAAACTTGATATTCATAGTGAGAACGCCAATAACCTAACAAAAAAATCGCCTCCGAAGATGGATTAAAGGTAAAAAATACTTAAACAGCGTTTCTACTTAAATGTAACAAGCCTAGAAAATTTTAATGGAAAGGATGGTAATAACATATTTTTATAAAAAAATCTAATTCTTAGGAGGTGAATTTTATGAAAAAGCGTATAGTATCAATTACCGTAATTTTTGCTTATTATTAGTGAACTTTTTACCGGCGGCCTTTGCTATGGAAAAAGACTTAAAAAATCAGGATATCAAAATTGTTTATATAAGCAAAAGTAAAAGCAAAGTTTTAGAGGCAAAATCTGGTTCTACTACTACCTATATAGTTCTTGTAGATCCAATAAAAATTAATGACCTTTCAGATAAGAAAAAAATAAAGAAGATTACGGACAAGGACAAAGAAGCTAAAATAGTAGGTAATCGAACTTACTTTACTTTTGTCGATGATCTTGAGAAAGCTAAAAAAATGGCTGATAGTGCACCTACCTCCGATAGTAATACTTCAGGGGAAGTTTCAACGGAACCTATTGATTACTTTTGGCACTACAGTTATATCGAAGACTATTATTCCGGAGGCGTCCTTAATTATCATACTCACTTAACACCAACTGATGTGGCATATGTTCGAGATGTTGGAATAGCTATAGCGGATACGTTGTCAGCCGTACTCGTTGCTACTGGGGGTGTTACGGGACCTGTTTGGCGTTGTGCTTGGAGGTATAGTAACTATTGCAATACTCAGTTATTTCCAATTTACAACCAATTCTGATGGTTCATTAGATATTAATGCAAAACGCACAGACTTGAATATCAATGATACTACGGTTGAATCAGGAGAACGCCTTGGTCTTGCCCAAGCTGGAACCGGTTATTGGAGGACATACTATTGGCCCAGTAGTGCACCCGATTATAGCTTACAAGGGGGATTTATGGCAAAATACGCAAGGTTAATACCAATAATATTTTTATTATTGGTAACATTAATTACAGATACATTTGTAAGGTCTTACTTTATTGATATCGGATTACCTCCTAAAGATACTTATACCATAACAATAATTTCTGTAATAAGTTATATTTTAGGTGTCCTATCAATGGAGTTATATAACCGTTATCGTTAAAATATAATGCTCGGTCGTCAAGGAAGGGCAAGACCCTTCCTTTTTCTCCTAAATGGGGTCTGACCCCAGCGAACGGTATCTCTTTTTTAGATGAAAAATAGAACAATATCAAACACCGCCTGTCCTATATTAGCCAGAATTAGCGGGAAAGACGCTGGTAAGTTATGAAACGATGAAGAACTGGCTCAAGCTAACTTGAAGCAGAAACTGTTCCACAGTCAATGGAATTATATAATTTCACCCAATAGCCTATGCCACTGAATTTTTTTTGACTATTACCATTTTTTTTGAAACCAAATGGCGCACTGCAAATTAACGAAGGCCCCCGTACAGTTTGGTCATATACACACATTACCCTAACCCATTAGACGAATTTGACAATTCCAAAGATATTTAATTAATTGATGATTATAGTAAACTAAATCAATATGTTACCGTGTCTTGATTGTGCTCCAGCCACTACTGGTGGATTTCTGCAATGAGACAGTCAAATCTACACTGTGTGAATCGTCGTAAAGGGTAACAATCCCTACGCAGGTGGCTTTTCCGGATGAGCTGATAGATAGGCCCGGATTTAACATAGAGATGTACGTAAATTGAGGGGTTATTACTGCTTTTTGGGACTCTTTTTTTGTCCCCGCATCTGCGTAAACCGGAACAGCGGAGAAAATGACCATAAGGAAGAGAATACCCATGCAGACAAATTTTTTCATAAATAAAAACCTCCTTTTAATTATCTTTCACCCATTAAAGACAATTAAGGGAGGTTTTCTGCAACAATAAAATTCAAATATATTTTACTTTACATAGATAACCCCTTCGGCTACCTTCATCGCCGTGTCTTTACCCGTTCGTGTCTGAACCATAAGAATACGGTTATCCATTTCCCATACGATTGTAACCATAGAATTTTTCACCATAAGCGTTCCCTTATGCCCATTGATACTGACTGTTTCAAATTCAGAAGCATCCTCCGTATCCACCCCGGGGCTGTTGGCTCCGCTTAATTCCGTATAAATGATATGCGATTTGTCTTGCTGGTTTTCAAATATGATTCTTTTATAAGATTCGCTGCTGGAAATGTTGCTGACTTTATATCCGTCCGGTATATAGGTCGGAACATAGCTATTTGTCCAGTTTACAACCAGATTCCCACCCTCCGGGCCGCCACCGCTGTCCTTTAATTGAAAAGACGTATATTCTGGTTGAATATTCATTAAAAAATTCAGCACCCTGACCCTAACTGCCTGCACGGTCCCCACGGTGGTAAAGAATATAACAATAATGGCCAGCAAAGCGACAGCAGTTCTGTTTAATGCTCTCAACATGCGCTGCCTTCTGGCGTAAGCCTTCGGCTTTTTAAAATGAGCATCCAGTTGTTGGTTAAACCTTTTGAATGTCTCCCCGGAAGGCAGGGCCTCCGAGGTATTTTTCAGCTTTTCTTTTTCTTCCAGAAAAAGCTTTCCTTCCTTTTCCGCGGCATCGTGCATGATCAGTTTGAACAGACTGTCTTCATATTCCTCATAAAGCTTTTTTCGAATTTGTTCCGGGCTGTTATTCAGCACGCTTATTCATCTCCTTATCCATGAGTTCTTTGGCTGCTCTTCGGGCTCTTGTCAAATATTGCCGTACACTGTCGGGGGCTATTCCGAAAGTTTCCGCTATTTCCGTATCAGTCATTTCCAGTATGTACTTAAAATACAATAAATCTTTCTGCTTCTCCGAAAGCCTCAATATGGCATTCCCCATCTCTTCTATTTCTTCCTGATGGATGATCCTGTCTTCTATGGTGCCTTCAAGGCTGGGAACCTTTTCCGCCAGATCCATGTCTTCTCCATAATACGTATGCTTTTTTTGTACACTTCTATGTTTCATGAAGTTGATTGCCAACCTCCTGGAAGTATAGACAACATAAGCGGCTGTCTTGCAACTGTCTAGAGTTCGAACTAAAGATATCTTTTCAAGAGCCTGTTCGAAAAGCCGTCTCTATCATGAAAAATAAAGAAATAATTACCAAAAATACCATGGCTATTTTGACAAAAATCATGTCTATTTATGCTAAACAATATTATCACGTAAATTGCGCTTAAAATTGGACAGAGATATCCTGTGGATTGTGGATAATGTTTTTTTCAGGTATGAATTTAGTTTTATACACCAACCGGGTGTGTAAAACTATTGATTCGCATTTTATTCAAAAACTCATCCCGTTCCTTTGGAATAACGGTAGCACGCATATGTTTTATCATCAGCTTAATTAGTCTAAAGATGTCCGTCATTACAGTAAATATCTGCACCCTGGG